>NZ_JBEWYY010000003.1:0-402481 GCF_041366435.1 Sediminibacillus sp. JSM 1682029
CAGTGTGGCCGATCACCCTCTCAGGTCGGCTACGCATCGTTGCCTTGGTAGGCCGTTACCCCACCAACTAGCTAATGCGCCGCGGGCCCATCTGTAAGTGACAGCCAAAAGGCCGCCTTTCAACCTTTATCCATGCGGAGAAAGGTATTACCCGGTATTAGCCCCGGTTTCCCGGAGTTATCCCGATCTTACAGGCAGGTTGCCCACGTGTTACTCACCCGTCCGCCGCTCGTTCCACAGGTTTCACCCCGAAGGGATCTGCCTGCTTCCCGCGCTCGACTTGCATGTATTAGGCACGCCGCCAGCGTTCGTCCTGAGCCAAGATCAAACTCTCCATAATAGTTGAGCTTGCTTGCTCGTTCAAAAAACTAGCTTGTATATCTTGCTTGACATACTGGTTGTTTTGTTCAGTTTTCAAAGATCAAATTGTCGCTCGCCGCCTCAACGACAGCTTAATAATTATATCAGATTACTAGAATGAAGTCAATAACTTTTTTAAATCAACTATTACTTCCTTCAAAACAGCAACTTAATCAATATAACATTTGGACTTGTAAGAAGTCAATATGTTTTTTCGTGGTTGCTTGTTGTCCGATGCAACTTTCATAATATAACATGTCACAGAATGTGATGCAATAGAAAAACAGTTTCCAACTATCGGAAACTGTTTTCAGAAGATAAATAGGTGAATGGCCGCCAACGAAGCCAAGCCAGGAATTCCTAAAAAACCGGTGATTAGGGCGGTGTATATATTTATCGGCAGATGGAGGCCAATAGAAGCACCGAATACATTGAAGAAAAACAAAAACAATACACCAATCACTAATTTTACCGATCCCTGAGCAACAAAGCGCAAAGGCTTGATCGGTGCTCCGAGAACAAGTAGTAAGGCTATTACCACCACCATACTTGTTATGATGACCGCTGGATTCATTTTCTCCTCTCCTTTTGCTTGTCCTTTTCTATTTATAGGTATGAAAAGGCAAAAGGAAAAAGAACTGAATTATCTCATCGCACTTACCTTTCGAACTCTCGCTTCCCGCAACAGGTAAAGGTATTTAGCTTCAGCAACCTTAAGTTCGTATATTCCACGCTCAGTGGGTTCGACGCTTCGTTCAATGATTGATTTGATACTTTTCCATTCTTCCTTTGATTTAAAAATATCATCCAATAACTGCTCATCCACCTGGCTCTTTTTAATCTTTTTACCGCCAATCACTTTGATCACCTATCCTCTTTCTCTACATTCAACACAAGAGTTGCACGCTACAGAGCCGGAAATTATAATTCCCTTCGTCCTTCCATCGCTTTAGACAATGTTACTTCATCCGCATACTCGAGGTCGCCTCCCATTGGAAGTCCGTGGGCGATTCTGGTGATTCTTATCCCGGAAGGTTTAACCAGACGGGAGATATACATCGCAGTTGCTTCGCCTTCGATATTCGGATTGGTAGCAAGGATGAGTTCATTTACTTCTTCATCTTTAAGCCGGTTCAGCAAACTCGGAACATTGATGTCCTCAGGCCCAATCCCATCCATCGGAGAGATAGCTCCATGCAGGACATGATATTTTCCGCCAAATTCCTTCATTTTTTCCATGGCAATGACATCCTTTGGATCCTGCACGACACAAATCACCGAATTATCCCTTGTCTCGTCCTGACAAATCGAACATGGATCCTGGTCGGTGATATGCCCGCATATCGAGCAGTGGGTCAGCTCTCTCTTTGCATTGACCAAAGCCTTCGCAAAATCCAAAACGTCATCTTCTTTCATATTCAACACAAAAAAGGCCAGGCGGACAGCCGTTTTCGGTCCGATCCCCGGCAATTTTGTAAAGCTGTCAATCAGCTTTGAAATCGGTTCTGGGTAATACATGAAGCATACCTCCTAGAACATTCCTCCAGGCATGTTTAAACCTTTCGTGAACTGTCCCATAGTATCATTTGTTTTGTCTTCAACCTGTTTCAATACGTCGTTCGTTGCGGCCAGAATCAAATCCTGGAGCATATCCAGATCATCCGGGTCCACCACTTCTTCGTTTATTTGAATGTCGGTAATTTCCTTTTTCCCGTTTGCTGTTACTTTTACCATACCCCCGCCGGCAGCACCTTCAAAACTCATTTCTTGAAGTTCTTCCTGAGCTTTCATCATATCTTTTTGCATTTTCTGCATTTGCTTCATCATTTTATTCATATTTCCACCACCACGCATGGAAAACCCTCCTTATTAATCATGAATTTCTAATAAATCATCACCAGCGAGCTTTCTTGCTTCGGCAACCAACGGATCTTCCTCCTGGGAGGATTCCCCTTGCTCTTCCGTTTCCTGCTGTTTTTGCTTGCTGATATATTCTTCTCTGAGTTCTTGCCAATTCGCTTCCGGTATCGGAATCACCGTCAGTGATTTACCGATGACCTCCGCTAATAACGATTCTATCGCTTGTTTATGGTCTAAAGCAAGTGAACAATGGATTTCGTACTTAAATGCTACAACTAGAGCCTGGCTCGATGCAGCCCGGGGCTTACTGTTCTGGATTGTCGCATGGGCAGGGGCACTTTGTTTCTTCAGCATATTCATGAAATTCGCCCACTGAGACTGCACATTCTTCAACTCTGTCTTAGAGGCTTCCTTCAATACTTGACGTATTCGTTCAAACGGAATTTTATAACTGTTTTTTGTTGCCCGTTGCTGCGGACGCGGTTGTGCTGGCGAAGGAGCATCAGCATGCTGGACCGCCACACCATTTTTCTTTACTTCCTGCATTTCTTTTTCCAGTTGGGCCAATTTTCTTGTCAACTTGTCAACGGCTTCAGCGGACGTTCCACTGGAAGCTTTTTGCTGATCAGAGATATTTAATACGGCTATTTCAATGAATACCTTGGGACTATTTGTCCACTTTATTTCCTGTTGACATTCATTCAGCTGCCTAATTGCTTCCTGGATCCAGTCAGCATTGACTTCCGCGGCAAGCTGTTTGAAACTGTCAGTCAGCAAAGCACGTTCCAAAATATTCTCCAGATCTGGCGCACTTTGGTATAGCAGTAAATCACGCAAATAGTAAATCAAGTCAAATACAAAGCGTCCCGGATCCTTTCCTTCCTGGATCAAATCATCCACATAACGCAACGCCTGTTGAATTTCCTGTCGATACATCGCCTCGGTCACAAGCGTCAGTTTTTCCTGTGAGACCGACCCGGTAACGGCCAGGACATCCTCCAGACTTACCTCATCTTCACTGTAAGATATCGCCTGATCCAACAAGCTGAGCGCATCCCGCATCCCTCCTTCAGCAGAAAGTGCCACAGATTCAAGAGCTTCCCTGGTTGTCTTGATACCTTCTGCTTCGACGATTGTCTGCATACGCTCGACGATCGAGGAAGGGGTGATCCGTTTAAAGTCAAATCGCTGACAGCGGGAAATGATCGTTAATGGTATTTTATGCGGTTCCGTGGTCGCCAGAATAAAAATGACATGCTTGGGCGGCTCCTCCAATGTTTTCAACAAGGCATTAAAAGCGCCCATCGACAGCATATGGACTTCATCGATAATATAAACTTTGTAAGCGACCGCACTTGGTGCATACTTCACTTTGTCCCGGATATCCCGGATCTGTTCCACTCCATTGTTGGATGCGGCATCGATTTCGATTACATCGGAAATGGAGCCATCCTGTATTCCCAGACATGCCGCGCATTCGTTACACGGTTCCTTCACTGGCGCATGTTCACAGTTTACGGTTTTCGCAAATATCTTGGCAGCACTGGTCTTGCCTGTACCCCGCGGCCCTGAAAACAAATAGGCATGCGAAAACTTCTGCTGGACGATGGCATTTTGCAATGTACGGGTAATATGGGTTTGTCCGACGACATCAGAAAAGCTCCTTGGACGCCAGACTCGATACAGTGCCTGATAGCTCATTCAATACTTGCCCCTTTTTGATTGCTCTCTTAATTATAACTGAATTATGTTGCGGTTGGAAACCTTCTATACGAAAAACCTCTTGCCCTGAGACAAGAGGTTCACTAGCATGTATTCAATAAGTAAAGCCGTGCACCCATCGTCGATAGTACGACCCTAAGCGTTACTCAAGTTCATGGCTCGACCCGGGCTTCCCCGCGGCACACAAGAAGGACCGCTTACTGCTGCTTCCTTCCGGACCTGACAGGGTTCACGGGTTCCCGTTGCGCAGGACCCGGGTGTCAGCACCAATCCCTTGAGGCAGACCTTAATGTCATACTACCTCGGATGGGGATTCAGCCTCGCTATAGCGGATTGCGAGTACAGGGCACCGCTACCTCCCCGCCTAGCACGACAAATTTGCTAACAATTATTTGTGGCGCTTTAATAGCGCAATTCATAGTATAACGACTTTCATCCAAAAATGCAATAGGTAGAGACTGGAAGCCTCATTTGTCTCCGGGCTTTCTCTTCCTTTGCTGCCTGAGAGTACGGAAAAAATCAGTCAACAGTTGTCCGCATGCTTCTTCCAATACTCCTCCACGGACTTCCGCCACATGATTGAACCGGCTGTCTTCGAGAAGATTCATCAAGGTGCCTGCACAACCTGCTTTGGGATCGTAGGCCCCGAAAACGACCCGGGGGATTCTGGATTGAATGATTGCTCCCGCACACATCGGGCAAGGCTCCAACGTAACATAAAGGGTACAATTTTCGAGCCGCCAGCTTCCTATTGATTCATTTGCTTTGTCAATCGCAATCAGCTCAGCATGAGAGGCGGTTGTTTGAAGCGACTCCCGTAAATTGAAGGATGCGGCGATCACTTGCTCTTCGTGGACAATGACCGCCCCGATCGGCACTTCTCCCAGTTGTCCTGCTTTTTTTGCTTCCATAATGGCCAGTTCCATATAATATTGATCGTTCATTAATCATCCCACTTTTCATTCGAAGGTTTCAAACATCAGGAAAAAGATAAATAATAAGGAAGAGAGGAGTGAAGTCATGGAAACAGACAGAAATGATGCGGCCGTGGTCATTGTAGACATCATCAATGACTTTGATTTTCCGGAGGGTCCACAGTTGTTGGAAAACACCAAGAAAATCCTCCCCAACCTGAAAAAATTGAAAGAGTTTGCGTATCAGCAGTCTATTCCTATTATTTATGTAAATGACCATTATGGCATCTGGCAATCGGACTTTCAAAAAGTCAGTGATTACTGCCGCAATGAACAAAACAAACAAATCATCGATCAAATGCAGCCTGCATCCGATGATTATTTCCTGATAAAACCAAAACATTCTGGATTCTATGGTACAGCGCTCGAATCTTTATTGAAAGAATTAAACGTAAACCATATCATCATCGCCGGTATCGCTGGTGACTTTTGTGTACTGTTCACGGCCAACGATGCTCATATGCGTGAGTATAGTATCAGTGTACCAAAAAACTGTATCGCCTCCAACGAGGAGCAACAGAACGACCGGGCCCTCGCGCTGATGGCTGAAAAACTTGGCGCAGATATTGATCCTGTTTAAAAGCATATGTTCCTTCCTCTGCACATAAGATGATAACGGAGAAAAATGTTATTTTCAGAGGAGGAAGGAATGTGCAAATCCATGTAGTTGCGCCGGGAGAGTCCTTATATGCGATAGCGATGATGTACGGCACCACCGTGGCGTCATTGCAGGCCGTAAATGAACTGGATGCTCCCGGCAATTTAGTTGTCGGACAGACGTTGGTTGTTCCGCTCCAGGGGAATATTTACCGTGTCCAGCCCGGGGACAGTTTATATTCGATCGGCCAGCGATTCGGAGTGTCTGTACAACAACTTGCCAATGCCAACAATATTTCCCCCAATCTTGAACTTCAAGTTGGATTTCCTCTATTTATCCCCCAGCAGCCCAAGACCAGGACGGAAGTTAATGCCTATATCGAACCGTACGGCGAAACAGTCTCCGAGACCTTGATCAATTCGGCGGAGAAGAATACACAGTATCTTACTTACTTGTCCCCTTTCAGTTATCGGATAAATCGTGACGGCACCTTGATTCCTCCACCGTTAGATAACTTCCGGCAAATTGCCGCAAACAACAATGCCGGTCTGGTCCTGGTAGTTACCAATTTGGAAGAGGGAGCATTTAGCGCAGAATTAGGCAGGGAAATCATAACGAACCGGCAAGTAGAAAACACGCTTTTGAATGAAATTGTAAGCACAGCCGAAGCCGGCGGTTATCGAGACGTCCATTTCGATTTTGAATTTCTTCCACCGGATACTCGTGAAGACTACAACAATTTTCTAAGAAGAGCCAAGCAACGCTTGAGTGAAGCAGGATTATTGATGTCCACCGCTCTCGCTCCGAAAACAAGTGCCGAACAAACCGGAGCGTGGTATGAGGCCCATGACTATGCTGCCCACGGGGAAATCGCAGATTTTGTTGTGTTGATGACCTATGAATGGGGATATAGCGGCGGTCCGCCTATGGCTGTTTCACCGATCGGGCCGGTGCGGGAAGTGGTAGAATATGCATTGACCGAAATGCCAGCTGAAAAAATTTTGCTTGGTCAAAACCTCTACGGATATGACTGGACGCTGCCATTCGAACCAGGCGGAGATTATGCCCAGGCGCTAAGCCCTCAACAGGCAATCACCCTGGCCCGAAACGAAAATGTTGCCATTGAGTACGATGAGACCGACCAAGCTCCATTTTTTCATTATACGGACGACGAAGGAAACCGGCATGAAGTATGGTTTGAAGACGCTCGCTCCATCCAAGCCAAGTTCGACTTGATTAAAGAATTAGGACTTCGGGGGATTAGCTATTGGAAACTGGGATTGGCCTTTCCTCAAAACTGGCAGCTGCTTGACGCAAACTTTGACATAGTAAAACCAGGATAATCTGCATCCTGGTTTTTTTGTTTATATAACCGTTCCGATTGATTTACCTTTTGATACCATTGTTAAATTGGCTGGAAGCTGCTCAAACTAAAAGAAAATAGAAGGTAGAAAGAGAAGGTGATGACGTGAATCTGGACTTCCAGTTTGTATTTAAATCGGTGATTTTGGTGCTATCGGGAATATTACTTTTGCGTATTTCCGGAAGAAAATCCATTTCACAAATGACATTGGCACAGACCGTAGTGATGATTTCGATTGGTTCGGTTATCATTCAACCAATCGTGGAAAGGAGCGTAATCCGAACGATTATCGTTGCCGCCATTTTTGTTTTCACCCTGATCGTTATCGAGTGGCTTCAACTTAAATTCAACGTTGTGGAAAAGTTTATTACTGGTAAATCAAAAATCCTCATTCAAAACGGACAGCTGGAAACGAAAAACTTTAACAAGAACCGGCTTACTGTCGACCAACTCGAAATGTTTCTCCGGCAGCAAGGGATTTCCAAGCTTTCCGATCTCAAAACGGCAACAATCGAACCGAATGGGCAGCTTGGATATGAATTGACGGAGGATGCCCGTCCACTCACCGTAGGGGAATTTAAAAAAATGATTCATCCAAGCATGCTGAACCCGGCAGTGATGGATAATACACAGCAACCAAAACAGACATCTCAACAACAGCAAAATCTTTTTGAAGAAATCACTGCCAACCATCAAACAGACCATTCAAAAAAACTTAAGTGACTTAACCTGGAGCGAAACGGAAAATCCGGTTTTTATTTGAGACGCTTTCCCATTCAACCGCTGATTGTGAGGATTCAGGAGCAACACGCAAGACCTGTATCTCTACTTCAAATTCCGTAGAGAAAGGAAATGGTTTAACCTGTATGTCCGTGTCTGTCAGCCACTCCGCTGTCATTCCTCTTGGTGCAAAGCAAAATTCCTGACGAAATCCATCCTTGAACCAGTCTATTTCTTCCGATTTCTTCACACCGGGAGGATTCAATGTCGCATATAAGGATAAATCATCACAAAATTGCAGGATGCGATAATGACAGGTCATAGCATCCTCCAGCGAATCTATCGTTAAAGAAGAGATCAGCCGGCGTCTTCGCTCTTGTTCATGAAGCAAGAATGACGAAATGTCGGGATCATTACCTTTGTCAGACGAGAAAAAAGAAACATAATGCATGCTGCAAAGGATAGCACCATAAGAAGTTTGTTCCTCAACCTGATCAATACCGCGACTGTATGCTTGAAGTTTTTCCTGTAAGGGGTAGTCAATAAAATCATATGGCTTCTGCTCAGCAACATTCCAAACAATCTGTTGATCAAGCGGAATCCAGGCCCGATCATGATGACGGATTGCATATAAAACATCCTGTTTTAATGCTGGATAGGGAAAAGCATCACGTCTCCAATGGCATGCAAGTTGAAAGGATAAGTATGCATGATCATGCTGTTTAATGATTTCCCATCGATCACCGTTTTTTCTAACTATCATTAATCTTTTCCCCCTTTTGTCAGGATCGTTGCAAGCTAAAGAAGAGGCTGCCCTTATGTGGACAACCTCTTTTTCATTGGTTTATGCCAATACTTTTAATGATTCACGGTTGAAAGCTGGAATATCATCTGGTTGACGGCTGGTTACCAGCTGATTTTGGCAAACGACGACTTCTTGGTCTTTTAAGTCGGCGCCGGCGTACTCCATATCCACTTGAATCGATTTGAACCCAGTTGCCTGGCGTCCTTCCAGTTTTTTAGCCGTAATCAACAGCTGCGGCCCATGACAAATGGCCATTACTGGTTTTTTCTCGTCCATAAAGTGTTTTGCAAAAGAAACAAACCGTTCATCTGCGCGCAATTGGTCTGGTGAAAATCCGCCAGGGATAAACAGAGCATCGAAGTCAGAAGGATTGACATCATCGATGCCTTTATCAATCGTCACTTTCGCTTCACCTTGTTTTCCAGTGACTTGTTTACCAGCTTCCTTTTCAATGGTTACCACTTCGTGTCCTTCATCCTTAAATGCTTTGGCAGGATCTGTATATTCCACATCTTCAAACATATCTGTCAATACACAAGCAATCTTACTCATCGTAACAACACTCCTTTGAAAAACTATAGGGTTTTACGGTTACATCGATAATGTACCCTCGCCTTTGGAGTTTAAACATAATATGGAAGATTTAAATATATTGAAGTTTCCCCTCCACACGTACTAGCAAGAAGGAGGAAGTATCTCCATCCAATGCAGAATCCAGTGAAAGAGCGTGAAGCCGGTGCCAGCGAAAGTGGAGATTAGCACTATTCACATTGAAACGATTTTGCTTTGGCGTGAAGTCAAGTTATTAAGGATATAAAAACCGAACGAATTATCGTTCGGTTTTTATGTTGGCCGCTATGCTTTTGTTCAAACTTCCTTAGCCTACTCTTCTAATGTAGAGGTATCTCCGGTCGGCAGTCCCAATTCCCAGGATTTCAAAAGCCGGCGCATGATTTTCCCGCTCCTTGTCTTTGGAATCGTATCCTTGACTTCAATTTCCCGTGGTGCAGCATGGGCGCTCAAGCCGGTTTTTACAAACTTCCGGATATCTTCGACCAATTCATCGCTTGACTGATAGCCATCATTCAGGGTGATGAAAGCTTTGATGATTTCTCCTCGTTCCGGATCCGGTTTCCCGATGACACCGGCTTCCGAAACAGCTGGATGTTCAATCAGCTTGCTTTCCACTTCGAACGGTCCAACCCGTTCTCCGGATGTATTGATGACATCGTCCAGTCTTCCCTGGAACCAAAAATAACCGTCTTCATCCTTATAGGCACTGTCCCCTGACACATACCAGCCATTGATGAAATAACTTTCATATTTTCCAGGGTTTTGCCATATCGCACGCATCATGGATGGCCATCCCTGCCTTATTGCCAGATTTCCCATTTGATTGGGCGGAAGTTCGTTTCCTTCATTATCGATGATCGCTGCGTCAATTCCTGGAATCGGTTTACCCATTGATCCAGGGCGAATATCCATATCTGGAAGGTTGACGATCAACATCGCACCAGTCTCCGTCATCCACCAGGTATCATGGATTCTCAAATCAAACGCCTTCACGCCCCAGGTGATCACTTCCGGATTCAACGGTTCGCCAACACTCAGGACATGCCGCAGCGAAGAAAGATCGTATTTTTTCGCTGTCTGTTCTCCAGCGCTTACCAGCTTCCGGAGCGCAGTCGGAGCCGTGTACCAAACGGTAACGTTGTTTTTAGCAATTGTTTCATACCAAGAATCCGCCGTGAAACGGCCGCCCCGTATCACGTTCGTCACCCCGTTCAGCCATGGAGCAAAAATTCCATAGCTTGTTCCGGTGACCCAGCCGGGATCCGCCGTACACCAATAAACATCGTCTTCCTTCAAATCAAGCACCCAGTGCCCTGTCGCATAATGTTGGATCATCGCATTGTGAACATGGTAGACCCCTTTCGGTTTTCCGGTTGATCCGGAAGTATAATGCAGCAGCATGCCATCTTCGAGGTCTACCCATTCAATGTCAAACTCCTCGGAAGCTTGCTCCATCTCATGGAAGTAATCGATGTACTTATCATCCGATTCCTCATGGTACCCGACAAGCACAATTTTCTTGAGCTCCGGGAGTTCATCCTGAGGAACCCGTTCGAGCAATTCCGGGGTCGTGATCAACATCGAAGCGCCGCTGTCATCGAGTCTGTCACGAACCGCTTGTTCCATAAAGGCTTCAAATAAAGGACCTGCAATGGCTCCAACCTTCAGAATACCGAAAAAGCTCGCATAAAATTCCGGGCTTCTCGGCATAAACAAAAAGACTCTGTCCCCCTTTTGCACGTCATGCTTTTTAAGTACGTTGGCGAATTTGTTACTCATTGTTTTTAATTCATGGAAAGTCAATGTCTCTTCCCTGTCTGGTGAGGAGTATATCAAAGCAGTCTGGTCTTTCTTCGCAGGATTTTCAGCATGTCGGTCGATCGTTTCATAGGCGGCATTCACTTTGCCGGTTTCATTCCAGCTAAATTCTTTTTTCACGTCTTCCCAGTCGAACGACTGTCTTGTTTTCTCGTAATCCTTTAAATTGTGATTCCCTTCCCGAGCTGCAATAGGTTGCATATCCATTAGATCACCTCATCCGAAATTTTTTGCAAACGATTTCAAAAATACTTCTACTACTACTCCTACACCTTATGTCGCTTCTGTTTTGTTTATTAAATTTTTGAAAAATTCCTTTAATTACTACCTATTTTAGACGATTTGGTGAATAATTTAAAGAGAAAACCTCCAACCTGTTTTCAACCGTGCCGCTTAAGCAAGGTCAACCCATTCGATAAAATTATCCTAGTTTCGAAATAAAATAGGTTGACGTTTATGATTTACTAATATATACTTACTTACATAAAGTAAGTTAATCATTAAAAATAACGAACAAAAAGCTTTAAATTTAAAAACGGAGGGAATAGGAAAATGGCAAAACAAACTTTTAATGTGGATCCAACCCACACAAGCATTGATTTTTCGGTAAAACATATGATGGTATCAAAAGTGAAAGGTACTTTTCATGACTTTGAAGCAACAATTGCTGCTGATCCAGAGGACTTGACTACTGCCGATGTCGAATTTTTCATTGATGTAAACAGTGTCGACACCCGCAACGAACAGCGTGACACGCACTTGCGGTCAGGGGACTTTTTCGATATCGAAAACAATCCGAAGATTACATTTAAGTCTACAGACGTGAAAAAAGTCGGAGAGGATGAATATGAAGTCACTGGCGATATGACAATCCGCGGTACGACTCGTCAAGAAACGTTCAAAGTGGAATTCGAAGGCAGCGGCAAAGACCCATGGGGCAACCAAGTATATGGTTTCAGCGGTGAAGGAAAAATAAATCGCAGCAACTATGGCTTGACTTACAATGCAACCCTTGAAACCGGCGGCGTTTTAATCGGCGACGAAATCAAAGTTTCCATCGAATTAGAAGCGACTACTCAAGCATAAACAAAAGATATCTCTTCAACCAAAAGAACTCATCAGCATCGTGCTGGTGAGTTTCTTTTTGTCTAGTCCGACCCTTCCGACTTTCTCCATATCAACTTCCATCCCTCCTGCCTGCCTTTTTTATCTTTCTTGCTCGGTAGCCATACTTGAGAAAAGTTCGAAACTGTGTTCCTTGTTTTCCTTTCTTTTCCGGAAATACCGATTACCACCTTTCATAATTCTTCCCTTCTAATTTCCCTTATCCCATTTTACGGACATAAAATAGGAGGTTTTTGCAGAAGCTAGGCAAATAGATAAGGAAGGAGTCATGCAGCATGTTCGGTCTTTTTAAACGGGAAAATTCCACCAAAGAAGAATCGAAACGTCCTCTATATAAGGACTTGAAAAAGAATACGGAAGAAGTTAAAAAGATGTTCAGCCATGGTGTTAACTCTGACTTTGTCTACCGCAAAGTGACATCCAACACTAACAAGGAAGTAAGTATTTTTTTCTATGCATCCATTGTCAATAGCCAGAAAATCTACGATGGAATCATCAAACCGTTATTTGAGTCGGAAAAGGAAAATCTACGTTCGGTGATTATCCTTGAAGATTTAGCTGAATCCTATGATTTCGACCAGGTAGAAAGTGACATCAATAGCGGAAAAGCCGTCATTTTCGAAGAAAACAGGGACAGGGCCTATGCTGTCGATGTAGCCGAATTCCAACATCGCGCAGTGGAAAAGCCTGAGAATGAAAGTGTCGTCAAGGGACCTCAGGAAGCCTTTACGGAATCGGTCAGTGTCAATCTTTCATTGATCAGGAAAAAAATCCATGACAAACAGCTTATAGCGGAAACAGTAGAAATCGGCGAGCGGGCCAAACAGGCAGTGACAGTCATGTATGTCAGCGATTTAGTCAATCAGGATACACTGAAAAATGTCCGCGAGCGGCTGAATGCCATCTCGGTTGATAATGTCCGTAATATTGAAATACTGGAACAACATATTGAAGAGCGCCCTTATTCCATCATTCCTACCCTTTTGTACACAGAACGATCTGACAGGGCTGCATCTTTTTTAGAAGAAGGTTTTATCGTGTTAATGATGAATAACTCTTCTGCCTGTTTAATTCTCCCGGTGACGTTTTGGTCTTTTTTTCATACACCGGAAGACCGGTACCTACGATTTTTATTCGGGAATTTCTCCAGAATCATCCGCTTTCTGGCGTTGATTATCACATTATTCATCTCTGCTGTCTATGTAGCGATCACCAATTATCATAGTGAAATGATCCCGCCGGATTTATTGCTGGCCATTACCAGTGCCAGAGAACGTGTTCCGTTCCCAGGCGTTTTTGAAGTGTTGCTGATGGAAATTTCTTTTGAGTTAATCCGGGAAGCAGGCCTTCGTATCCCGAATCCTTTGGGGCCGACAATCGGGATTGTCGGTGCTTTGATTTTGGGACAGGCAGCGGTGGAAGCAAATATCGTGAGTCCGATCATTGTCATCATTGTCGCCTTGTCGGGCCTTTCATCTTTTGCAATGGCCAATATCAGCTTAAACTATACCATCCGGATCACCCGCTTTATCTTTATCATGGCCGCAAGTTTCTTCGGAATGTTCTCTCTTATGGGGGCCTTTCTGTTATGGCTGATGTATCTGGCGTCACTGAAATCATTCGGGACACCTTTCTTTGCACCTTTAAGCCCGAGATATCCGTCTGCCCGAGATACGATATTCCGTAAAACAGCTATTAAAGAGATGTTGCGCCCCGGGTTCGTCAAGCCACAAGACATGAAAAAAAAGTAAGGAAGTAGGTGACGACTTTGCAAGGAAAAGAGAGACTGACAGCAAAAGAACTATTTGCGATCACCGTATTGATGATAGCTGTCAAAATCGGCGACACGACCCCTTCCTTACTTGCACAGCATGGTAAAAACGCGTTTTGGCTGATGGCCCCCATCGCGTTTTTCACCATTCTGCCGTCCTATTTGCTCTTGATGCATTTGTTAAAAAAATATAAGGATAAAAACTTGGTGGAACTGATTGAGCATATCCTTGGAAAAAGAGCAGGGAAGTTGGTCGGGTTGGCCCTGTTCTTGATCACTTTTTTTTCCATGACCATCGATACACGGAATTACGTGGAAGAAATCAAGCTATTATATTTTCCAGAAGCGACTACCAGTCTTGTTTTTATCATCTTCATGGGTGTATGTTTTTTTGGTGCAAAGAAGGGGTTCGAAACGATAGGCTCCACCGCTTGGGTTCTATTTCCCTATATTAAAATCACTTTCATTCTCCTGGTGATTCTTATTTTGGAAGAAGTGGTCTGGCAGCGTGTTTTCCCCATTTGGGGTACAGGTCTAGGTCAAATCGTGATGGAAGGGATGAAAAAATCATCGATTTTTTCCCAGCTGATCATTTTGACAATGGCTTACACATCCCTTCGCAAAACCAGCATGTTTCACAAAGGCGCCCTCTTCGGCGCTTTGATCGTGATAGTGGAAATCACTTTCTTTTTTTTACTGTACTGCACCATGTTCGATTATAACTCTATTGAGAAAGTGGCGTTCCCTTTCCATGAAATTACACAGTATGTGAATATCGGCAGTTTTTTTACCAACATTGAAACCTTCTTTATGATTTTCTGGCTTTTGGCGGCTTTTATCCGTTTTATCCTGTACTTGTACTTCACTGCATGGATTTTCGGCGCGGTATTCAATATCAAGGAGTTTGAGCCATTGCTATTACCTTTTGGATATTTCGTCGTGATTTTGGGGCTGATGCCGAAAAACGCCATTCAAAATGAATTGCTCTTCCGGGAAAACTATCTCGATATGATTACACCATTCTTTTTGATTTTGCCGTTTCTTCTATGGACTACCGCGAAATTACGGGGGGAATTTAAAAAATGAGACCAGTATTTTTTTTCTTGGCTGTCGGTCTTCTGTTCCTGCTGAGCGGATGCTATGATCGTATTGAATTGGAGGAACAGTCCTATGTCATCGGTATCGGGATTGATAAAGCAGACAATGACGAGAAAGGCTTGTTTAAAATCACATTTCAAATAGCAAATCCCGAAGTGGGCTCTTCCATCAGCAGCGGGGGAAGTGATGAAGACCCCCAACAAACCATCACCGTGGAAGGATCGGATTTTATTACCGCCACCAATACCGCCAACTCGATTGTCACCAAAGAAATTGTGCTTGATCATACCAAGGTGTTGGTAATTTCCGAGGAATTGGCCCGATCTGGTGATTTTCTCCGAGTCGTTCAATCTGCATCCCGGACCACCCAGTTGCGTCGCGGTGTTCAGATTGTCGTTTCCAGGGAAGATGCCAGTGACTTTTTAAACAACAACAAGCCGACATTGGAAACGCGCCCCCACAAATATTATCAATTCATGCTTAACCGCGCGACCGAAACAGGCATCATTCCAGACGCGGACGTCCATCGTTTTTTTCAAATTACTGAAGGAGACGCAGACCTGTTCCTGGCAATTTATGCCACTACGGAAAAAATCGAAGAAAAGAGTCAGGGGTATGAAGATCAATACATCGCCGGCCAAATCCCGCAAATCGGGAGCAATGCCACGCAATTCATGGGTTCAGCCGTGTTCAAAGAAGGGAAGATGATCGACGTACTCACAGGACAAGAGACAAGGCTGTGTTTGATTTTCGATAATACCATCGATATGGATGATTTATTGGCAACCTATCCGGACCCTATAAAAAAAGGTTACCGGATTGCAGCCAGCTTCATCAAAAAAGAAAAAACCAAGGTCGATATCGATTATAAAAAAAACCAGCCGTCTAAAATCACCGTTACGGTACCTTTTTCCCTAGAGATACTGGCCATTCCCAGTCTGGTGGATTACGCAGAGAATAGTGAAAACCAAAAAATCCTGCGTAAAACCATTACCGATGACATCAACAAGCGAGCCGAACAATTGGTCAAAAAAGCTCAGCAAGAGTATCGCAGCGATCCTTTTTATTGGTCGATCTACGTCCGAAAATACTTTCGGACCATCAAAGAATACGAAAAAGCAGATTGGAATCACGATATTTTTCCTAATGCCGACGTCAAACTCGACTTCCAGCTTACCCAGATAGAGTTCGGGAAAATGCTAAATGATTCCGATTTGGATGCAGTGAGGGATTGATATGGAAAATGTCATTATTATTGGGCTTGGGATCTTCATTTCCGGCTACATTGCTTCTTACGCAAAACGGACCTTTAAAGAAGACAACAAACCTGGCGGCATCGCACTGGTCGTCTTCAGCATTTTATGTCTGGCAGCGCCTTTCAGCCTGCTTTTTCAGTAAGAGATATAAAAAGACAAAGGAAATACTCCTTTGTCTTTTTTGTATGATGGCCCCAGCAGGATTCGAACCTGCGACACATGGTTTAGGAAACCATTGCTCTATCCCCTGAGCTATGGAGCCAGAAGTTCAATTTGCTTCTCCAAAAAGGAAAGCACTACTTATTATACAAAATACTTCTCCACTTGAAAAGGGAAAAACATGACAATTTTACTGAAGACTATTCCAGACTGTGGCTGATATGATAAAATGGTATCTGTCTGTCGAATGATAATGAAAAGTGTACTTTTTTATACTGAATATAGATGAGCATCTTGCTTGATGATTGGAGGAGGAGAAATGGGACAACTTCCTTTTATTGCGGTAGAAGGACCCATCGGGGTGGGCAAAACATCGCTTACTAAAAAACTTGCTGCGCATTTCGAGTTGCATTTGTTGAAAGAAATAGTGGAAGAAAATCCATTCCTGGGTAAATTTTATGATGACATAGAAGAATGGAGCTTCCAGACAGAAATGTTTTTCTTATGCAATCGGTACAAACAACTGGAGGATATTGAAACCAAATACTTAAACCAGGATAAGCCCGTGATCGCTGATTATCATATTTCCAAGAATATGATTTTTGCCAAGCGGACGTTGAAAGAGAAGCAATTTGATAAGTATGCGAAAATTTATGATATCTTGACGGCGGATATGCCGCAGCCAAATATGATGGTTTACCTGGACGCCAGCCTGGACACCTTGTTGGAGCGGATAAGAATGCGCGGACGGGAAGTAGAGCAGAATATTCAACCGGCATACCTGGAGCAGCTTTCACAGGATTACAATGACTTCATGGATCAGTTTGAAAAAATGAATCCGTCCATCCCGGTCATCCGATTGAATGGGGACCATCTCGATTTTGTAAAATACCAGCATGATCTGGACCGGATTATCCATACAGTTGAAGAGCACTTGAGAAAAGGGGAAGTAGTCAAATGAACTTAAGAGAACGTTATAACATTCCGAATGACAGTGTCATTACGATAGCCGGGACGGTTGGAGTGGGAAAATCGACGATGACCAACGCTTTGGCGGACGCCCTGAATTTCCGGACGTCTTTGGAAAAAGTGGATACCAACCCATACCTGGATAAGTTTTATGCCGATTTTGAGCGCTGGAGCTTCCATTTACAAATCTATTTTCTGGCCGAACGCTTCAAGGAACAGAAACGGATATTTGAATACGGAGGCGGCTTCATCCAAGACCGTTCCATTTATGAAGATACCGGTATTTTTGCAAAGATGCATTATGATAAAGGTACCATGTCGCAGGTTGACTATGAGACCTATAAAAGTTTGTTTGACGCGATGGTCATGACGCCTTACTTCCCGCATCCTGATTTACTGATCTATCTAGAGGGGTCCTTCGATGACATACTTGGAAGAATCAAAGAGCGCGGTCGCCCGATGGAACAGCAAACTCCAATCGCTTATTGGGAAGAAATGTTCAAGCGCTATGAAAATTGGATCAACAACTTCAATTCCTGTCCGATTCTGAGGATCAACATTGCGGATTACGACTTGATGAATGATGAAAGCTCGATCGAACCTGTGCTGGAGAAAATCGGCCACTTCATCCAGCAGTCCCGCAAGTGGAAGTCAGGGCAATTGACCTAAATGGAAGAAAGTAGCCGGGAAAAAATCATGCCCGCAAATAACCGAACGGATTTGATATATAAATCAAATCCGTTCGGTTTTTAATTTTTGTTTTCCTTAGATAGCATTCTTGTTATCCAGGTGTTTGATGCGTGCTCGATCGCTACGGCAAGCTACTACCGTCCCCGCGGAAAGCGAAGTACCTTGCCGGAGTGGAACGTTGCACTTTTCATAGCATCGAATGTTTTGCTTTTTGCTCATCATAAAAACCGAACGAGTGATGGGTCGTTCGTCATTTTGGTCACGATACTTTTGTCCCAGGCTCCTTTTTATTTTATATTCTTTTAAGGCAAGCCCCTTTACTTTCATTTATTCGCATCATTTTTTGCCTGATACGGGCTCCCCAGCTCGATTGAACGGGCTGCCGCCTGTTTGATACAAGCCATCAATGCTTCTTGATATTTATACTTTTCCAATGTCTCCAGCCCGGCTTGTGTCGTTCCACCAGGACTGGTGATTTTTTCGCGCAGCGCGGACGGCTGTTCATCTGAATTCTTCAGCATTTCTGCAGCACCGACAAGCGTCTGGATAATCAATTCCTTGGCAATTTCAGGCTTCAGTCCCGCTTCAGCGGCTGCATCCTCCATCGCCTCGACAAAATAATAAATATATGCCGGGCCGCTTCCGGATAATCCCGTTATCGTATGGAGATCGTCTTCCTCCTCGACAACGGTCGTTGTGCCGATTGTTTGAAACAAGGTTTTCACCAAACGAATGTGCTCCTGTCCGGCCTGCTCTCCTCCTGCTATGGCTGTTGCGGAATAGCCGATGGTGGCAGACGTATTCGGCATCGCCCGCACTACCGGACAATTCTTTTCCAACTGTTCCGCGATGTAACCCGTCGAAACACCTGCCAGCACAGATACCACTATCTGTTCATCCGTCACATATTTTTTGATGCCTTCCAGCGCTTCCGTGATATCCTTCGGTTTCATAGACAGAATGATGACATCCGCTCCCTGGACAACCTCCTCCTTATCATTGGAACAACGGACATGGTAGACGTTTTTCAGCCGTTCCAAACGCTCCTTGTTTTCTTTATTGGTCACCCAGATTTGATCCGCTTGTAAAAATCCTTTGGCCAATATACCGGTCATGATTGCCTCGGCCATCGAACCTGCCCCGATGAACGCAATTTTATTGAACATGCCTATCTCCTCCTTGAGTAAATGCCATTTTATTTTAACCAATAATAAAACCCCCGCCCCGTCCTCTGTATCATAAGGACGGAATGAGGGTTGTCATCCGCGGTACCACCTTGGTTGGCATTGTTCCATGTGAAACAGAATGCCCGCTCGGACCGTTAACGCCGGCTACGGTCAGTTTTCTAGCCTGACTGCTCCCAGGTAGGTTTCAATAATGCCTTAGCGATGGAATCTTTCAGCCGGTGGATTCCAATCTCTGACGCCTGTCACTATTTACTGGCCTGTTCTTCGCAATGGTTTATTTTTATGTATTATGATTGGAAAAACGCTTTCTGTCAAGGTATATTACAACCAAAAATTTGGATTGCCGAGAAGTGGTCTGTTCTGAATGGTATTCTTCCCAGAAGAGAGCAAACCCATACCGAAAAAAATGCCAATCGACGCTGCTGTTAAATGGTCAAAATAAAAAAGTCGTTACATGTTGTAACGACTTTTTCTGTATAATCTCCAATTTGTTTGCGTGTAATTATGGAGGAGGATGAGGGATTCGAACCCCCGCGGGCGATGAAGCCCCTGGCGGTTTTCAAGACCGCTCCCTTCAGCCAGACTTGGGTAATCCTCCGTGTCGACATCAATTAATATACCATCTGACTAAATTGATGTCAACCATCAAAACAGAATTTTGCTTATAGCCGGGAAACCTTTCTGACCATCGGTTTCCCGGCATCTTATTGTCTGCTTACTGGATTACTTCTTTTCCGCCCATATAAGGCCGCAATACTTCCGGAATCACTACCGTCCCATCTTCCTGCTGGTAATTTTCCAGGATGGCTGAAACGGTTCTGCCAATTGCAAGACCAGATCCGTTCAACGTATGGACGAATTCCGGTTTTGCTTTTTCCTCTCTCCTGAAACGGATGCCGGCTCTTCTTGCTTGAAAGTCCTCAAAATTAGAACAAGACGAAATTTCTTTGTAATCGTCATAACTTGGCAGCCATACTTCGATGTCATACTTTTTGGCAGCAGTAAAACCGAGGTCACCTGTACACATGCTCATCACCCGGTATGGAAGCTTCAACAGCTGCAGCACTTTTTCAGCATTTCCCGTCAGTTCTTCCAGTACTTGATAAGAATCTTCCGGTTTTACGAACTGTACCAATTCCACCTTGTTGAACTGGTGTTGACGGATCAGCCCTCTTGTATCCCTTCCGGCAGATCCGGCTTCAGAACGGAAAGACGCACTGTAAGCTACATATTTCCTTGGCAAGTCTTCCATCGACAAAATATCGTCCCGATGGTAATTCGTTACCGGTACTTCCGCTGTCGGGATTAAGAAATAGTCGGTATCAGCCACTTTAAAAGCATCTTCTTCGAATTTCGGCAGCTGACCAGTTCCTGTCATGCTGGTACGGTTGGCCATGTATGGAGGAAGCATTTCCTCGTAGCCATGCTCTTCTGCATGCAAATCCATCATGAAGTTAATCAACGCACGTTCTAGACGGGCACCGAGGCCTTTATAGAAAACAAAGCGGCTTCCCGTCACCTTTGCCGCCCGTTCGAAATCAAGGATGTCCAAATCGGTGGCAATATCCCAGTGCGCCTTTGCGTCAAATGCAAAGGAAGGTACCTCGCCCCACTTTCTGTCTTCGACATTGTCTTCTTCATCTTCGCCGACAGGGACGCTTTCATGCGGGATGTTCGGAATCGACAGCAACAAGGATTGTAATTTTTCCTCGACTTCTTTCAGTTCTGTATCGTAGGCTTTGATCTTGTCGCCCACTTCCCGCATTTCTTTGATGTAGGGATCTGCATCCTGCTTTTGTTTTTTCAGCTCGGCAATTTGCTTCGATACATCATTCCGCTTTGCTTTCAGTTCTTCTGTGCCAGCGATCAGTTCTCTTCTCCTGGCATCCAGGTCACCGAATTTATCTAACTCCGATAAATCCTCTCCCCGGTGTTTCAGTTTATCCTTTACCTCTGCAAAATTGTTTCGTAAGTATTTCATGTCCAACATAAGTTAATCCTCCTTCATATAGTCATTTGCTATGGGTGTTGTTAAAAGATTTGTGTTTTTGTGCAAAGATGCATCGCTGCCACAGCCTTCCTGGTCCTGTGGGAGGAAAGGCCTAATGTGAGATCCCGCAGAGCATTAGCTCGAGGAAGCTCACCAGCCGCCCGCGGAAAGCGCAGGGTGTTTACGCAGCGCTCGATTAGCATACATTCACTTAACAAGGTGTTAAATGGTTCATGATTTTAAAAACCGGAACATTAAAAAACTCCCGTCCCTGCTTTGTTACAGGGACGGGAGTTTGATCCCGCGATACCACCCTTATTGAAGAAACATACATTTCTTCCGGCTCACTTACGATAACGGCGTTTACCGGGTATGCATTGCGGCATACCTGTTCAAGGATGGATTCACAAGGACCCACACCGGTTTTCACCAGCCACCGGCTCTCTGAAGAAAGGACATCTTGTTACTATTTCCTGTCATTACATTGCAATATTATAGTTTAGAATAGCGAAAAACTCGTTAAGATGCAAGTTCTTTCATCGATTCTTCCACCATGGTGACAAAATAAGCCGCCATGCGATGGTCATCGGTCAGTTCAGGATGGAAAGCACTGCAAAGGAAATGTCCCTGTCTCGCAGCCACAATGGCCTCGTTATAGACAGCCAGCACTTCGACATCTTCCCCCACTTCACGGATGAACGGCGCGCGGATGAAGACGGCATTGAAATCCTCTGCTACCCCTTTAATCGGGAGTTCAGCCTCGAAGCTTTCCTTCTGTCGTCCGAAAGCATTTCGTTCTACCTTCATATCCATCAACTGTAAATGGGCTTTTTCCTGGCCGACAACTTCCCCGGCCAATAAAATCAGTCCAGCACACGTGCCAAAAATGGGCTTGCCTTGTTTTCCAAAGGCGACTAAAGCGTCAAAAAAGTCATATTTATCAATGAGACGGCGCATTGTCGTACTCTCGCCGCCCGGTAGAACCAAGCCATCGATTTCTTCCAGCTGTTCTTTTTTCTTGATAATGATGCCTTCGGCTCCAGATGCTTGAATGGAATCAATATGTTCCCTTACTGCACCTTGAAGGCCTAATACCCCTATTTTTATCATGCTGCATTTCTCCTTTTAGAGGCTGATTATCTATTGTTACCGTGCCTGCTGACATGCCTTTAGGCAATATAAAGGAGTAGAAGCACCTATCGGCAGTCTATCTCCTCCATAACATTTGATTTTGCTGCTTACCAGCCGCGCTCCTGCATGCGGTTTTCCGGAGCAAGCGTTCCAATTTCGATACCTTTCATGGCAGTTCCAAGACCTTTGGAAATCTTCCCGATCATTTCGTAATCCTGGTAATGTGTTGTAGCTTCTACAATGGCACGGGCATATTTTTCTGGATTATCTGACTTGAAAATACCGGAACCGACAAACACGCCATCCGCTCCCAATTGCATCATCAATGCTGCATCGGCTGGAGTGGCGACACCGCCGGCTGCAAAGTTCACGACCGGCAAACGGCCCTTTTCTTTGATTTCAAGCAAGACATTGTATGGAGCACCGAGCTCTTTTGCAAAAGTCATGACCTCATCGTCCGACATGCCGATCAGTTTACGAATTTGGGATTGAACTTCACGCATATGACGAACTGCTTCGACTATGTTGCCAGTGCCAGGCTCTCCTTTGGTACGCAGCATGGAAGCACCTTCCCCGATACGGCGGGTAGCTTCTCCCAAATCACGGCAGCCACAAACGAAAGGAACTGTGTAGTCTGATTTGTTGATGTGGAATACTTCATCTGCTGGAGTCAATACTTCGCTCTCATCGATGTAGTCTACTCCCATTGCTTCCAGTACCCGTGCTTCGACGATATGGCCGATTCTTGCTTTTGCCATAACCGGAATGGAAACAGCATTCATCACTTCTTCTACTATTGTAGGGTCAGCCATTCTTGCAACACCACCGGCTGCACGGATGTCGGATGGAACTCTTTCCAAAGCCATGACTGCTACAGCACCGGCTTCTTCCGCAAGTTTTGCCTGCTCTGCGTTGACAACATCCATGATGACGCCGCCTTTTTGCATTTCTGCCATTCCACGTTTAACCCGATCAGTACCCAAATTAGACATTCAGTATTCCTCCCATATATAAGCTCTCATTTGTTATTTTCTTTCATTGGTTATCCAATATTCTACCTTATTTTCCCGAAAACCCCAACCAGAATGTACCGGTAAGAATTAGAACCAACCCTTCACAGTATCTGATACAGAAGAAAAAATATTACTGAAGAAATTGCCGACAGCACTCATCGATAAGGAAAACCAGTTGGCTTTTTCAACAGCAGCGGTTGTGACTACATCAACGGTTTGTGCTTGTTTTTCTCCGGTGATATAACCATAATCTGCT
This sequence comes from Sediminibacillus sp. JSM 1682029, assembly GCF_041366435.1. Taxonomy (NCBI): domain Bacteria; kingdom Bacillati; phylum Bacillota; class Bacilli; order Caryophanales; family Bacillaceae; genus Sediminibacillus; species Sediminibacillus sp. JSM 1682029. The sequence continues at coordinate 23,439 of NZ_JBEWYY010000003.1, forward strand.
TCTCCTTTGTAAGTAAGCTCCATTGTCCCTACTTTTTCACCTTTTTCAAGCGGAGCAACCAGTTCGCCATCCTCATTCAGCTTGTCTTCATCTACATTCAAGGTGACATCATAGCTCTCTTCTTCCCCATTTTTCACAGGGGCTTGAATCGCTGCACTAGAAGCGATTCCTACCTCATCCTGCTTTCCTTTTGTAACGGGCAGGCTTTTTTGGTCTTCCTTCTGATATCCTTCCGCGAATACTTCTTTGTTTTCAAATTTAGAGAAGCCGTAATCAAGCAGTTTTGCCGTTTCTTCAAAACGGGCTTCCTTGCTTTCTGTTTTCATGACAACAGAGATAAGCCTTCTGCCGTCACGTTCTGCTGTACCTGTAAAACAATAGCCAGCAAGATCTGTCCAGCCTGTTTTCAATCCATCGACACCTTCAAAACCGAACTGTTTGAAGTTGACATTGTCCCAAGGCAGCATCCAGTTCAAGTTTTCCAGCGTCTTTCCTTCAAATTCCGTTGTCATTTTACTCGATATATCCAATGCTTCCGGATAGTCATTCACTAAGTGGTAAGCGAGCAGGGCCGTTGACTCCGCCGAGAGCAAGTCATTGGCATCTGGCTCCGTACCTTCCGGATGGTTCTCACCCAAGTCGGAGTTGGAAAGACCGGTAGCATTCACGAACTGATAATCCGGCAAGCCCATTTCCTCTGCTTTTTCATTCATCATTTTTACGAATTCGCCTTCAGATCCGGCAATCAACTCTGCGAGCGCAATGGTCGTTCCATTATCGGAAATGATTGCCATCGCTTCGTACAGCTCTCGCACTGTATAATCTTTATCCTGCGTCAGACCCACCCCTGAAGATATACTGCTTGCAGAAATTTCATAAGGGTAATCACTAATCTGTGTTGTCGTGTCCCAGCTGATTTGACCTTCGTCGATGGCTTCCAATACAAGATATTCTGTCATCATTTTGGTCATACTAGCTGGAGGTAATTTTATATCAGGCTGTTTCGCATATAAAATCTTCCCCGTTTCAGCATCTACCAGAATCGCAGACTCTGCTTTCAAATCAAGCGACTCAGCGGCATTTGCCTTTCCAGGCTTGGCGATCAGCGAAGTACATGCGAGCAGCACCGCCATTAATAGAAAAAAGGATGCTTTTAAATTATGTTTCAACTTTCTCTACCTCCACGAAAATAGTATGCATCTTTCACATTTTATCACAGGTGGAAGGAAAGCGAAACTGCTTTTCCAAAGCCTTTTGGCAATCATGGGGCAGATGCGCAAATGTACCTATGAACATGGTTGACTATCCCATTTTTCTCTATCGATTACTGCAAGTGATAGATAGTCTTTACTCCTTCTCCGGTAAACACCAGTCTATTGGCGCTTCACCCAATTCTTTCAAGTAGGAATTGGCCCGAGAAAACGGTTTGCTTCCAAAAAAACCTTTATTGGCGGAAAACGGGCTCGGATGGGGAGAGGTGATCACCCGGTGTTTATCCGTATCCAAAAGAGCTTGTTTTTCTTGGGCATGACGACCCCATAACAGGAAAACGACCGGTCTTTCCCGCTCATTCAATACCTCGATCACCCTGTTGGTGAAATGTTCCCACCCTTTTCCACGATGGGAAGCTGCCTGGCCTTTCCGTACCGTCAATACCGTATTCAGCATAAGGACGCCCTGTTCTGCCCACTTTTTCAAATGACCATGCTCCGGAATGGGACAGCCCATGTCATCATTCAATTCTTTGAAGATATTTTTCAAGGAAGGGGGAGGCGTGACGCCCGGCTGCACAGAAAAACTCAATCCATGTGCCTGGTTCGGCCCATGATAAGGATCTTGTCCGAGGATGACTACTTTTGTATTCGCATAAGAAGTCAACTGGAGTGCTTCGTATATGTGATCCATGGCAGGGTATACCGTTGTTTGGTCATATTCCTGTTTCAAAAACTCTCGAAGCTCCAGGTAATAATCCTTTTCAAACTCTTCCTGTAGTTTTTCATTCCAATCATTTTTCAGTATTTGTTTGGCCATTTTTCTCCTCCTCTATGTTTTAGTGATACGATTACCTCTCCATGTTTTTTGAAAACGTGGATCAAACTTTTCTCTATGAAAATTCTATTTTAGTGTAACAAAGGATAGCAAGTGTCCCGTTCACATCCCTTGGCAAAAAGTCTTGCCAAGCAAGCGGGAAGAACTAGCAGATTAATATATTTTAGCAGTCTTTTGCCTCTGTTTGAATTCCGTGAAGGTTATTTGTCCGTTCTTCACGTTCTTTTTCCTTTTCACTGCTCCGGCTTCTTTCTAATTCCATCTGATTTCCAGCCACTTGAGAAGTGAGTCCTGCCCTATTTGACGATATTTCCCTCAATCGATAAAAAAACTGCCCCGCTTAAGTGGCGGGACAGTTTTTCTGATTTATGCTTTTGCTTTTGTTTCCGGTACACCTACCTGGTTGCGTTTCATGAAAAATTGTAATGCCAGCAGGATGCCGAACACCGACAAACCGATGACATCGGAATAAGTTCCCGGATAAATCAATGTCAGCCCGCCTGCTACAGCAAACAATCGTTCAGGCCAGTAAACTTTCCGATACCAGTACCCGATCAATCCGGCTCCTATGGCAATCATTCCTGCCACAGCAGTAAACAGAATCCAGATAAGCTCCAGGATGTTTGTATCGATCATCAACAATTCCGGCTGCAAGACAAACATATAGGGAATGATGAAAGCAGCAATCGCAATTTTCGCTGCATTGAGTCCTGTCCGTATCGGTTCTCCTGAAGCAATCCCCGCCGCGGCAAAAGCTGCCAGCGCCACGGGTGGCGTGATGTCCGCTACGATTCCGAAGTAAAACACAAACAGATGAGCAGGCAAATCTGCAATCCCTAACAAAATAATCGCAGGTGCAGCGATCGTTGATGTGATGACATAGTTGGCTGTAGTAGGCGACCCCATCCCGAGAATGATTGCCGCCACCATCGTGAAGAAAAGGGTCAGCAAAATTTGCTCATTTGCCAACGAAACAAGACTGTTGGCAAGCTTCAGTCCTAAGCCTGTCTTGGTCACGACACCGACGATTATACCGGCCGCAGCCGTTGCTGCCACTACAGCCAATGCCGTCCGTGCCCCGTCAACCAATGCATCGACTGACTCTTTGAAATTACCGTCAAAGAAGTAGCTCACGATGATGGTGGCGATAGCAGCTGCTATCAGACTTTGGACAACAGACGGTCCGGCTGTGATGAAGCCATATATCAGATATAACACGAACACTGATCCGAATACGATCGGATAAATTTTACGAAAACGGTCTTCGCGCAGTACGCCGACCAAAATCGTCGTCAAAATTCCATAAATAGCTGCCCGCATGACACTTAAACCGCTGCTTAAGAAAAAGACAATCGCTACGATAGGAAGCAGAAGGTAGATCTTCTTCAACACTTCCTTGCGATCAGGGATTTCTTCATCAGACAAGCCTTTCAATCCCGTCCGCTTCGCTTCAAAATGAGTCATGATCCAAACACCGGTAAAATAAAGCAGGGCTGGGATGGCAGCCGCTTTTGCAATCGTCCAGTAATCAATTCCGATAAACTCTATCATCAAGAAGGCCGCAGCACCCATTATAGGCGGCATCAACTGACCGCCTGTCGAAGCGGCCGCTTCTACGCCCCCCGCAAACTCACGGCGGTAGCCCAGTCTCTTCATCATGGGAATGGTGAAGGAACCTGAGGTCACCACATTGGCAACCGAACTTCCACTGATGGTACCTTGCAAAGCACTGGAAAAAATCGCCACTTTAGCAGGCCCGCCGGTTCTTTTCCCGGCAAGAGATACGGCCAGATCGTTGAAGTATTGGCCGACCCCCGTTTTCACCAAGAAAGAGCCAAATAACAGGAACAGGAAGATGAACGTAGAAGAAACAGCAATCGGCGTACCGAGAATGCCTTCTGTTGTGAAAAACATCGATTGAACCAGATTATCTACGTTGACACCGCGGTGGATAAGAAACCCGGGCATTTGGCGTCCCCAGTAAGCATAAGCCAAAAAGGCTATCGCAATGATGGTGATCGGTAGACCGACAGAACGTCGGGTTGCTTCCAAAACCAGGATCACGGCGATCGCTCCGACAATCATATCCATTTGGTTGATATCGCCTGCTCTTCTTACAATCTCCTCGTACATCAATGGCCAGTAGGCCCCTACTCCAAATCCAAGCAGAGCAAGGATGTAATCATACCAGGCGACTTTTCCGCTTGTTCTTCCTTTTTTTGTTGCCGGGAATAACAGGAAGATGAGCACTAAGCCGAATCCGATATGGATGGAACGATGCATTTGCGCAGGTAGAGGATAAATAGTAGTGGCAAAGATTTGATATAAAGAAAAGGCCAACAGACCGAAAAAGACCACTTTGGCCATCGTTCCGGTCAGGAACCGATAAGATGATTCCTGATCATATTGCTGCATCAATTCTTGTTGTTGTTGTTCTGTAAGCGTTTCATTATTGGCGCTCATGAATATTCACCCCTTTTAAAAGATGCCAGTTACTTTCATGAGTGGGGGTTATGGTAATGGAGGTACCTTCCCCTACGTAGTCTTTAAGTAAATAGCTTTGGTTTTGATAGATGATGGTATGATTTGCCCGTACCTGGCCGACTGCAAGGTTGATCTCCGAAAAAGACCCCTGCAAATCGGAAATATAGTATTTCCCATCCTTCATCTCGAACGTTTCCCCTTCGCCTGCATTGGAGGGCATGCCAATGGCAGTGTCTTCATATACCAGTTGATAGGGATAAATCATTTCATGGTTGATTTCATACTCTTCGATGACATCGGAAAGATGGACAGAGTGGGTAAACTTTATTTGAAAATGGTCGGTGTCTTTGATAGGGAAATAAGCCAATATTTCATCGGTAAATGGATCTTGCATTGCCAGGACGTATCGATAAGGATAAAACAATAATATGGCAGCTGCGGCAAGCAGGAAAATCCCACCTGTGAATAGCCATCTTTTTTTCAATAGCATACATTATCCCTTCTAACATAAAAAGATGAGGGAGTCCACGCAGGCCGGCTTTCTCTCCCCTTGGGCAGCAAGCCTTCCAGAAAGCCTGGGGCCGCTGCAGAAAAAAGCAGGCCTGTGGAGCGGGACATCCTCATCATTACTCGTCATCGTCTTGTTTTACTGTTCGATTCCTTTTTCATCAAAATACTTTTTAGCACCTGGATGCAAATCAATGCCTACTCCGTCAAGTGCAGATTCCGCAGAAATAAATTCCCCTTTAGGATGGCTGATTTGATCGGTGTTTTCAAAAATGGCTTTGGTAACATTATAAACAAGATCTTCGCTTAAATCGGCAGAGGTCACCAGCATGGCCTGGACGGCAACTGTTTTCACATCTTCTTCGAGACTGTAAGTCCCTTCTTTGATTGTGTCCTCTGCATAATAAGGATGCGCATCGATCAATTCCTGGATTTTTTCCTCATCGAAACGCACGATGTTGACGTCGGTCGTAGCAGCCAGGCTCTCGACCGCTCCAGTCGGAGTACCGGAAGTGATGAAAGCAGCATCGATGGTGCCGTCCTGAATGCCTGAGGTGGAATCACCAAAGTCTAAATCACGTGCTTCGATATCATCCATGGAAAGGCCGTAAACTTCCAAGATATCGGTTGCACTGGCATTCGTTCCGGAACCAGGAGCACCTACAGAAACAACTTTCCCTTCCAGGTCGGCAACGGTTTCAATGCCGGAGTCTGCTGTGGTGACAATTTGAATCGTTTCTGGATAAAGGGTTCCAATTGCCTGGATATTATCAATCTGATCACCCTCGAACATGACAGAACCTTCTGCCGCGTAAGCAGCAATGTCGGTTTGAGTGAAGGCAAGCTCGGCATCTCCGTCTCTCATTGTCTTCATGTTCTCGACAGAAGCACCCGTTGATTGTGCGTTTGCCTCGGCATTATCAAGATTATCATTGATAATTTGGGCAAAAGTACCGCCAAGCGGGTAGTATGTACCTTCTGTACCACCTGTCAAAATGCTGAGAAATTGAGTTTCGCCACTGTCGGCGCTGTCTCCTTCTCCACTATCGCCGCCGGAATCCGGATCGGCTTCTCCGCCGCCACACGCGGCCAACAGCATGGATAAAGCAAACGTTAAAATCAATATAGGCAACCATTTTTTCTTTTCCATAGTCTTCCCCCCTTATAAAATATACTTCATTATAGCAAACAGGATATTTTAAATTCAAATGTTATTTGTTTCCTCGACAAACTTCGAAGTTATTCTCGGTTCCTTTCCTACTCCTTCGATTCCATAAAGTAGGGGAAGCAAAAATCTCAGCTGGATAGAACACAGTAAGAGAAGGGAAGAACGGTTTACTTTTTTCTATTCTTTTTTAGTTGCGTATTCTTGTTATATCCTGTTGTTTGATGGGTGCTTCGAACCGCTACGGCAAGATACTACCGGGCCCGAGGAAAGCGAAGTACCTTGCCGGAGTGGAGCGTTGCACTTTTCATAGCATCGAATAGTTTGTTTTTTGCTCATCAAAAAAACCGAACGAATTCGCTCGGTTTTTGTTTAGGTCTCGATGCTTTTTACAGCCTCTTTTTGATATTATACGGAATAATTCGGAGACTCTTTGGTGATTTGCACGTCATGCGGGTGGCTTTCCCGAAGACCGGCACCTGTCATACGGATGAACCTGGCTTCGTTCCGGAACACTTCTAGATTTCCGGCTCCACAGTACCCCATGCCTGATCGCAATCCGCCGAGCAGCTGGTGAACCGTATCGGCCAGCGGTCCTTTATAAGCAACCCGGCCCTCGATTCCTTCGGGTACCAACTTTTTGGTTTCCTCGCTCTCCTGGAAGTAACGATCCTTCGATCCGGACTTCATGGCGGATACAGAACCCATGCCGCGGTAAACTTTATACCTTCTGCCTTGGAAAATTTCCGTTTCACCCGGGCTTTCCGAGACACCGGCAAACAAACTGCCGATCATGACTGCATGTGCCCCGGCTGCCATTGCCTTGGCAATATCGCCTGAATACTTGATTCCTCCATCTGCGATCACCGGAACCCCGTGCTTATGGGCTTCCTCGGCACAATCATTGATTGCGGTGATTTGCGGAACCCCGACACCGGCTACGACACGAGTCGTACAGATAGAACCTGGTCCGATACCGACTTTGATGATATTGGCCCCGGCATCAATCAGCTCTTTTGTTGCATCAGGAGTGGCTACATTACCAGCAATAATATCAATACCCGGATAGTTTTCCCTCACCTTTCGCACCTGCTCGATCACACCTTTTGAATGGCCGTGCGCCGTATCGATGACAAGGACATCGACACCCGCTTCGACGAGCTTGGCTATCCTGGTCATTGCGTCTGCCGTTACGCCTACAGCTGCTCCTACCAGCAGTCTGCCTTGGCTGTCCTTGGCTGCATTAGGGAATTCGATCACCTTTTCGATATCTTTGATGGTGATCAATCCTTTCAGCACACCGTGGTCATCGACAAGCGGCAGCTTCTCGATCTTGTACTTTTGCAAGATTTCTTCTGCTTCAGTCAGGGTCGTACCTACAGGAGCTGTTACAAGATGCTCGCTCGTCATTACTTCTGAAATCTTGATGGAATAGTCCTGGATGAAACGAAGATCCCTGTTCGTGATGATACCGACAAGGACTTGCTCCTCTTTGTTGTTGACGATCGGAACGCCGGAGATGCGGAACTTGCCCATCAAGTGTTCAGCATCGAACACCTGGTTCTCGGGAAGCAAGAAAAATGGATTGGTGATTACGCCGCTTTCCGAACGTTTTACCATATCCACATTTTCAGCTTGTTCCTCGATCGACATATTTTTATGGATGACTCCCAAACCGCCTTGTCGTGCCATGGAAATAGCCATGGCCGCTTCCGTTACTGTATCCATCCCTGCGCTTATCAACGGCATCTTCAACTCGATATTGGATGATAATACGGTATCCAAAGATACGTCTCTTGGCAGTACTTCGGATTTGGCAGGCACTAACAATACATCGTCGAACGTTAGTCCTTCCTTAGCAAACTTGTCCTCCCTCATTGCTGGATCCTCCCTTTGATATCATCTTATTGTTTATGAAAATTTGGTTATCATAAGCGTACAGCAAAAACTTATTGTTATTTACAATACGACAACCCTTCTGCTTTTTCAAGCATTTATGAACAAAATCCGGCAGCGGAAAATCTTAACAGCGCAGATACGGAAAAGGAAGGGATTTCAAATGAAAAAGTTTAAATAATCAGTCTTTTAAAAAGCAGTCGGAAAGGGTCTTACTCATGTGGAAAAAAGAAGTGAATGACTTTCTTACGTACCTGAAATCAGCAGAGACATCTCAAAACTATTTGCTACGTTGCTATCAAACCATTCAACTTGAACAAGCAGAAGCGAAAAGCTACCAGAACTGCTATCGTTTTCTTTATTACTTGGAACACGGCCGGACCTTTTACGAGACTAGCAGAAATGCCCCTCTTATGGTGAAGCCGATCCTGCTTTTTTACGGCATGGTTCATCTATTAAAGGCCTGCCTGCTTACCAAAAGACCGGACTATCCGGAAAACACCACCTTGCTGGCCCATGGCGTGTCAACGAGAAAAAGAAAAAAACAACAGTATTCTTTTTGGAACGACGAGGTGAAAATCCAACATAACGGGTTGTTCCCTTATTTTTCCCAGGTTTTATTCCATATCGATCCTCTCAAGGCGGGAAAGATTGCCATGCACCGTCTGTTCGCACATATTCCGGAAGTAAGCAGACTGATCCGGTATCATCATGGAAACATCCCCCTGGTGAAGATTGGCGATTATGAGAAGCGACAGCTGCGCTTTCCTCTTTCTTGTCTGGATACGTACCATATGACAGAAACCGGTTTTTTATCGAAGATGGCCGCCTTTTTTCCGCCTTTCCTCGAAAAAAAAGCGACCGGAAACCACCTGGTCGTCGACTTACCAGGACCCGTTTCGCCACATTCCCAAGGACCGGTTTTTTTCAATTTGGAAGAGGAGGCGATTTATTTTCCATCTGGCAGAGATCACTTCACGGATTGGCATGAAATCATGGCACATTATTTACTTCTTTACAACTTAAGCATGATTTGTCGGTATGAAACGGAGTGGTGGGGGGACTTACTGCATACTCTCCCAAATGAGGATCATCCTTTTATTGTTCATTTTCTACAAGTCACTGCCGATAAAGTACCTTTTTTGCTAGGCTGGTACTTATATGATCAACAATAAAAAAGGCTCGAAAAGCCGGGAAAGCCTTTCAAACCTTTCAAAATTCAGGATAAAATTTCTTCTATGTAGAGTGATCGGTCATCTTTCAAGGAAATGACCTGCTGTCCGGATAGGAGCCGTACCATCGGCCTTGTCGGATGCTGTGACTCGATAAACACGATTTCTGCCTTTTGCTTATTGGACAAAACCACCTTGGTACCCGTTCCGAAGTTCGTCAAACTGCTGACAAAGTTCTCCACGAGAGGATGGTCCAATTTACCGAATTGTTCATACACCATTTCCTCGATAACCTTGAACGGAGACTGTGGCTTTTGGTAAGCACGCTCAGCGGTCATTGCATGGTAAATATCACTGATGGCGATCAGCCTGGCATATGGATGGATTTTTTCTCCTCCCACCCCTAGTGGGTAGCCACTGCCGTCCAACCTTTCGTGATGCTGCAAAATGGCCAACTTCGTTCCTTGGGAGACGGAAGAGACAGGTTCTACAAAGCGGTAAGAATATACTGGATGTTTTTTGATTTCTTCGTATTCAGCCGAACTGAGTGGACCTGCTTTAAAAAGAATATGTTCGTCTATTTTCACCATGCCGCAGTCCGCGAGAAAACCTGCAATGCCGATTTGAATCCATTCATGCTTATAGTTGCTTTTTTTTGCCAAAAAGGCAGAAAGCAGTGCCACCATGACAGCATGGTGGAAAAAATAATCCTTCGCAGTAGAAAGCTTGTGCAAATTATAAAGCTTCAAACCGATTTCATCGACTCTTTCGAGAAGAGGAACAATCAGCTTTCTTACTTGGTTTATTTGCATATTTTTTCCGTTTTTCCAATCAAGGAACATCTGCTTGTATTGCTTGACCGTCCACATGTAACATTCGGTAAAAGGCAGATCAGAAGGAGCGGAAGTTTCCCTGGTTGGTTCCTTCTCGACTACTTTCCTGCCGGGAACATATGGTTTTCCATCCTCCAGGCGGGAAAACACTTCGACTTCTTCAACAAGAAAACGATGTAAAATATCAATCAAATCATCAGTTAAAACAGTTTTTCCATGCATGATCGGGCGTCCGGTTTTTCCGATGAGATCTTTGACAACCACACAGCCTGGAATCAACTGAGACGGGTGTACTTTCACCTTTTCTCCACCTCTTTATCCGTATGTATATAACTCTATTGATTGGCAGAACGGGCTGATCTGTATGTATCAGTCAGCCCGTTTCCGCCTATATTTATCCTGTCTTACTCTTCTTCTTCCTCTGCTTCATCCAAAGCTTCTTCGATTTCACCGGGCTCTACCGGCACTTGTTCGTTTTCATTGACGGTTTCCGGCGGCAATTCTTCTTCGATTTCTTCTTCTGTTTCAATCCGGGCAACCGTCGCCACTTCTTCGCCCTCCTGCACTCTGATCAGGCGTACCCCTTGTGTATTACGTCCAGTAATCGAAATTCCTTCGACAGGCATCCTGATCAACACACCTGCTTCGGTGATGATCATAATATCTTCCTCGCCTGTCACCGCTTTGACAGCTACCACCTTGCCGGTCTTATCCGTAAGGTTGGAGGTGAAGATACCCTTTCCTCCCCGGTTGGTAATCCGGTATTCGGCTGCAGGGGTACGTTTGCCATATCCCTTGCTGGTGACGTTCATGACATGCAGGCCATCTTCGATGATTTCCATCGAAACCACCTTGTCGTCACCTCTTAAAGAGATCCCTTTTACCCCGGAGGCAGTACGGCCCATCGAACGGATTTGATCTTCTGGAAAACGGATCAAATATCCATTTTGAGTACCGATCATAATGTGCTTCGTTCCATCTGTCAGTCGCACTGAAATCAATTCGTCGTCCTCACGTAGGTTTAGTGCGATCAGACCGCCTTTCCGGATATTGGCGAATTGGGACAGCTGGGTCCGTTTCGATATTCCTTGTTTTGTCGTAAAGAACAAGTAATGATCGTCTTTGAATTCATCCACCGTTATGACAGCATTGACCCATTCATCTTTTTCGATTTCCAAAAGGTTGATGATCGGTATTCCTTTGGCAGTACGTCCGAATTCAGGGACTTCATAGCCCTTGGAACGGTAGACCTTCCCTTTGTTCGTGAAAAAGAGAATACGGCTATGGGTGGAGGCGGAAACTAAATGCTCTACGAAATCATCATCATTTGTCCCCATGCCCTGGATGCCTCGTCCTCCGCGTTTTTGTGCACGGTAAGTGGAAGATGGCAAGCGTTTGACATAGCCTTGATGCGTCAAGGTGATGACGATGTTCTCTTCTGGAATGAGATCCTCATCCTCGATGAAATCCGTTCCGCCAATAACAATCTCGGTCCGTCTTTCATCGCTGAAACGTTCTTTGATTTCTGTGAGCTCTTCCCGGATGATTTCCAGCACTTTCTCATCATCGGCGAGGATTGCCCGCAGCTCTTCGATGAGCTTGACCAGTTCCTGGTATTCTTCTTCGATTTTTTCTCTTTCCAGCCCGGTCAAACGCTGGAGTCTCATATCCAAAATAGCTTGCGCTTGCTTTTCGGTAAGTTCGAACTGATTCATCAAACCTTCTCTTGCGATATCGGTGGTTTTAGATTGGCGGATCAGGGTAATTACTTCATCAAGATGATCAAGTGCGACCCGCAAACCTTCCAAAATGTGCGCTCTTGCTTCAGCCTTTTTCAGCTCATAAGCAGTCCGGCGCTTGATAACCACCTTTTGATGTTCCAGGTAATGCTGAAGGGTTTGTTTCAGATTCAGAACCTTTGGATGGCCATCCACCAAAGCCAGCATGTTGATGCCGAAAGAAGTCTGCAGCGCCGTCTGTTTATAAAGATTGTTTAAAATGACGTTCGGATTGGCGTCCCGGCGCAGCTCTATGACAACACGCATACCTGTCCGGTCGGATTCATCGCGCAGGTCGGTGATACCTTCCAACCGCTTGTCTCGTACTAAATCGGCGATTTTTTCGACCAGCTTGGCTTTGTTCACCTGGTATGGCAATTCCGTCACAATAATATCGGACTTTCCGTTTGCATGTTCTTCAATTGTCGCTTTTGCCCGGATGGTGATCGAGCCTTTACCCGTTTCAAATGCTTTTCTGATTCCGCTTCGGCCTAAAATTTGGCCTGCTGTCGGAAAATCAGGCCCATATATATGGTTTTCCATCAGTTCTTCGATTGTGATGTCGGGATCCTGGCTGACAGCAAGGACTGCATCGATTGTTTCACCCAAATGGTGGGGAGGGATATTAGTCGCCATTCCCACCGCAATCCCTGAAGCACCGTTTACCAATAAATTGGGGAAACGGGCTGGAAAGACAGCTGGCTCTCTTTCTGATCCATCATAGTTGTCGTTGTAGTCGATGGTATCCTTGTTAATATCCCGCAGTAACTCCATCGATATCTTTGACATCCTTGCTTCTGTGTAACGCATGGCAGCTGCAGAGTCTCCATCGACAGACCCGAAGTTGCCGTGTCCGTCTACGAGCATGTAACGATAGCTGAAATCCTGTGCCATTCTTACCATTGCTTCGTACACGGCAGAGTCACCATGCGGATGGTACTTACCGATAACTTCCCCGACGATTCTCGCCGACTTTTTATAAGCCTTGTCGGAGTGCATGCCTAAATCATTCATCGCATATAAAATACGTCTGTGTACTGGTTTCAAACCGTCCCGGACATCGGGAAGGGCGCGTGAGACAATAACACTCATGGCATAATCCAAAAATGAGGTTCTCATCTCCTGGCTAATATTTACTTCTTGAACTTGCGGACGTTGTTGATCCACCATGGGATTACCTCCTAATCAAAATGAGGAAGAGAGACTGGATATGGAAAGACAAAAAAGTCGTTGCTGCTTTCCAATACAAATCCGTCTCTGCAAATTGTTTCTCTATCTGGCTACCTGAAGTGTTCAATATCAGACATCGAGATTCTTGACGTATTGGGCATTGTCCTGGATGAAATTCCGTCTCGGTTCGACCTTGTCCCCCATTAATACATCAAAAATCTGATCGGCATCCATTGCATCTTCCAAGCCTACTTGAAGCAATGTTCTACTGTCTGGATCCATGGTCGTTTCCCATAGCTGGGTTGCGTTCATTTCACCCAACCCTTTATAACGCTGCAATCCAGGTTTCGGGGCCTTTGGAATTTCGCTGAGGATACGCTCCATTTCTTTATCGTTGTAAGCATAATATGCAGCTTTACCTTGCTGGATTTTATATAAAGGCGGCTGGGCAATATAAACATATCCATTTTCAATCAACGGACGCATATAACGATAAAAGAACGTCAATAATAACGTACGGATATGGGCACCGTCGACATCTGCATCTGTCATGATCACGATTTTGTGATAACGCGCTTTGGAAATGTCGAAGTCTTCGCCGATTCCCGTTCCAAGTGCTGTTATGATCGTACGGATTTCATTATTGGATAAGATTTTATCCAGACGCGCTTTTTCTACGTTGAGGATCTTTCCCCTCAAAGGCAGGATTGCCTGGAAATGACGATCTCTTCCCTGTTTTGCAGACCCTCCGGCAGAGTCCCCCTCTACGATATATAATTCGCTGATGGAGGCATCCTTAGAAGAGCAGTCGGCCAGCTTTCCGGGCAGATTGGAAATTTCCAACGCCCCTTTACGTCTGGTCAGCTCTCTCGCTTTTTTGGCTGCTATTCTGGCTCGTGAAGCCATCAGCCCCTTCTCGACAATCGCCTTTGCTGAATCAGGATTTTCAAACAAAAACTTAGAGAACATTTCGCTGAAGGCCTGGTCGGTGATCGCCCTTGCCTCGCCATTGCCCAATTTTGTTTTCGTCTGCCCTTCAAATTGAGGGTCGGGGTGCTTGATGGAAATGATGGCAGTCAGACCTTCCCTGACGTCATCTCCCGATAAATTCGGATCATTTTCTTTGAACATGCTGTTTTTACGGGCATAGTCGTTGATCACCCGTGTCAGACCAGTTTTGAACCCGGACTCGTGGGTTCCGCCCTCATAGGTGTGGATATTATTGGCATAGGAATAAATATTGCTGGCAAAGCCGTCGTTGTATTGCAATGCCACTTCCACTGTTATTTCTTCTTCTTCTTTTTCCGCAAAGAAAGGTTCGTGCAATACTTCTCTGGATCTATTCAAATGCTCTACATATGATTTTATTCCGCCTTCATAGAAAAAGGTTTCCGGTTCACTGTCCTCGCGCTTGTCCTGGATGGTGATGGTAAGCCCTTTGTTCAAAAAGGCCAATTCACGAAGGCGCTGAGCCAGCGTATCATAGTTATATCTGACAGTATCGAAAATTTCCGGATCGGGTTTGAAATGGGTGCGGGTACCAGTTGTTTCCGTTTCCCCGATAACTTCCAAGTCGCCATTCGGTACGCCGCGACGGAAACTTTGATGGTGGATTTTACCGTCCCGGTGCACATACACATTCAATTCCGTCGACAAGGCATTTACGACCGATGCCCCTACACCATGGAGACCGCCCGATACCTTATAACCGCCCCCGCCGAATTTTCCTCCGGCATGCAACACGGTCATGATTACTTCGACTGCCGGACGACCCGTTTTTTCCTGAATCCCGACTGGAATTCCGCGTCCATTATCCGTCACTGTAATACTGTTATCCTTCTCAATGAAGACTTGGATGGTATCACAGTAACCGGCAAGAGCCTCGTCGATACTGTTATCGACGATTTCCCACACCAAGTGGTGCAAGCCGCGTTCATTCGTGGATCCAATGTACATGCCAGGTCTTTTCCTGACAGCCTCTAAACCTTCCAACACCTGAATTTGGCTTTCGTCATACGTTTGCTCATTTACTATATTATCTGCCAACTCTTTCACCTACACTTCTCAAGGGTTTGATCCTTTGGGTTCTATTCTTCAAAAGACTCCGAATAGTCTTCTAATTTACTAATCGTCGAAATCATGCTCGCACGCTTTTTCAATGTCAATACGGACAAGGGACTGTAATAAATATGATTTGTTGTGATGACTATTGATTTCGTCCCTTCCTCCGAGGGGTCCAGCACGTTTTTGTTTTTGCGCTGATTGAAAAGCATCTGCTCATTGATCGTAGAGGAAGCTACTAGCTGATGATCGATAATAGCGACCACTTCCTCTGAACGAATGACGTTATCATCTCCAATATGAATAAACAACGTTTTCCCCCATTTCTACGTGACGAGTTTTCCATTTTCTATGTGGAATAGTTCTGCCTTTTCCAGTGTTTCGTGTTTTATGCCGTCCACACTGGTGGTCGATACAAATGTTTGTACTTTTCCCTGTATCGTGTTCAGCAAGTGAGATTGTCGGTAATCGTCCAGTTCGCTAAGCACATCATCAAGCAGCAGGATAGGATACTCACCGACTTCATTGTAAATCAGCTCTATTTCAGCCAGCTTCAACGAAAGAGCGGTGGTGCGCTGCTGCCCTTGTGATCCATATGTCTGCACATCTTTGCCATTGACAAGAAACAGCAGATCGTCGCGGTGGGGTCCGACAAGCGTCGTCCCTCTATCGATTTCCTTGTTCTCCACTTCCGCAAAACGCTGCTGGTACATACTTGTTATTTTTTCCCTATTACTGTCTTCTGATACCTCAATCGTGCCCTGGTAGTTAATTTCGAGTCGTTCAATCCCGCGGCTGATTCCCTGGTGAATGGGATCCGCCCACTTCCTTAACAATTCCAGGAAGGTAAATCGTTTTTCTATGATAAAGGCAGCATGCTCAATCAGCTGCTCTGTCAATACTTGGAGCATCGTCCGGTCGGCCTGCTGTTTTCTTTGTAAACCTTTCAACAAATGATTCCGTTGTTTGACGATTTTTTGGTATTGAACTAGATGATAGATATAGGTGGGCTGAATTTGTCCGATTTCCATATCGATAAAGCGCCTGCGGACCTGTGGACTGCCTTTTACCAGGTTCAAGTCTTCAGGTGCGAACATGACTACATTCATTGCTCCGATATAGTCACTCAAGCGCCGCTGCTCAAGATGATTCAGTTTGGCTTTCTTGCCTTTGGAAGAGATGATGATTTCCAGGGGGAAGCTTCTGTTTCTTTTTGAGACATTCCCCTCTATTTTAGCATATTCTTTCTCCCATTGGACAAGTTCTTTGTCTCTCGGCGTCCGGTGTGATTTCGCGAAGGCAAGTACATAGATAGCCTCCATCAAATTCGTTTTGCCTTGGGCATTTTCGCCGATTATGACGTTGATTTTATCATCAAAGGTTAATTGCATTTGCTCATAATTCCGGTAATTCTTAAGGGCTAGTTGGTTAATATGCATCCGAATTCCCTTTCTTTTCCTGGTTCATGAGGAAAAACCGTCACTTTTGCTTAGCCACAGTAAAAGAACCAACTTCCTCTATTTCAACCGTATCGCCGGGATATAGTTTTCTACCCCTGCGATTTTCCGGCTCGCCGTTCACCAAAACGTGATACTCGGCCAGAAACAATTTTACCATACCGCCGGTTTCCAAAATATTGGCCAGTTTCAAAAACTGACCTAGTTGGATATACGCAGTATTGATTTCAATTTCTTCGTTCATGTTATCACCTGACTTTTATGCCTTCTTTTTATTTTACTAAACATTTCGGAATATGAAAAGCGCCATCCAAAAGCTAGAGCGTTGTCAGTTAGTATTCCTTCTCCTTGCAGAGCATATCCTGCCAAAAAACTGTTATAAAAGGGAAAACTCTTGCCAGGACACTCCGGCAAGAGTTTAAAAAGTTTGTTTTCCCAACGTTTAGTAAGTTCTTACAGGCAAAATCAATTGCAGAATCTGGTCATCGTCGATCGGCCGGATGATGAATGGCCGCATAGCACCGGTGAACTCGATTCTTACCTGCTCATTGTCGACTGCTTTTAATGCATCCATCATATATTTGGCACTGAAGGAGATTTTTAACTCTTCCCCGTCGATGGATTGGGCGGCAACCTCCTCTGTCACATTTCCTACCTCAGGGGAGTTACTGCTTATTTCAACTTGATTGTTTTCTTTTGTCATGAGCCGAACCACATTGTTCTTGCTTTCTTTTGCCAACAGCGAAGCACGGTCAATCGATTGAAGCAGTTCTTTAGTGGCGCTGTGGACAACTGTTTTGCTTTGTTCTGGAATCAATCGGGATGTCTCCGGATAATTTCCGTCCAACAGGCGGGAAAGGAAATACAAATGTTTCGTCCGGAATAATACTTGATTTTCCGTTACACTGATTTGAATCGAGTCCTCGCTGCCTTCAAGAATTTTATTCAATTCAATCAAACTTTTACCCGGGATGACGACACTGGAAAATTTCACTTGGGAATTGGCTTCTTCCAGCGGTATTCTTCTTGACGCAAGTCGATGACTGTCTGTAGCGATAAAATTCAAGTGACCTTCTTCCACCTTCATGTTCACACCTGTCAAAATCGGACGGGTTTCCACTGTGGATACTGCGAAAACAGTTTGTTTGATCAAGTTTTTCAATAAATCTGTGGGTAACTCAAAGCTGTCTTCCGTATGAAGTTGGGGCAGTTGTGGATATTCTTGTGCATCTTGCCCGTTCAAATGGAATTCCGATCCCCCAGAACGGATGGTGACTTTCAAGTGATCATCCGCTTCGATCTCCACTGTCTTTTCCGGAAGTTTACGGACGATATCCGGAAAATATTTTGCCTGCAATACAACACTGCCTTGTTCTATTTGCTCCACGTAGACAATTCCGTCTTCTTCTTTGGGAATGAAGGATTCGATTGATATATCAGAATCACTTCCCGTCAATTTAATGCCTTCTTCTCCCGCTTCTACCTTTATTCCTGTCAATATCGGGATAGTCGTTCTGGAAGATACAGCCTTCATGACATGTTGTACGCTATTCATCAATTCATCACGCTGAATTACAAATTTCATCAATAATCCTCCTAGGGGAAGTATATTATATATTTTTTTTAATAAAAAATCGTAGTAATAGTAATAGGGCATGTGATTATGTGGATAACTCAAATTCTTCCCAGGAAGTGAAGCTTATCTGGCTGTGGATAGAGTGTTAGTAAGTTTGTATGGTTATTCACGTTATTCACATGTGGAAAAAACAGAAGGACAGCCCCCGTTTCCGAAAATAAAAAGAGAAGAGTGCTGTTTACAGGGATTTTAGCTGTTCCTTTATTTCTTCGATTTCTTTTTGCAACTGGTTATCCTGGCTGATCATCTTTGAAATTTTTTCATGGGCATGGATAACCGTGGTATGATCTCGTCCGCCAAATTCTTCTCCGATTTTAGGCAAAGAATAGTCGGTCAATTCTCTTGTTAAATACATAGCAATTTGTCTAGGAAAGGCAATCGACTTTGTCCGCTTTTTAGCCGCAAAATCTTCAAGCTTGACGTTATAACGTTCTCCTACAATTTCCTGAATGCCGTCAATCGTAATGACCTTGGGCTTCGAGCTCGGAATGATGTCTTTCAGCGCCTCGGCAGCCAGTGAAGCATCGATATCCTGGTTGATCAATGAAGAATAGGCCACCACTCTGATTAGGGCACCTTCCAGTTCACGGATGTTGGTGTCGATTTGATTGGCAATATAAAGCATGACTTCGTTCGGAATATCCAAACCTTCTGCCTTTGCTTTTTTACGCAAAATGGCAATTCTGGTTTCCAAGTCCGGCGGGGTAATGTCTGTGATCAACCCCCATTCAAATCGGGAACGAAGACGATCCTCCAATGTCGGGATTTCCTTCGGCGGCCGATCGCTGGAAATGACAATTTGCTTGCTTTCCTCATGCAAGGTATTAAAAGTATGGAAAAATTCTTCCTGGGTTTGTTCTTTTCCGGCCAGGAATTGAATATCATCGATTAATAGCACATCGACATTCCGATACTTGTTCCGGAAATTCACTGCCTTATTGTCACGAATGGAATTGATGAATTCATTCGTGAATTTTTCGGAAGACAAATAGACCACTTTGGCTGCTGGATTATGATCCAATACATAATGGCCGATCGCATGCATCAAGTGGGTTTTTCCTAATCCGACACCACCGTAGATAAATAACGGGTTGTAGGCCTTGGCCGGTGCTTCCGCCACAGCGAGGGAAGCAGCATGGGCGAAACGGTTGCCTGATCCGATTACAAAGGTATCGAAAGTGTATTTCGAATTCAGCATCGACTTCGGTGATTCCCCATTATCGTTGTTTTTGATATCAGGGACTTTCTTAACAGGCGGTTTGACGTCGTCCGGCTCGTGAACCGTTTCTGGAATAATGAACTTTGTTTTTAATTCGGCACCGGTAACTTCGAATAAAGCATCGGAAATCAAATTGGTATAACGGCTCTCCAGCCAATCCCGTGCGAATTCGTTAGGGGCCGAAATGACTAACGTATCATCGTCCAGTTGGTCTGCCTTGGTGTTTTTCAACCATGTATCATAGCTTGGTTTGCTAATTTTTTGTTCGATGGATTTCAGCGTGTTTGTCCATAACTCTTGGATGTTCTCCAACCCGTCGTCACCCCTTTCAGTAAGTTAAGAGAAATAAAAAACCTCTCGCAATCTTTCTTGGATCTATGTCGAGAGAAAGATCGAAAGGTATGAGAATTATAACGAAGTAAATGTGGATAAAAAGATACGGTCATTGCAGGGGATAGATCCGATTATCGAAGTATTCCACAATGTTGTTGATAACTTTAAAAACAAGCATGTGTGTAAATGTCCACACGCTATCCACAATCTGTGGATAAAAATAATATGCGCGGTCAGTTTTCAACTGTTAAAACACAAATATAATATCAAATAAATCGGGATGGCGCAATGGTTTTTCGACAGTTATCCACAAAAACTACAGGTTGTAGACAAAAACTATCCACAGCACTATATTTTGTGATTAATTTGTCGATAACCGATGTGGAAAAAGATTTGTTCATGAAAAAAGAGTGTACAGGCTATGTGGATAACTGTCAAAGTCTGTTTTCGGATAGGGACCGAGCGGAAGGTTTTTTGTTGAGAAGGGCTGTGGTATAACAGCTTGTGATATAACAGTTAGGTTGATATTAGTAGAGTGCTCTTAATTTGATGTGGATAGAAAATGCGCAGTAACTGTAATGTTCTATTCAAAAAGCGTGCTAACCAACGCTTCGGTAGCATATTTCGCTTTCCGCGGGCACGGCTTCAGCTAACTAGGTAAAGTAAACCGCTTTACCTAGTGGATCTTCAGCTCGCGCTGTTCCCGCTGGAGTCTACGCATGCTACCTACGCTAAGAAGCATGGTGTTATCGCAAACCTAGAGACTTTTTCTTTGAGTTCCAACAAGCCATCTTAAAAGCTTTTGTCAGGAAATGTGTACTTCTTTTCATAAATAGATAGTTGAAGTTCCATTTATTATCCTGTTCTTGGACTTTCTACTTGTTTTCCCGGCAATCTTTTGATGATACGATGCTTGGAGTATCATGGATAAAAAATGTCTAGTACACGCATTTTTTAACAGAAAGCTGTTCCTAGCGAAGAAAATACCTGGAGACTCCTCGAAAATACAAAACCATTTTCTTCGTGCGATGCATCGCTGCCGCAGCCTTCCTTGGGACTGCGATTACTCGTCCCACCGAAAACACCTGTCCTGCGGGAGGAAAGGCCTCGGTGAGATCCCGCAGAGCGCCAGCTCGAGGAAGCTCACCAGCCGCCCGCGGAAAGCGCAGGGTATTTTCGCAGCGTCGAATTCCAACTCAACAAAAGTAAGTTCAGGAAGTCGCATCCAAACTATGTCGCAGTTTATATTAAATGCGCGGGTGTTCAAACGAGAGGAAAGCGGGGGAAGGGGATCTTGAAAAATTGGCAATGGTTGGATGGCCGGATTGTCTGAAAACAAGTTGACAGATGAAACCACTATTCCGTATAATGAATGGGACTGTCTTGATTAGAAGAATTTTTTCATCCTCAGGGAGGTGTGTTATAGATGAAACGTACATTTCAACCAAATAATCGTAAACGTAAAAAAGTTCACGGCTTTCGTACACGCATGAGCACGAAAAACGGACGCAAAGTTCTAGCTCGTCGTCGCCGTAAAGGAAGAAAAGTATTATCTGCATAGGCCACTGAAGATTTTCAGTGGTCTTTTTTCCACTTTTGGCCGAAAATTCGTAGCTCTATCTATAATAGAATCAGATAAAAAAGGCTTTACCACCTGTTTTTGATATTTTTAGCCATACATAAACACGGCCTTTTACTGAATAATGATGTGGAGCACGTTTTTTCTGCCGTCTTTCCGGAAACGATAGGAGACAGGATCGGCTGCACTTCCATATAAGGGCAGCAGTTTTTATTTGCCTGCAGATTACCGATTACTTCACTGATCCTCTGAGGTCTGCACCGTGCTTACCTTCAGTTGGAGGAGATTTCACATGAAAAAAGCGTATCGTTTGAAGAAAAATGAAGAATTTCAACTTGTATTTAAAAAAGGAAAATCATTTGCCAATAGGCAGCTGGTTATTTATTATCTGGCTAAAACAGGTCAGGAGCATTACCGCATCGGTTTGTCTGTCAGCAAGAAAATCGGTAATGCAGTGGTTCGCAATCGGATAAAGCGCTATCTGAGGCAGGCATTTTTGGAGTTGGACGAGCAGGTGGCGGATACCTACGATATCATCGTCATTGCCCGCAAACCTGCGAAGGACATGGACTTTCACCAGATCAAGAAAAGCTTGATGCATGTGTTGTCCAAGTCAAGACTGCTTGCCAGGTAGGTTGCTCTATTTTATATAGAACACCTGTAAAATACATGGTAGAATACAATTAGATAACTAACATCGATGATGGTAGAGAAGTAAGGAGGAAGTATATTGCGTAAAAAGGTCTTATTGCTAATGGCCTTGACACTGGTACTAGGCTTGCTTTCTGGTTGTACACAGGTAAACCAGGATATTACAGCAGACAGCGAAGGCTTTTGGAATAACTGGTTTGTATGGCCTTTGTCACAGCTGATCACCTATGTAGCGAACATGTTTAATGAAAATTACGGTCTTTCGATCGTTCTAGTTACTATTTTAATTAGATTGGTTTTACTGCCGCTGAATATCAAGCAGCTGAAAAGCTCGAAAGCGATGCAGGATATCCAGCCGGAATTGCAAAAAATCCGGGAAAAATACAGTTCGAAAGATGCCAATACGCAGCAGAAGCTGCAGCAGGAGACTATGGAATTGTTCCAGAAAAACGGCGTCAATCCGCTAGCAGGCTGTTTGCCGTTGATCGTCCAAATGCCGATTTTGATTGCCTTTTACCAGGCGATCATGAGAACGGCGGAAATCAAAGAGCATAGCTTTCTTTGGTTCCAATTAGGCGAACCGGATCCTTTCTACATCCTGCCAATCGTAGCTGCCGGAGCGACCTTCCTACAACAAAAGTTGATGATGGCAGGTACGAATACAAGTCAAAATGCGATGATGCCGCAGATGACGATGATGCTTTACATGATGCCGATCATGATTGGGGTTGTAGCTATTTTCTTCCCGTCGGCGCTGGCGTTGTACTGGGTAGTGGGTAACATCTTCATGGTAGCCCAGACAGTTTTCATCAGAAAGCCGATGATGAAGGATAAGGATGCTCAAACAGGAGGAACGAAATAGTGAGACAAGTAACTGCTACTGGACAAACAGTTGAAGATGCGGTCCAATCAGCATTGAAGCAGTTAAACACCTCGAGGGACCAAGTTGACTTGGATATTATTGATGAAGGAAAAAAAGGAATCCTGGGAATTTTCGGTTCTAAACCGGCAATTGTCAAAGTATCCGTTGCACAAAATCCGATACAAAAAACAGAAGCGTATTTAAAGGAGATAATCGCAGAATTAGGAGTATCTGTAGAAGTCGAGACGATTGTCACAGACAAACAGATAACCTTCGATCTTTCCGGCGATAAGATTGCAATATTAATCGGCAAACGGGGACAAACGTTGAATGCATTGCAGTATTTGGTTCAACTCGTGTTGAATCGCTACGCAGACAAGCGTTTTACCGTTGTAGTGGATGCGGAAGGATATCGGGGCCGACGTAGAGAAACGTTGATCAATCTTGCTGAAAGAATGGCAGACAAAGCGATCAATACTCATAGAGAAGTCACGCTGGAACCGATGCCATCTTATGAAAGGAAAATCATCCATACAGCATTGCAACAACATAAAAAGGTAAACACTACTTCCGCCGGCGTGGAACCAAACCGGCACGTAGTCATCAAACCATCATACTCTTAATCCAAATCCGGCTGTCGGAACTTTCATCGACAGCCGGATTTTTTGCTGCCTGCAGGAATAAACGCGGCGTCCTTTCTTTGCCGCTTGTTCCCTTCTATCCGCCGCCACTCCATCTTTTTCGATAATTCCGTCGTCCGTATGAGGATGTACTGCCAATCAAGGGAATCTATAAATTGTATAAGAGGAAAATCAGCCATTCTTCTAGGTATTATCCCCAATAAGTGTTAAAATAAGCTTTCGGAAAAGGCTGTGGATAGAAAACACAACGCCGGAAGAAAATGAAATTATACACATGTGGATAACCGAAGTGGAGAAAAACGCTTGTGGATATTTTCAAATGTGTCAGATTATGATATGCTAATAAGTTAGTGACTACAGCAATAATCGGTCGCTAATTGGTGATAAATTTAATGGGCACTATATATAGATGGAATTTAGAATAGTTGGAGGTGAAACGGATGGAAACAGATACGATTACCGCGATATCGACACCGATCGGGGAAGGTGCCATCGCTATCGTCCGATTGAGCGGACCGGAAGCGATAGGGATTGCGAACAAATTGTTCGATGGAAAACCACTCACTGAAGTGGAGTCCCATACGATCCATTACGGGAAAATCATCGAACCGTCTACCAACGAAGTTGCAGAAGAAGTAATGGTGACTGTCATGAAAGGACCCAAAACATTTACCAGGGAAGATGTCGTGGAGATTAACTGTCATGGTGGCTTGGTTTCGGTGAATCGCTTGCTAGAAATAGTCCTGGCCCAAGGTGCACGCCTTGCTGAACCGGGAGAGTTTACTAAACGCGCCTTCTTGAATGGCCGGATCGATTTGTCACAGGCAGAAGCGGTGATGGACTTAATCAGAGCAAAAACCGACAGAGCGATGAACGTGGCCCTCAAACAAATGGATGGTCGTCTGTCCCAGCTGATTCAAAAACTGCGCCAGGAACTGCTGGAAACGGTGGCGCATGTAGAAGTGAACATCGATTATCCTGAATATGACGATGTGGAAGAAATGTCGCATCAAATGATGATCAGCAAAACGAAAGAGGTATTTCGTGAAATCGAGCGCCTGCTGGAAGTTGCCAAGCAGGGCAAAATTTTACGTGAGGGTTTGTCGACTGCTATCATCGGTCGGCCGAATGTCGGTAAATCCTCGTTGATGAATGCGCTGGTCCACGAAAATAAGGCAATCGTTACCGAAATCCCCGGTACGACCAGGGATGTCATCGAGGAATATGTCAACGTACGCGGAGTTCCTTTGCGTCTGGTCGACACAGCGGGAATCCGGGAAACAGAAGATATCGTCGAGCGGATCGGGGTGGAAAAATCAAGGCAGGTTTTAAAAGAATCGGATTTGATTCTGCTTGTGCTAAACAATGGGGAAGAACTGACCCAGGAGGATCTCAATTTATTCAAAGCCGTAGAAGGTCTGGAAGTTGTCGTGATTGTAAATAAAACCGACTTGCCGCAAAAAATCGATGTAGAGAAAGTAAAAGAATTGGCGAAGGATCATTCTGTGATTACGACAGCCTTGATAGAAGAAAAAGGCATCGATGATCTGGAAAAAGCAATTTCGGATACGTTCTTTGAAGGCGATTTGGATGCAGGCGATTTGACTTATGTGTCCAATGTAAGGCATATTCAGCTGCTTAAACAAGCGTTGCAAGCATTGTCCGATGCGATGGACGGCATGGAAGATCAAATGCCGATAGATTTGGTCCAGATTGATGTTACGAGGACGTGGGAGATTCTTGGAGAGATAATCGGGGATACTGTCCATGACAGCTTGATCGACCAATTGTTTTCCCAATTCTGCTTAGGTAAATAATGATAAAAGATAGCTGGTACTGACAGCTTTTTATAAAAGGAGAGACAGCAAATGACATATGATGCTGGACATTATGATGTGATCGTTGTAGGAGCCGGCCATGCGGGATGTGAAGCTGCGATTGCTTCGGCGAGACGGGGAGCAAAGACCCTGATGCTTTCGATGAACCTGGACATGGTTGCCTTCATGCCCTGCAACCCTTCGGTCGGCGGACCTGCCAAAGGTGTAGTGGTGAGAGAAGTCGACGCCCTCGGAGGTGTAATGGGACAGGTCATCGATAAAACATATATTCAAATGCGTATGTTGAATACTGGAAAAGGACCGGCAGTACGGGCTCTACGTGCTCAAGCGGATAAACCGCTGTATATTCAGGAAATGAAATGGATGTTGGAAAATGAGGAAAACCTGACGATGCGCCAAGGCATGGTCGAAAAAGTGATCATCGAAGATGGCGAGTGCAAGGGAGTCATCACCGAAACCAAGGCAGCTTATTATGCGAAATCGGTCGTTATCACGACAGGTACGTTCATGCGCGGAAGAGTGATTATCGGGGATTTATCCTATGAAAGCGGACCGAACAACCAGCGTGCCTCTGTATCTTTGTCCGAGCATTTAGAAGAACTCGGGATCGAACTGGTACGTTTCAAAACAGGAACCCCTCCAAGGGTGAACAGCCATTCGATCGATTACTCGAAAACGGAAATTCAGCCAGGGGATGAGAACCCGCAAAGCTTTTCTTATGAAACGACAGAAATCATTACCGACCAAATTCCATGCTGGTTGACTTATACGAATGAGTTCACCCATAAGGTCATCGATGATAATTTAAGTCTGTCGGCCATGTACTCAGGAATGATCAAAGGTACAGGTCCGCGCTACTGTCCGTCCATTGAAGACAAGGTCGTGCGTTTCCACGACAAACCGCGCCATCAGATTTTCCTGGAGCCGGAAGGAAGAAGCACCGAAGAAGTGTATGTCCAAGGACTGTCGACTTCCCTTCCAGAATACGTTCAAAAAGAAATGCTGCAAACCATTCCTGGTTTGGAAAATGCGGAAATCATGCGGGCCGGTTATGCCATTGAATACGATGCAGTCGTACCGACACAGTTGTGGCCGACACTGGAACTCAAAGCTGTTCCAGGATTGTTCACCGCTGGGCAAATCAATGGTACGTCCGGTTATGAAGAAGCTTCCGGGCAAGGAATCATGGCTGGTATCAATGCGGCAGCCAAAGCACTTGATATCGATTCATTGATTCTCGATCGGTCACAAGCTTATATCGGTGTCATGATCGATGATTTGGTGACAAAAGGTACAAACGAGCCTTACCGCCTGTTGACTTCCCGGGCAGAGTATCGACTTCTGCTCCGTCATGACAACGCTGATTTGCGGTTGACGGAAATCGGCTATAAGCTAGGGACCATCAAGCAGGAGCGCTATGACCGATTCACAGAGAAAAAGCAGTTGATCGAACAGGAAAGAAAACGCCTGTCCAAAGTTATTTTAAAACCAGAAGCAGAAGTACAGGAGATTATCGAGGAAGCGGGCGGTACTGCTTTAAAAGAGGCAGTCAAAGCTGCTGATCTGTTGAAACGCCCGGAAATGAAGTACGAACTGTTGGAAAAAATAACGCCTGCAGCCATAGAATTGCCGGCTGGTGTGAAAGAACAAGTCGAAATCCAGACCAAGTATCAAGGCTATATTGACAAATCCAATCAACAAGTTGAGCGGATGAGAAAAATGGAAAATAAAAAAATACCGGAAAATATCGATTATGATGCGATCAGCGGTATAGCGACGGAAGCGAGAGAAAAACTGAAGCGCGTCAAACCATTGTCTGTCGGTCAGGCTTCCCGTATTTCCGGAGTCAACCCAGCTGACGTTTCCATCTTGCTAGTCTATATCGAGCAAGGAAATGTTTCCCGCGTTGCCAATCAATAAAATATAGGAAAAGAAAGGATTTATCGATGAATCAGGAAACCTTTCTAACAGAATTAAAAAAACATGGAATAACGCTAAACGATCGTCAAATCGATCAATTTGACACGTATTTTAAAATGCTGGTGGAATGGAATGAAAAAATGAACCTGACGGCCATTACAGACCGGGAAGAGGTATATGCAAAGCACTTTTTTGATTCCATTTCCGCCGCTTTCTACCACGACTTTACTGGCCCGCTCCACGTTTGTGATGTCGGGGCCGGCGCAGGTTTCCCGAGCCTGCCGTTAAAAATATGTTTTCCGGAATTGAAAGTGACCATCGTCGACTCGTTGAAAAAGCGGATAACTTTTTTGAACCACTTGGCAAGCCAACTCGGTTTAAACGATGTGGCATTTTATCATGAGCGGGCGGAAACATTCGGGAAAAACGATAAGTTCCGCGGTCAGTATGATGTCGTAACAGCAAGGGCAGTGGCACGTATGTCGGTATTGGCAGAGTTGTGCCTCCCGCTTTGCAAAACGGGTGGTACGTTCCTTGCCATGAAGGGGCCTCAGCTGACCGAGGAAATGTCGGATGCGGGAACGGCCATTACGGTACTTGGCGGGGAACCGGTCGATACGCATACATTTGCATTACCTGGTGACAATGGCGAACGGAATATCGCCATTATTCAAAAGAAAAGAAAAACGCCGAACAAATACCCGAGGAAGCCAGGGGTTCCGAACAGAACTCCTATTTCCTGAAAAATAGGGTGCCCCTCCAAGCTTTAAGCAAAACCTCGTGATGGCTGTCTTTGCCCCACAGAGGCTTTGCTTTAGACCTCAAGGGGGAGGGCATTGTAATCAGACTCTCACAGAAATTTATAGTTTCCATTCTGTTGAAAAAAGCTGTCCCTTTGCTGTGGACAGCTTTTTTGTGTCTAAACGCTCGGTCTTTCTTCATCTTAAAAAAGTAGAGGAAACGTAATCCGGGAAAAATGATTGACTCTTAAAAAGGAGAAATATCACCTAATGAAGAATACGAAAATGTGAAGAAATTCATTGTAGTAACGTCTACCAAAATGAATTATCTCTCTCCCTCAAAAGAAAAAAGAAGGTGATTTTCATTTCAACTACAACACGGATTTTCCAATTCACAGTGATTTTTTTCGCTATACTAATGCTTTGCTTTACAGTTACAGGAGGAGAGGAGTTGACCACCTATACCAGCATTATAGCCCTTGTTTTTGCGTTGCTCTTTTGGTGGTTTGATAAAAAGGATAAAAAGAAAAGTAGCAACGGATAATGCAGTAGCTGTGACAAAGGCAAGGGGGCAAGCATACCGAATGATTTTGGAATCCGTTCGGTTTTTTTGTTTTGGTGGCAATCCCAAAGTAATACAATTTATTAACTATTACGTTACATAGGTTTGTCCTGCGGCTTATCTGGGCATATAACAACTACTCACCATGGAAAGCAGAAAAATACAGCGATTTGGAGGAGCAAATATGAATATTTTACTGACATCCGGTGCGAGAAGAATAGATTTTATCGGTTTTTTTCAAGAAGCACTGAAAGAAGCGGGGATTCTGGGGAATGTGATTGTTGCAGACCCGGACTATAACGCACCATCGCTGCAGGTAGCGGACCGTTCCTATATCATTCCGCATCAGACCGATGATAAATATGCCGAAAAAATACTGGAAATTTGCAAGGAAGATAAAATTGAAATGTTGATTCCTTTGAATGACTGGGAGGTTCCGAAATTAGCTGAGAACAAGGCTGCTTTTGATGAACTAGGAGTGAAGTTGTTCATCCCGGATCTTGAAGTAGTGACCAAGGTAAGGGACAAAGGAAGATATCAAGAACTGCTGGGCGAAATCGGTTTAAAAGCCCCGGTTTCATACTTTACGATTGAAGACGTCCAAGCAGGTGTAAATAACGGGGAAAGCTACTTTCCATTTATTGTAAAACCACGCAATGGCTCTGCGTCTATCGGGATAGAGATCGTCAACAATATGGAGGAGTTGAAGTCAGCATACCAATTGGCAGTCCATAAAATAGAGCAATCACCGCTTCGTTTCGATACAGAAAAGGATCCGGAAGACAATGTCATCATCCAGGAAGTCATTGAAGGAGAAAAATACAGTCTGGATATTGTCAACGATTTAGAAGGAAAATTCCTTACTTCACTGGCAAGAAAACAGCTGGCTATGCGTGGGGGAGATGTCGATCGTACGATTACCAGCCATGATAAGCCTTTGGTGGAAATCGGTAAAAAGATCGGAGACCACTTTAAGCATAAAGGCTATTTGAATACCGATGTGTTTTATGATGGAAAGGATTATTATATCATTGACATCAACCCGCGGTTCGGCGGCGGTTATGCTTTTTCACACGCTGCGGGAGCCGACATTCCGGCGGCCTTTATCGCTCTGGCAGCAGGAAAGCCGGTTGACTTTGAGTGGTTGACATCGACTCCGGAAATGGAACTGGCACGTTATGACTTGGTCACCAAAATCAATGAAGAAAAACTGCATAACCAGGCAGAGTAAAGGAAGCGTGGTTGGGACAAACGTATCGTGGTCAACACAAGAACCGAACGATTCCATCATTCGTTCGGTTTTTTTGGTTTAAAAAAGTAAACCGTTCTAACATTCACTTGTCTAAAGAGCACACTCCACTCCGGCAAGGTACTTCGCTTTCCGCGGGCATGGCTTCAGCTAAATACCGCTGGAGTCTGCTTACCTTGCCGTAACATACAAGTACGCATCAAACAACAGGGTAATAAGAAGTCTTTCTAAGAAACACAACTATTAAAAACCGAGCGAATTTGATTGATCAGTCAAATTCGCTCGGTTTTTGTTTTGATGGCCATGCTTTTGTCTCGGCCCCGTGTTTATGACGATAAGCCGGCAAATAGACAATTTTTATAAAATAAACAATCCAGAACGATACTTTTCTTGCCAAATCTATGATAAAATAATAATTGGAAACTGAAATGGCTATCAATGCGCAGCAGCTTCTCACTGCAGCGCATTTTCTGTTTTCTATTTTTCTCTGTTTCACGTGGAACATCGCAAATAGAATCGATACGATATAGCCAATGACCGTTTAGTAAAGGTGGTGTGTCTGACTATGTTACACCCGTTCAGCCGTATATTTGGCCTAGGTGAGAAATCAGACTCAGAAGTCCAAGAGGAATATCATCCGGATGAAGTAATCCAGATTCCTGTCAATCAGATAGAACCGAACCGCTATCAGCCGAGATCCATTTTCACACAGGAAAAGATTGAAGAATTAGCCCAAACGATACATACACACGGGATGATTCAACCAATCGTCGTCCGTAAACTGGACAAGGAAGAGGAAGGGTACGAGCTAATTGCGGGAGAAAGAAGATGGCGGGCGGTACAGTACTTACAATGGGAAAATGTTCCTGCCATCATTAGAGAAATGAACGATACAGAAACAGCCTCTGTTGCTTTAATAGAAAATTTACAAAGAGAAGAGCTGACTGTCATCGAGGAAGCGATGGCTTATCAGCGCTTATTGGAGTTGCATGGACTTACCCAGGAAGCGCTTGCCCAACGCCTGGGGAAAAGCCAATCGACTGTAGCCAACAAAATGCGTCTGTTGAAACTGCCTGAATCCGTTCAGCAGGCATTACTTGAAAAACATATCACCGAAAGGCATGCACGCGCCTTAATCGTTTTAAAGGATCCTGAAAAACAGGAAAAAATCCTCGCTGAAATCCTGGAAAAGGATTTGAATGTCAAGCAAACAGAAGAGCGGATCGCCAAACTATCTGCCGACAAACCGAAGCAAAAGAAAGCAAAATTAAAAGGCGTGAATAAAGATATGCGAATTGCAATGAATACGATTCGCCAATCACTGACCATGGTTTCAGATACCGGAATCGATTTAGAAACCGATGAAGAAGACCATGAGAATTACTATCAAATCACGATTAAAATTCCGAAAAAGAATAATCAAGGCTAGTCCCATCTTTTTAATAAAGATGGGTGTTTTTTAGCACTCTTTTGTTCCATGTGGAACACCGCAGGCGGTTGAATCGTTGATGCGGCGATTCATAAGATGATTACAAAAAGCTAACATTTTAAAAAACTATCTTTTTTTCGCATTCATAGAGTAAAATAAGTGATAAAATAAAAGAGTTAGAAGTTTTAGAGTAGGTAGGTGACACCATGGGAAAAGTAATCGCCATTGCTAATCAGAAGGGTGGCGTAGGAAAAACTACATCAGCAGTGAATCTTAGTGCATGTCTCGCATACTTAAACCATAAAGTCCTGCTTGTCGATATTGACCCGCAAGGAAACGCAACGAGTGGCGTAGGAATAAATAAAGCGGATATGGAGCAGTGCATCTATAATGTGCTGGTGGAAGATTTAGAAGCTGAAAAAGTATGTGTTCCTACAACCGTAGAAAATTTAGATATCATACCCGCGACCATACAACTTGCCGGCGCTGAAATAGAGCTGGTACCGACTATATCCAGGGAAGTCAGATTGAAAAAGGCAATCGACAGTGTCAAGGATGAATATGATTACGTGATTATCGATTGCCCGCCATCTCTAGGATTATTGACGATTAACTCACTGACAGCAGCAGATACTGTCCTTATTCCTGTACAGTGTGAGTATTATGCCTTGGAAGGTTTAAGTCAGCTGTTAAACACCATCAGACTTGTACAAAAACATTTGAACAAGGAACTGATGATCGAAGGTGTATTGTTGACGATGCTTGATGCCAGAACAAATTTAGGTATCCAGGTAATCGAAGAAGTCAAAAAGTACTTTCAGGATAAAGTTTATCAATCCATCATTCCAAGAAATATCAGGCTTGGAGAAGCGCCCAGCCATGGACAACCGATTATCATTTATGATCCCAAATCTAGAGGCGCAGATGTTTATCTAGACTTAGCAAAGGAAGTGATCGCTAATGGCGAGAGGGTTGGGGAAAGGTATTAATGCTTTTTTTCCTGAGTTGGAAACAAAGGAAGAGGAATCTGTTCAGGAAATTTCGGTGAAAGAATGCAGGCCGAATCCATATCAGCCAAGGAAAACATTCCATGCAGATGCGATTGAAGAATTGAAGGATTCCATTTTGGAGTATGGTATTCTCCAGCCATTAATTGTTAGAAAAAGCATCAAAGGCTATGAAATTGTGGTTGGCGAAAGGAGATTCCGGGCTGCCAAAGAAGCAGGCTTGAAAACAATCCCTGTCATCATCAAAGAGTTGACAGATGATAAAATGATGGAGCTGGCACTTCTGGAAAACCTGCAGCGGGAAGATTTATCTCCGATTGAAGAAGCTTCAGCTTATGCAAATTTGATGAAAGAATTAAACATTACCCAAGAAGAGTTGGCTCGGAGGCTGGGTAAAAGCAGGCCACACATTGCGAATTTGGTCCGCCTGTTAAGCTTGCCAGACCAGATCAGCGCATTGATCAACAATGGAGAACTGACAATGGGGCATGGACGTGCTTTACTAGGCCTGAAGGATAAACAAAAACTGAATCCACTGGTTGATAAAATCCGAAAAGAAGGCTTAAACGTCCGGCAGGTGGAACAACTGATTATCCAGTTGAACGAAAAGGCACCCCAGAAGAAAAAGGAAAAGCCGAAAAAGGATATATTTATTTCGGAGAGGGAGAGCCAATTGCGTGACCACTTGGGAACAGGTGTCACCATACACCGTGGCAAGCGGAAAGGGAAAATAGAAATCGAATTTTTCTCGAATGAGGATTTAGATCGAATTCTTGGCAAATTTCAATAACAGTGCCAACAAGGCCTGGTCCAGCAGGATACCCATCCTGACGGCCGGGCTTATTTTTTATCTTGTTTCACGTGAAACAAGGTAAAAAGAAGAAGCGCAAGGGAAAAGAGTGGAGATGGACATATGGTTTTGCTTGGAACGATGATAAACGTAATTTGTATTATCATAGGATCACTTATCGGTTTGTTTTTCGCGAACATACCTGAAAGATATAAAGAAACCGTCATGCATGGAATCGGCTTGGCGGTCCTGTTAATCGGGATGCAAATGGCCTTGACTTCCGAAAACATTGTCGTGGTCCTGTTGGGACTCCTTACTGGGGCCATTGCAGGGGAAGCCCTGCACCTTGAGGAAAAATTGAACAATGCCGGTTACTGGATTGAAAGGAAGTTTGCTGGAAAAGGTAAGGGGAAGACTAGTGTAGCACAAGGCTTCATCACCGCATCCTTGATATTTGTCATCGGAGCCATGTCTGTCATCGGGGCATTGGACAGTGGCATACGCGGTGATCATGGCGTATTGATCACGAAAGCATTCATTGATGGATTTGTCGCATTAGTGCTGACCACTACAATGGGGTTGGGTGTCATATTTTCCGTTTTACCTGTTTTGTTTTATGAAGGAGGAATTGCGCTTTTGGCAACACAAATCGACAGCTGGTTCCCTCAATCGTTTTTCGATGGATTTATCATTGAAATGACGGCAGTGGGAGGACTGATGATTGTTGCTATTGGTTTGAACCTGCTTAAACTAACAAAAATCCGTGTCGCCAACCTGCTGCCTGCCCTGGTGACTGTAGGCGTTGTATATTACATTTATGGATTGATTGCAGGATGAATGGACGCACTCGATACAGTCAAGCGGTTGTGAGATTTATTTTTTGAATGACAATTGAATCGCAAAGAAACCCGTCCACGGTTTATGAAGGACGGGTTTCTTTGCTTTTCCCTATGTTAAGTATCGTTCTTACTTAACTCGGAAGGGCACAGCCTGCTGCTTTGACAGTTCCAAATCTAAAAGATGAAGGGAATCGGTTATTTTTCTTGCCATTTGCATTACAATGTTCAGTCTCGTGTTTTGCAAAACTAAAAACTCCATGTAACCGCTGATATTGACTACTCCTGTCAGATGTATATCTCCAACATCCGGCAGGGGCTTTTTTAAAGCCGCTCCCGGTTTTAACGGTCCAGGGGATAGGGTTACCGTGCCGATAGAGTCTATCCGTCCCAGACAGGCATCTATTGCGATAATAAAGGCTTCTGGGTGTCGTTGTTCGATCATTTCCATTTTTTCTTCCAAATTCACGGCATGAATCGGATCTGACAGAGTTCCGTATACCGATAATCTTTGATTGGCTTTTTCGTTTAACAGGGTGCCTGTCAAAGGTCCTAACGAGTCTCCCGTTGAACGATCCGTGCCAATACAGACAACAACGATTTCCTTTGCATAAAACGGCAGTAATTCTGTTAGACCTTGCCGCATATTCTGGGAGAATAATACATCTTCATAATGGAAACGCCCTTCTTTTTTACCGGAAATTCTCTTTTTTAGATTCATAGCTGTTCCTCCAGAAACATATTGGTATTAGTATACGAATTTTTAATACTTTTATACCTGTGCAAATGTGTTACATAAAGGTCCAGTAAAAAAACCTGTCAAACATTGACCGGGTGAAAAGGTGGCAGATCAATATGTGGAAATCAGGTTTTAAATGGATGTTTTTAATAGTAGGCACCATGATTGGTGCAGGATATGCATCGGGACGAGAGCTTTGGCAATTTTTTGGCCATGAAAGTGGACTAGCCATCCTGCTGTTCACGATTCTTTTCTCGATAAGTTGTTATGTTGTACTGCAAATCAGTTATACAAGCCAATCGACTCATTATTTGCCGGTCCTGCAAACCATCGTCGGAAAAAAGCTGTCTTTTTTGTACGATGGCATGATCATTGTCTATTTATTTTCAACCACGGTGATCATGCTGGCTGGCAGCGGTGCTACCTGGCATGCTTTCAGTTTTCCGGCGTGGTGGGGCATCACAGCGATCGTTTTGCCGTTGATTGGCGTTTTTATTTGGGACATAAAAGGTGTATTATCCTTGAACAGTTTCATCCTGCCATTGTTGATTACCGGTCTATTAGCAACATTGCTTATCTTTTCTTTTCATCAGCAGCTTTCCTTCTTGCCAGACATATCGAAACAAAGAAATTGGACAGCAGCTTTTCCATTCACCGCCCTTAACATTCTGCCGCTCATTGCGGTTCTCGGGGCCATCGGAAACGAGATGAAGGGCAGGGGAGAGATATGGATCGCCAGCGTCGGCAGCGGAATAGTGCTCGGTGTTATTTCTTATATCTATAACAACAGTCTCATCCAAATATCCGACGAAGTTTTGCTCTATGAAATTCCACTTTTTGCAATACTGAAGAATTACCCTTACGTCATGTTTTTGTTTATTTCGGTGCTTCTCTGGCTGGCAATTTTCACGACTGCCGTTTCCGGAACACTCGGTCTGGTTACAAGAGTGAGAGACAAATTGAATTATCCGCTTTGGGTGCTGGCTACCATTCTCGTGCTTCTTATGGTTCCGCTGACCAGCATAGGCTTCTCAACCTTGATAGAATACCTATACCCACTATATGGGGTTCTCAATCTCTATGTATTATCGTGTATTATCGTCTATCCAATAGTTAATAGGTACAAAATAGAATGAAAAATGGTAAAATGATTACTACCATCAATTTTGGAGGACAAAAAGTGGAACAAATACAACAAGAGTGGGCTGAATGGGTGAAACGCCTGATGGGACCGGAGTTTTGGATGCAAGTGGGATATGTCATCCTGCAGATCATCATGATCCTGATTATCTCTGCACTCATCATCCGGATCGGTACCACTTTGATCAACCGGATTTTCCGTAAACGGGAGCGAGGGCCGTTCCGGATCAGCGAGCGAAGAGAAAACACTTTGAAAAAGCTAGTTCAAAACACGTTGACCTATGTTGTCTATTTCACGGCCTTCATCATGATTCTGGACGCGATGACCATTCCGATCGGCGCACTGTTGGCCGGTGCCGGTGTCGCCGGATTGGCAATCGGGTTTGGAACGCAAAACTTGGTTCGTGACGTGATTACCGGTTTTTTCATCATTTTCGAGGATCAATTTTCAGTCGGCGATTATATACAAACTGCGGGGATAGAAGGGACAGTTGAAGAAATTGGCTTAAGGACGACAAAAATTTTGAGCTGGACAGGTGAGCTGCATATCGTCCCCAATGGAAGCGTCGACCAGGTGACCAACTATTCCATCCATAACAGCATTGCAGTAGTGGATGTCAATATCCCGTATGAAGCGGACATTCCGACTGCGGAAAGAATCATTGAGCAGCTGCTTCCGGAACTTCCGGCACAATATCCGGAAATGATTACAGTGCCCGAGTTGCTAGGCGTACAGACAATGGAAACTTCGCATGTTGTGATTCGGGTGATTGCAGAAGTGGTGCCGATGGAGCACTGGATGATCGCAAGAGTGATGAGAAGGGAAATCAAAGGAAGGCTGGAACGCCATGGAATTGACATTCCTTTGCCACGGATGGTCATGTACAGTCGGGAACAGGAATCTTCCAATCAAAATCAAGGAGAAAGAGGGGAGTAAACGATGCAGGAAAAAGACTATAAATTACATGATGTTGTACAGATGAAAAAGCCCCATCCTTGTGGGGAAAATCGCTGGAAAATCATCAGAATGGGCATGGATATCCGGATTAAGTGCGAAGGCTGCGGCCACAGCGTGATGATTCCCCGAAAGAAGTTCAATAGCAAAATGAAAAAAGTGTTGGAAAGACAGGAAGAAACAGAATGATTTGTTTCACGTGAAACAAATCAAAAATCGGCTTATAAACTACGACATAGTTTGGATGCGTCTTCCACGGGCGGCTGGTGAGCTTCCTCGAGCTGACGCTCTGCGGGATCTCACCGAGGCCTTTCCTCCCGCAGGACAAGGAAGGCTGCGGCAGCGATGCATCGCACGAAGAAAATTGTTTTGTATTTTCGAGGAGTCTCCGGGTATTTTCTTCGCTAGGAACAGATTCCTGTTTAAAAATGCGTGTACTAGACATTTTTTATTTTTCGGTACTCCATGTACCGTTTTATCAAAAGAAATAGCTAGGAAAACAAGTAGAAAGTTCAAGTACAAGAGAAAAGACGGAACTCCAACAGTTTTTTATGAAAAGAAGTACACATTTCCTGACAACCGGTTTTAAGATGGCTTGTTGGGTCTCAATGAAAAATTCTCTACGCTTGCGAAATTAGCATGCTTTTTAGCGCAGGTAGCATGCGCAGACTCCTGCGGGAACGGCACGATCTGAAGATCCACTTGGTAAAGCGGTTTTCTTTATCAAGTTAGCTGAAGCCGTGCCCGCGGAAAGCGAAGTATGCTACCGAAGCGGTGGTTAGCACGCTTTTTGAATAGGCAAGGACACTTCCCATTACAGTTAATGCGCTGTTTCTATTAACTGTCCAGTTATAGAGTGATAACGTGTAAAAAGAGCTTCCAAAAAACATGATTTCTGAAAATATTTATCTGCACGATAACAAAACTGAATATCACGTACCTAAGTTTGGAAAACAAGGGGAGATGTTTCCCTTGTTTTGTCATTTTGATAACTTGTCATTTCGGCCAAGTCTATCTATAATTGGTATGACTGAAACGTTCATATGAGCGGTATCCTTAAGGAGTGGAAGTTTTTATGGCATTGACAGCAGGAATTGTCGGTTTGCCCAACGTAGGAAAGTCTACGTTGTTTAATGCAATCACACAGGCAGGGGCAGAATCGGCAAATTACCCATTTTGTACAATAGATCCAAACGTAGGAATAGTGGAAGTCCCTGATTATCGGTTGACGAAGCTAACAGAATTGGTAAAACCGAAGAAGACGATTCCAACGGCTTTTGAGTTCACCGATATTGCCGGGATCGTCAAAGGGGCAAGTAAAGGGGAAGGACTTGGAAACCAATTCTTGTCACATATTCGTCAAGTGGACGCCATTTGTCATGTGGTCCGCTGCTTCCAAGATGAAAACATCACCCATGTTTCCGGAACAGTAGATCCGATTTCCGATATCGAGACAATCAATTTGGAACTGATTCTGGCAGATTTGGAGTCAGTGACAAAGCGTTTGCAACGTGTGGAAAAAATGGCAAGACAAAAAGACAAGGAAGCAGTTGCCGAGTTTGAAGTGTTAAGCAAGCTGAAAGACGCACTGGAGGAAGAAAAGCCTGCTCGCGCAGTCGAATTCACCGATGAACAGCAAAAACTGGTGAAAGGGCTGCATCTGTTGACCAGCAAGCCCATTCTTTACGTGGCAAACGTCGGAGAAGATGAATTGTTGGATGCTGACGATAATGAAAACGTGAAGCTTGTCCGCGAGTTTGCCGCAACGGAAAATGCGGAAGTCATTGTCATCAGCGCCAAAGTCGAATCGGAAATTGCCGAGCTGGAAGGCGAGGAAAAGGAAATGTTCCTTGAAGAACTGGGCATTGAAGAATCCGGGTTGGATCAACTGATCAAAGCCACTTACAATCTGCTCGGACTGGCGACTTATTTCACAGCAGGTGAACAGGAAGTACGTGCCTGGACTTTTACAGAAGGTATTAAGGCACCACAGGCAGCAGGAATCATCCATACTGACTTTGAAAGAGGTTTTATCAGGGCTGAGACTGTTTCGTATGATGATTTAATGGAAGCTGGTTCCATGAATGGAGCAAAGGAAAAAGGGAAGGTTCGATTGGAAGGAAAAGACTATTTGGTGAAAGACGGAGATATCATTCATTTCCGTTTCAATGTGTAAGCAGGGGAATTCGTCATTCTTTGTGTTGCAGTGCAGGTTAGGGTAGGTACTTGCACAATACTAAGGACTTTGGTATAATTCAACATTGTGAGTAATTAATGATTACTCCTTGCTCCTTTGCAAAAAAAGGGGCCGTTAAGTCCAAAAGGAGGTGCAAACGGATGAGAAATTATGAAATCATGTACATCGTCCGCCCGGATATCGAAGAGGAAGCGCAAACGGCTTTGATCGAGCGTTTCAACAAAATCCTTACAGATAATGGTGCGGAAATCGATAAAGTTGATGAAAAAGGCAAGAAACGTCTTGCTTATGAAATCAATAACTATCGCGATGGCTTCTACGTGCTAATCAACTTTAAAGGCGATGAAACCGCCATTAATGAATTCGACCGTCAAGCGAAGTACTCTGATGACATTATTCGTCATATTGCAGTTCGCGAAGACGACCAATAAGGAGTGGTTCTGATGTTAAATCGTGTCGTACTTGTCGGCAGGTTGACGAAGGATCCGGACTTACGCTATACACCAAATGGAGTAGCAGTGGCTAATTTCACATTAGCTGTCAATCGACCTTTTTCTAACCAGCAAGGAAACAGGGAAGCTGATTTTATCAACTGTGTGGTATGGAGACGTGCCGCCGAAAACCTGGCCAACTTTATGAGTAAAGGAAGCCTGGTCGGCGTGGACGGACGTGTACAGACACGCAACTTTGAAGGTCAGGACGGAAAAAGGGTATTCGTCACCGAAATAGTGGCCGATACTGTACAATTCCTGGAAACAAAAGGATCTTCCCAAGGTGGAGGACAAGGCTCACCAGGATATCAACAGAATCAGAACCAATCGAACAACAACGATTTTTCCAGACAAAATGAAGAGGACCCATTCAGCAATAATGGGGAACCGATCGATATATCAGATGATGATTTACCATTCTAAAGAGCTTGAAAGTGCGATACTTTTAAACTCAAGATAAAAGGAGGTAATACCTATGGCAGCTCGTCGTGGTCGTGCAAAGCGTCGTAAGGTGTGTTACTTCACAGCTAACGGCAT
Organism: Sediminibacillus sp. JSM 1682029; assembly: GCF_041366435.1. Lineage (NCBI taxonomy): Bacteria > Bacillati > Bacillota > Bacilli > Caryophanales > Bacillaceae > Sediminibacillus > Sediminibacillus sp. JSM 1682029. The sequence goes on from NZ_JBEWYY010000003.1 coordinate 63,362, forward strand.
TACACACATTGACTATAAAGATGTTGATTTGCTGAGACGTTTCGTTTCTGAGCGTGGAAAAATTCTTCCTCGTCGTGTGACTGGAACTTCTGCAAAATATCAACGTAAATTGACTAAAGCTATCAAGCGTGCTCGTCAAATGGCTCTATTGCCATACGTGACCGAGTAATGCGAAAGAGTCCTATGGAGGAATCCATAGGACTTTTTTTGTTGCATGAGGTTTTGAAAAGTATATATATATTATTCTATAATAAATCTGGAAATAAGGGCGATAAATAGCAAACTATATCCACCACTATTAACTCTCCACGATAAGCTCAAATGAAGTTATAAAGTTATAAAGTCAGGAAGGCAATCATTCCCGTCTTATCCTCAAACTTTAAATATTAAAATAAATGAAATATAAAAGAAAATAAGTTCTGAATCAGCCCTTGTTGCTAATAAAATCCTCACAATATATAAGCACATTACAAGGGGGAATTGTTATTCGGAAATCAATGTTATGGATGATGCTCTTAATCATTGGCATATCGAGCGCTTGCAACTCTGATTCTCCAGGAACGTTTGCTTATCCGGACACAAAAGAAAAGCAAGGGATAGAAGTAACACTTGATCGTGTCGAAGAATTTCAAGGACAGAAATATGAAATGACCACTATCTATTATGAAATCAGTAACCACACAGACGAAGATGTGATAATAGAAACAGATAAACAAGAGAATGATTCAAATTCGACTTATTTGGAGGACGGAGAAGGAAACGTATATCCACTCAGCGGCTATGATGGCCCAAAAACGGTGGATGGTACAGAAGACGGGGAAGCAGAGAAAAATTCAAATGGTCCTGGCTATATCAAGATACCGGCAGGCACTAATGAACTTAAGGCGGGAATCCATTTCAACGAAATATACCTGGATTCCTTTAAAACACAGCTGGCAATTACTTTGGAAGACGGTGATGTCCTCCCCTTTTTATTCAGTGGCAACCTTGATGATGACCACTTGGTGGATGATTAACACTTAAACATAGGCATCATGGATAACCCATGATGCCTGACCGCTTAATTGTTTTTAAATGAATCCCCCATTTACCCGCAGTGTTTGACCGGTAATCCATGATGCTTCCCGGCTTAACAGCAAACTGATGGCATCTCCAATATCTTCCGGAGTTCCAAGGCGATGGAAGGCATTGTTATTTTTGAATGTTTCTATTTGTTCCTCCGTTTTATCTGCAAAAAATAACTCTGTGGCAATTGGTCCGGGCGCAATAGTATTGATGGTGATATTCTTTGGACCGAATTCCTTTGCCAGTTGGCGTGTGAATTGTTCGACTGCCCCTTTTGTTCCCGCATATAAACTATAAGTTGGAAACATGTTCCCGTTAACAGAGGTGGAAAGGTTGATGATGCGGCCATCTTCTTCTAGATATCGGTATGCCTCTTTGATCGCAAAGTAGGTACCTTTTACATTAATGGCGAATAGTCTGTCAAAATCCTCTTCGGTAATTTGATCAATAGGTTTGGTAACCATTGCCCCGGCATTATTGATCAAGATATCAATCCTTCCAAATGCCTCTAATGTTGTCGAGAAAATTCGCTTGATATCTTCGACGTTGGCAATATCTCCTTGTACTGCTATTGCCTTTCCTCCTTGAGTAGTGATTCGCTCAACTACTGCTTCCGCCTTATTTTTATTGGAAACATAGTTGACCGCAACTGTTGCCCCTTCTGCAGCTAACTTTACAGCCGTTTTTTCTCCTATTCCACGTGAACCTCCCGTAATTAAAGCTACTTTTCCAGTCAATGATAATGCCATAAATGTTCACTCCTTATTGTATGTCTGATATTCATTTTAATAAAAAGCCGACTAAAACCTGTAGCCTGTTACTCGCAAATCATTGCCTAATTCTCCAACTATTTGGTAAGCTACTCATATCTAAGTAGGAAGGGAAGCGAAAGCGCTGAATAGTATTGTCCAATATCAAGAGCAATTGATTTCATTGATTAATGAACAGATAGTTGTGGATGGTGATCATCCTACCAGGATTCCTTCGCTGAACATTATCCGTCAGTCGGCTGCGGGAGAACCAATCCATACAGTTTACGAACCATCCATCTGTGTCATTGTCCAGGGAGCGAAGATGGCCACATTGGCCGGCAATCGTTTTCCGTTCGATGCAACGTCATATTTAATTGCCTCGGTCCATCTGCCAATCATCGGACAGGTTATTCAAGCAGAAACCGAAAGGCCCTTTCTATGTATCCAAATCAGCTTTCAACTTGAAGAGATAATCAATTTGTTAAATACTACACCGCTTCAGCACCCGACTAAAACAGCAGCTCCTAGTGGCCTGGTATTGAATGAAACGACACCCCGTTTGTTGGAAGCGATAACCCGCCTGGTAGGGCTGTTGGATACCCCGGAAGATATCGAGCCCTTATCTCCCCTTGTACTCAGAGAAATTCTTTATCGAGTAGTTAAGAGTAAGCAAGGCGGCCACATCGTTAAGTTTGCCAAGAACGGGTCCAACGTAAACCGCATCGCTGAGGCAATTCAAATGATTTACCGTAATTTTAAAGAACCATTGAGGGTAGAGGAGCTTGCTGAACAGGTACACATGAGCACGTCCTCCTTTCATCAGCACTTTAAGAATGTGACGGCCATGACTCCGCTGCAATATCAAAAAGTATTAAGACTGCAGGAAGCGCGCAATTTATTATTGACGGAAACTACTGCGGCTGCTGATGCAGGTTTTCAAGTTGGTTACGAGAGTCCTACACAATTTAACCGTGAATATGCAAGATTATTCGGTTTACCGCCAAAAACGGATGTGGACCGATTTCAAAAGTCCTTAGAAGAGTGATTATCTAAGCAGAATAGTAAACGTACAAAGGCTGTTATACCCGTGACATTCGTCCATACCAACTTGAGCCATTTTCCATATCCTAACCATAAAGAAATCAGCAGTGGGAAGGGGGAGTTGATGTGGGAGAAGAAAATCGACGGCAGCCAAAGAAAAACAGTCCGCTCAGCCAAATGGAAGAGTATTTCAAAAATGCTCCCTACAACGGATTGTTAAGCTCCATCGATTCGCTTTTTCAACAGCCGATGTTCAAAAAAACGTCCATCGCGGTCGATCTGTATGAAACCCCGAATGAGTGGGTGATAGAGGCGGAAATTCCGGGAGTCAGCAAGGAAAATATCAAAATCGAACCGATGGGAGACCGTTTGAAAATCGCGGTGATCGACGATCGCGAGGCAGAAGAGACGAACGACGTCAACAATTATTACCGCAGGGAGCGGATGATTGAAGGTGTCGAACGGATTGTTCAGCTGCCGTACACAATCAAGAAAAATAGAACCAAGGCTGCTTACAGAAATGGCGTGCTCACCATCAGGGGACCAAAAGAGGCCAAGACGAGCAACCAAATCGACATTGACTAAGCAAGATGCAAGCACTTCAATTTGGAGTACCCGGATTGAAGTGCTTTTTTGAATAATCAACATGATTATTTATGCAACTTTTTTGTAAGAAAATTTTACAGGAATAAGTACAACAACAGCAGCGCATAAAGCGTTTACAAGACAGTTCTGGAATACAGGTGCAACAAAACAAAATTGACGAAATATATTGACAATAACAACAAATTTGCTATGATAAATAAAAATTCAAGTTGTTACATAAATATGGTGATGGAGACAAGTTCGATAAATGGCAGACTTCAGAGAGCTGGTGGTCGGTGGAAACCAGTGCTGCTGTTATGGAATAGCACTTCGGAATAGGCAAGCTGAAACATTAGTAGGTCTGCCCGCTTCATGCCCGTTACGCATGGCGCCAATGAAGACTGTTGGAAGACAGTGAAAAAGGGTGGTACCGCGTGAGTGATAACTTTTCGCCCCTTACCAAAATCGTAGGGGGCGGGAAGTTTTTTTAATGGGAAAATTTCCTGCTAACGAGAAGAAAAGAGAGGAGACGTAGCATGTTACCAGATCAGCATTTATTAAGAATCCCTGGACCAAGTCCCATACCGCCGAGTGTAGAGAGGGCGATGGCCCAACCGATGATTGGACATCGGGGACAGGAAACCAAGGAATTGCTCGCGACAATCCGCCCAAGGCTGAAGCCGGTGTTTGGAACGGAACAGGACGTCATGATCATTACCGGAAGTGGCACGTCGGGCTTGGAAACGGCTGTAGTGAACACCGTCGAACCAGGAGATGAAGTGTTGGTGGTGATCACCGGTGCTTTTGGCGACCGATTTGCCAAGATTTGTGAAACCTATCAAATGAGAACCCATCGGTTTGAAGTGGAATGGGGAAGTGCAGTCGATCCGGAGGAAGTAAAACAGTTCCTCGAAACCCATCCTGGCATAAAAGCGGTGTTTGCTACTTATTGTGAGACATCCACCGGTGTACTCAACCCGATAAGGGAAATAGCCAGAGCGGTTCATGCTTCGTCTGATGCACTCGTGATTGTCGATGGCGTTTCCTGTGTCGGGGGAGTGCAAACCAGGATGGATGATTGGGGGATCGATGTATTGGTCACCGGTTCCCAGAAAGCTATGATGCTGCCGGCAGGATTGACTTTCATTGCGGCCAGTGAACGGGCCTGGCAGGTCATCGAATCCAACAAACAGCCGCGCTTTTACCTGGATTTGCGCAAATATCGGGATAACCTGGAGAAAAATGCGACTCCGTTTACCCCCGGACTGTCCCTTTTGTTTGGGTTGAATCAGGTACTGAATCTTTTCGAAGAAGAAGGATTGGAAAATGTCTATGCCAGGCACCGACTGATGATGAAAATGACTAGGGAAGCGTTTCGGGCATTGGAAATTCCGTTGCTGACAAAGGATGAAGCTGCTTCGCCGACCGTCACCGCTGTAAAACCGGGGGATTTTGCGCCCGAGGATTTGCGGAAAACCGTAAAACAGAGCTTCAATCTATCGGTGGCAGGTGGACAGCAGCATCTGCAAGGGAAGATTTTCAGGGTTGGTCATATGGGATACTGCTCCCCGGCTGATGTGCTGCAAATCGTCGGTGCGATGGAAATCGGCCTACAGCAGATCGGCAAAGATATCGAATTGGGTACCGGGACAAGGGCAGCGCAGCAGGTGTATTTGGAGGAACACAAGTAGTATTGCTTAAGGATGAAGAAAAAAGAACAGGGGGTCCAATAAGGATGGCATTTCACGTTTTAATCAGTGATCCATTAAGTGAAGAAGGTATCCAGCCATTGAGAGAGGCAGAAAACATCGAGGTGACCGTCGACACCGACCTTTCCGCCGAGACGTTGGCTGATAAAATCGGCGGCTACGATGCCCTTTTGGTAAGAAGCCAGACACAGGTGACAAGGGAAATCATCAAGAAGGCTGACAATCTGAAAATAATCGGGCGGGCCGGTGTGGGTGTCGACAATATTGATTTAGAGGCGGCCACCGAGCATGGGGTCGTCGTGGTCAATGCTCCCGATGGCAACACGAACTCAGCGGCGGAGCATACGATCGCGATGCTGATGTCCCTGGCCCGCAATATTCCTCAGGCATATTATGCGTTAAAGCATAAACAGTGGGAACGCAAAAAATATGTAGGTGTCGAATTGAAAAACAAGACACTCGGTATCGTCGGTCTCGGAAGAATTGGAGCGGAAGTAGCGGCACGAGCGAAGGGACAGCGAATGAATATCATGGCTTACGATCCGTTTCTGACCGAGGAAAAAGCAGACAAAATGGGAATCGGATACGGAACACTTCCAGAAGTGCTGCAAGCGGCCGATTTTATTACGGTCCATACGCCGCTGCTCAAGGAAACCAGGCACTTGATCAATCGGGAAGCATTCCAGAAAATGAAAACCGGCGTACAAATTATCAATTGTGCACGGGGCGGCATCATCGACGAGGAAGCTTTGTATGAAGCGATATGCGAAGGAAAAGTGGCAGGGGCTGCGTTGGATGTTTTTGAAGAGGAGCCTGCCACCGACCATAAGCTGCTGGAGCTGCCACAAGTCATAGCCACTCCCCATCTTGGTGCCAGCACCGTAGAGGCGCAGGAGAACGTGGCAATCGACGTCAGCCACGACGTCGTCCAGTTCCTGAATGGCGGTTTGGCTAAAAATCCAGTCAATTTGCCATCCGTGCCAAAAGAAATCATGAATAAAATCGCTCCATACTTCGAATTGTCGGAAAAACTGGGAGTGTTTTTGACCGATTTGACAGAGGAAGTGACGGAAGAGGTGCATATCTATTATTCTGGTGATTTGACCGAAGTCGAAGTGGCTCCGCTGACGAGAAATACGGTCAAAGGTTTACTGAAGCGCCACTTGGGTGATCATGTCAACGATGTGAACGCAACATACTTTGCGGAGCGCAAGGGGATTGCCGTAAATGAACACAAAACATCCTCGACAAAAGGTTTTACCAATCTGTTGACGGTTGAAGTGAAGACCAAGTCGGGAACCCGCCAAGTATCCGGAACATTGCTGAACGGTCTTGGTGCCAGGATAGTCAAGGTCGACAATTACAGCGTCGATGTCATCCCGCAGGGACACATGGTCGTCATCCACCATAAAGACCAGCCAGGTGCAATCGGAAGAGTCGGCAGCCTGTTGGCAGAGCAGGACATCAATATCGCGACCATGCAGGTGGGGAGGTCCAATGTCGGCGGGGATGCCATCATGATGCTTACCATCGACAAACATTTGGAAAAAGAAGGCCTGAATCAATTAACCGGACTGGCAGATATCCATGATGTGACAGCCATCGATTTATAAAAAAACGGCGCAAGGCAGGTAAACTGCTTTTGCGCCTGTTTTTTTACAAGGTCTGTTAGAGTTTGGCCAAAACATCGCCAAGCTCGTCGAGGTGGGAAATTTCATAGTCTGGTACGACCTCGTCGGTCTTTTTCCCGAGTCGGTTGATCCAGACGGATTTAATCCCGGCACGGGAAGCGCCGAGAATGTCGGTCCGTAAATTATCGCCAACCATGATGGCTTCATCTTTCGTCAGGGAAAGCAGTCCCAGCGCATGTTCGAAAATCGCCGGATCAGGTTTTCCGCTCCCAAATTGGCCAGAAATGACGATATGGTCAAAATACGGGGCGATTTCCGGCGTCAAATCGAGTTTGGATTGTTGCAAATCCGGTGAACCATTGGTGAGCAGCAGTAACCGATACCTTCCTTTTAATCGGTCGAGGACGCGAAATGTTTCTTCGTATGTAAAGGGGCTGTTTTTCCTTTCCCGCGGGAATTGCTCAGCCAATTCAGCACCCAGCTGGGGATCATGGATTCCGACCGCTTCCAATCCTTTCGTCCATGCCTGCTTCCGGTAAGTCGGCATCAGTTTATTCATCTTCCGGAAGTTTTTATCATCCTCGGTAAATTCACCCCAAAGTCCTTCAAACGGGTTGATGCCGATTATTTTCGTGAAAGAATAGGTTTCATATCCTGCATAGAGCTCGCTCGCCTGCTCGCGAACTTTTTCTTCCAGAAGGTCTGGATCGACGCCATACTTCTTTGCGGCCGTGAGACAGGTTGCTCTGAATGCTTCTTCCACACTTCTTTTGTCCCAAAGCAGCGTATCGTCCAAATCAAACATGATTGCTTTCAACATTCGTTTCTCCCCCTGTAATGTTTTATTAAGCCTCTTTTCACAGACTGCGTTGCGTTTAGTTCTTTATATTCTTTATGGAAAATGCACAATGTTTGTGCAGCTTGATCTCATGCTATATAGAATGAGTGCTAACCCGGAGGTAAGGAAAAACATTTGCATTCCGTGGGGAACGCTTCAGCCAAGGTACTACCTGAACCAACTCCTTTGCTCCCTTGTAGCGAGAAAGCCAGCTACAAAGCTTAACAGAAAGACCCACTGGGCGGGCTTCAGACAGTTCCTTTCCCACTCGATGTTGTATTTTTCCTCAGATTGGAATGAGACTTAGTACCGTCTGTTTCTGAATAGGAAACTGTACAATAGCGAAGGAAATACCCGGAGACTCCTGCGGGAGAAAAGGCCTTAGAGTGAGATCCCGCAGAGCGCTAGCTCGAGGAAGCTCAACAGCCGCCCGCGGAAAGCGCAGGGTATTTCCGCAGCGCCGCATTCCAGCTCAACGAGTGAAGAATGAGAAGAATGATAGGAAGTTTTTTGATTTCATGCCACAGTTCATATGCTTCACGTAAAAAAACAAGCCTTAAAGAAAACAGCGTGTATTAAAAACAGCTTACAGCGAATATTGCCGGAAGTAAACTAGTAGTAGAAAAAAAGAAAGTAGGCGCCACTTGTCATCAACCATGGCGAAGAGGTAGTTTAATTTGTAAAAACACCCATTTTTCGTTTATAATCAGTTAGTGGAATTATGAATGAAACGGTGTTTTCCGGTCTAAAAGCGGAAAGCGAACCCGTTCCTGATAAGACAGAAAAGCACAGCGCTTGAGCTGTGCTTTTTCTTACAAAGGTGAACAGAAGCTGGTTTCAGCGCCCTCTGTACAGCCGTGTTATCATGGAAGAATAACCGAATTAGGATTAGAGGTGCCGCCATGACATCGCAAAACGTCATAAAAGAGGGAGCTATCGCAGCTGTCCTTTATTTACTGTTAATGTTTCTTACACTTTTCGTGCCAATCATCGAAATTGTGACCTTGTTTCTACTCCCCGTTCCAGTACTAGTATTTGCTGCGAGATTCGGGGGAAAACGGGCTGCCGGTTTATTCGTACTTCTGGCACTAGCTTCGTTTCTGTTTTTGACCTACTATTCACTTCCGCTTGTGCTTCTGACAGGAATCGGCGGATTGATGACCGGGATTGCGATCCATCAACGGCTCACTGCCTATGAAACATGGGCAAGGGGAACCGTCGGATTCGTGATAGGTCTCTTGCTGACTTTTTTGGCGGTCCAAGGCATGTTTCAAATCAATATCGTCCAGGAAATGAACCAGGCGATCAATGACTCGATTGTCCAAAGCCAGGCAATGCTGAAAGACTTGGGTATGGCCTTCAATCAGGAAGATGTCGATGCATTGCTGGAGCAAATGCGTCAAATCGTCAATTTGCTGCCGGTGATTTTAGTGGTGATGGCGCTGGTATTAGGATTAGCCAGTCAATGGATCGGATACAGGATCATCGGGCGGCTGGATAAAACGAAACTGCGTTTTCCGCCATTCAGGCAGTTCCAGCTCCCGGTCGGCCTGGTATGGATCTACTTCGCAGCCCTGGTCGTCACGTGGGTGAGCGGTGATCCGGACAGCATCTGGCATATAGGCGCTGTCAATGTCACCAATCTTGCCGGACTGCTGGTTGCTTTGCAGGGGCTGTCTTTGGTTTTCTTTTACGTTCACCAGAAAGGAATGTCGGTGGCAGTACCAATTATTGTTATCGTCTTAACCGTTCTTTTTCCTTTCATAGGACTGTATCTTCTGCGAATCTTAGGTATAATTGATTTAGGCTTCTCGTTGAGGAACCGGATCAATTTTGATAAAAAATAAGCTCGGAAAAGGGTTTAGGAGCTGACTTTCATGCCAGAATTATTTAAAAAGCCGACAATAGGGAGTCATTTATGGTTCATATACATTTTGTCCCTGGTGTTTTTGGGGATGCTTTGGTATTACCAATGGATGCTCGGCTTGATTATGACAGTATTCCTGGCTGCTTCGCTGTACTACAGTTACAGACAGGAACAGCTGATGATCAACGAAACAGAAGAATATATCTCGACGCTTTCCTACCGTGTCAAGAAGGTAGGCGAAGAAGCCCTTCTCGAGATGCCGATCGGTATTGTGCTATATAGTGAAGATTTCACCATTGAATGGACCAATCCATACATGAACAGGCTGAAGGAGGAAGACTCCCTTGTCGGGAAGTCGTTGAATGAGCTATCCGATGACCTCATATTAAAGGTGAAGGAAGACAATAACGAAATCTGGTTGTCGATGGGTGATTACAAGTTTCAAATAATGATCAAAAAAGAAGAGCGGCTGCTGTACTTTTTTGACCAGACGAGACAGACCGAAATCCAAAACCTTTACCATAATGAACAATCCGTCCTGGGTATTATCTTTCTGGACAATTACGAAGAAATCACACAGGCAATGGATGATACGGCCAAAAGCCAAATCAATTCAAAAGTAACGTCGATTTTGAACGAATGGTCGAACGATTATGGCATCTATCTGAAAAGAATTTCCCAAGAACGTTTCTTGGCTGTGATGAACCAGCAGATTCTCAACCAGCTGGAAAAAACCAAGTTTGAAATACTGGATGAGGTACGCGAGTTGATTTCCGATAAAAACGTTCCGCTGACACTGAGTATCGGAGTGGGGCTCGGCGGTGTGTCCTTGCCGGCACTCGGCGAACTCGCACAATCGAGCCTTGATCTTGCTCTTGGACGCGGCGGCGACCAGGTCACGATCAAAGATGAAAATGGGAAGGTCCGCTTCTATGGCGGAAAAACCAATCCGATGGAGAAACGGACCAGAGTCCGCGCCAGGGTGATTTCCCATGCGATGACAGAACTCGTCCGGGAAAGCGACAAAGTACTGATCATGGGGCATAAAGCGCCGGATATGGACTCAATCGGGGCAGCGATCGGTATCTTGAAGATCGCCCAGGCAAGTGATGTGGAAGGCCGGATCGTCATGGATCCGGATGATGTCAATACGGGAGTACAGCGGATGGTCGAGGAAATCAACGGAAACGAAGAACTCCGGTCCTACTTCATGGATCCCGATACGGCGTTGGACACGGTGACGAAAAACACGCTGCTCGTCATCGTCGATACGCACAAACCATCCATGGTGGCTGAAGAAAAACTGCTCAGCAAAACGGAGCATGTCGTCGTTATCGATCACCACCGCCGGGCGGAGGAATTTATCAACCACCCGACACTCGTCTATATGGAACCATATGCCTCTTCTACAGCAGAGTTAGTGACGGAATTGCTGGAATACCAGCCGAAAAACCTCAAGCTGAGTATGCTGGAATCGACAGCATTGCTGGCAGGAATCATTGTCGATACGAAAAGCTTTACCTTGAGGACGGGATCCCGTACGTTTGATGCTGCTTCCTACTTGCGCTCAAAGGGAGCGGACACCGTATTGGTGCAGAAGTTCATGAAAGAAGACTTGGATATTTACGTCAAACGCAGTCGTTTGATAGAGCATACGCAAATCTATCGCAACGGCATCGCCATCTCTACAGGAGATCCGGGGGAAACCTTCGGGCCTGTCGTGATTGCCCAGGCTGCCGATACGTTACTGACGATGAGTGGAATTGTCGCCTCGTTCGTCATTTCTGAACGGGAGGATAAACGGATCGGCATCAGTGCCAGATCGCTTGGTGACGTCAACGTTCAGGTGATCATGGAACGGATGAATGGCGGCGGCCATCTCACCAACGCTGCTACCCAGCTGGATGATTCCTCTGTAGAGGATGCAACAGAACAGCTGAAAGCAATTATAGATGAATATTTTGAAGGGGGAGCTGAAGAATGAAAGTAATTTTCTTGAAAGATGTTAAAGGAAAAGGAAAAGAAGGCGAAGTGAAGAATGTTTCGGACGGATATGCCCGCAACTACCTGTTGAAAAACAATCTCGCGGTCGAAGCGACCACCGGAAATATGAAAGCATTGGAAGCGAAAAAGAACAAAGAGAAAGAAAAAGAACAGAACGAAATAGAAGAAGCTAAACAATTGAAGCAAAAGCTGGAAAATCTGACCGTGGAATTGACGGCGAAATCAGGAGAAGGCGGACGTCTATTCGGCTCGATCACCAGTAAGCAAATTGCCGAAGAATTGAAAAAAAGTCATCAAATCAAGATCGATAAGCGGAAAATCGAATTGGATGAACCGATTCGGGCGCTAGGCTATACCAACGTACCGGTGAAAGTGCATCCGGAAGTATCCGGAACCGTTAAAGTACACGTGAAAGAAGCCTGAAAACCTTTTGCCGCATCGAATCAACCGCACCATGAATAGTCACCAAAGAAGGGGCTGTCCGCCGGGTAAGGCGGCAGCTCGCTTCCTTTTCCATTTAAAGGAGGAAAAGATGCTGTATGAATGAACAATGGACCGATCGGACGCCGCCGCACAACATCGAAGCTGAACAAGCCGTTCTTGGGGCGGTTTTTTTAGAGCCAGAGGCGTTATCAAGGGCTGCGGAAATTTTGCTCCCGGATGATTTTTACCGTGCGGGCCACCAGCGGATATTCGGAGTGATGACCAGCCTGTCTGATAAAGGGGAACCAATTGATCTGGTTACGGTCACTACGGCTTTGTCCAATGCGAAAATTTTGGATGAAGTAGGCGGGGTCTCGTATTTAAGTGATTTGGCAAACTCTGTACCTACTGCCGCCAATATCGAGTATTATAGTAGAATCGTAGAAGAAAAGGCGCTTTTGCGGAGACTGATCCGGACTGCGACAGATATCGTCACCGATAGTTTTTCCAAGGAAGACGAAGTCGCCGATGTCTTGAATGACGCGGAAAAAAGCATTTTGGAGGTTTCCCAGCGAAACAATTCAGGTGCCTTCAAAAATATCAAGGATGTTCTGATCGATGTCTATGACAATATTGAACAGCTCCAGCAAAATGATGGATCTGTAACCGGAATACCTACCGGGTACCGGGACCTGGATCAGATAACCTCAGGATTTCAGCGGAATGATTTGATCATCATTGCAGCGCGTCCATCGGTGGGTAAAACGGCATTCGCTTTGAACATTGCCCAGAACGTCGCCATTCATGCGAGCGAAAATGTCGCTATCTTCAGTTTGGAGATGGGGGCGGATCAACTGGTTTCCCGTATGCTTTGCGCCGAAGGAAACATCGATGCCCAGCGGCTCCGTACAGGGAAAATGGAGGCCGAAGATTGGAGCAAACTGACCATGGCAATGGGCAGTCTTTCCAATGCCGGCATCTACATCGACGATACACCGGGTATCCGCGTCAGTGAAATCCGCAGTAAATGCAGAAGGTTGAAGCAGGAACACGGGCTAGGCATGATCTTGATTGACTATCTGCAGCTGATTCAGGGAAACGCCAATTCCAAGGAGAATAGACAGCAGGAAGTATCGGAAATTTCCCGTTCCTTGAAAGGATTGGCACGGGAATTGAACGTACCGCTGATTGCCTTGTCCCAGCTTTCCCGTGGCGTAGAATCCCGTCAGGACAAGCGACCGATGATGTCTGACTTGCGGGAATCCGGAAGTATCGAGCAGGATGCCGATATTGTCGGTTTCCTTTATCGTGATGACTATTATGACCAGGAATCAGAAAAACAAAACATCATTGAAATCATTCTGGCCAAACAGCGTAACGGTCCCGTGGGAACCGTAGAGCTCGCGTTTGTGAAAGAGTATAACAAATTCGTCGACTTGGATCATCGTTACCAGGAAAGCGACATACCGCCAGTCGGCGCAGCTGGCGGCTAAGACAGAAGAAGCCTGGGAGAAAAGCATCGTTACCAAAATATAAGCCGAACGATTCTACTAATCTTGTTTTCTGTGGAAATCAGAGCAAAAAGCATAGCGCTAAGAAGCGCACATCAATCAACAGGTTAAAAGCAAGCTCGAACACACAAATAAAAACCGAGCGAATTTGATTTGCATTTCAAATTCGCTCGGTTTTTTGCTTTGGTTGCCATGCTTTTACCCCACCGTGCGGCAAGACACTAGCCTTCCGAAAAGCAAAGCACGGAGGAAGAGGGGTCAGTCCCCATCGTTTTAGCATGGAGGTGGGGACTGACCCCAAATTTTACGAACGAAATCGTTGTTTTTGTAAATAATGTTCGTATATTTCATTGACATTGTAAATGGGGATTGATAAACTTACTGTGTTATGCACATAGTAATTATAATTCAATTGGCGGAGGTGCCTATATGTCCTCAGTAGTTGTAGTCGGAACCCAATGGGGCGATGAGGGTAAAGGTAAAATTACAGATTTTCTATCACAAAATGCAGAGGTTGTGGCCAGATATCAAGGCGGCAACAATGCTGGACATACAATCAAGTTTGACGAAATCACGTATAAGTTGCATTTGATTCCTTCGGGGATTTTCTTCGACGATAAAATTTGCGTGCTTGGCAACGGCATGGTCATCGATCCGAAGGCGTTAGTCGAAGAGCTGCAATACTTGCATGATAAGGGCGTATCTACCGATAATCTGCGCATCAGCAATCGGGCGCATGTCATCCTGCCGTATCACTTGAAGCTGGATGCCCTGCAGGAGGAAGAAAAAGGCGCCAACAAAATCGGAACGACCAAAAAAGGCATCGGTCCTGCTTACATGGACAAAGCAGCCCGTGTCGGTATCCGGGTTGCCGATTTACTTGATAAAGAAGCGTTTAAAGAAAAGCTCGAACAAAACCTGAGGGAGAAGAACCGATTGTTCGAAAAGGTGTATGAAACAGAATCCATCGCTGTGGAAGACATCCTGGATGAATACTATGAATATGGCCAACAGGTTAAAAAATATGTTTGTGACACATCGGTTGTCTTGAATGAAGCGTTGGACGAAGGACGTCGCGTGCTTTTTGAAGGGGCGCAAGGGGTCATGCTCGATATCGACCAGGGAACCTATCCATTCGTCACCTCTTCCAACCCGATTGCGGGAGGCGTTACGATCGGCTCTGGTGTCGGTCCGACTAAAATCAATCACGTGGTCGGTGTTTCCAAAGCTTATACAACCCGTGTCGGTGACGGTCCTTTTCCGACCGAATTGCACGATGAAATCGGCGATCAAATTCGCGAAACGGGAAGAGAGTATGGCACGACCACTGGCCGTCCTCGCCGTGTCGGGTGGTTTGACAGCGTCGTTGTCCGCCATGCCCGCCGTGTCAGCGGTATTACCGACTTGTCCCTGAATTCACTGGATGTGTTGACGGGTATTGAAACGCTTAAAATTTGCACGGCTTACAAATATAAAGGCGAAACCATCCATGAGTTCCCGGCAAGCCTGAAGGATTTGGCGGAGTGTGAACCTGTTTACGAAGAACTCCCAGGCTGGACAGAGGATATTACCGGGGTAAGAAGTTTACATGAGCTTCCGGAAAATGCCCGGCATTACTTGGAGCGGATTTCCCAGTTGACCGGAATTCCATTGTCCGTATTCTCGGTAGGTCCGGATCGGACACAGACCAACGTGGTCCGCAGTGTGTACAGCTGACTGTTCATGAAATAAAACAGGAGGGAATCTCTCTGAGAATTTCTCTCTATAAAATCACCAGTGTGAAAAAACGCTGGTGATTTTTTGTTGTGGTGACTCTGGTGATATCGCTTCGATGTCCCGCTAACCTAAATGGCCCGTTTTCAATACTGCCAAGTATCGACAGGCAGGACAGATTTATGCAAAATAAACGAGTTTATTCCCGAATCACCTAAAAATTAAACCAACGGTGCCAATATTTGCCGACATATTACTCGCTTTTGTAACAAAATAGCAAAAAAATATCCATAAATAACCAATAAAATGGCGTGAAAAAGGGAAATTTTACACAAAAACGCCTATAATCACTCTGTCATAGGCGGAAATTACCAGCTTTTATACAGTTTCTTTACATCCCGGTAAAACGGTATCATCCCCCGTACTCCTATGGTAGATTAAGAGAGTGAAAAATAGATTCGGTACAGGAAACGCATTTAGGAGGACCCTGCAAATGAGGAAGATACAAGCTTTTCAGAAAGAAACGGAACGACGCCGGAACAAATGGTTCACCACAGCGGCTGCCGCTCTGGCAGGTTTTGCCCTGTCTTTTCAAGTGGTTCAGGCAGCGGATGACGAATTAGAGACCGTTTATCACGTTTATCTGGACGGGGAAAGTGTCGGAACGGTAGCGGATAAGCAAACGGTTGATGAAACCGTCGACAAGGTGCTGGCGGAGCATGAGGATGATTACAAGGGTTATTCGTTGACCCCCGGCGAAGATATTTCCTTCGTTCCAGAGAAGGTGTTTGAGCCTGTGACGGAAGAAAAGCAGGTCACCAAAACCTTGGAAGACGAAATCACCATCAATATCGATGCCTATCAATTGGTGATCGGCGATGAAAAGCTTGGATTTTTCAAAAGCGAACAAGAAGCAAAGCAGGTCCTTTCCTCTTATAAAGAGAAGTTTATCGATGCAGAAGTGCTGGAAAAGCTGGAAAAAGGCGAATCCGGCGTTTCCGTTGATGATGGCAAAACGACCGTGACAGGAGTAGAACTGTCCAAAGATGTAAAGGTATCGGAAGCAAAAGCGGAACTCGATGACATGCTGTCACAAAAACAAGGATTGGAACAGTTGGAAAAAGGGACGCTCAAGGATTCTGTCCATTCTGTAAAAGAAGGGGAAGTACTCGGTGAAATCGCCGGAAAATACGATATGGACACCGATGAACTGCTCGATTTGAATCCGGATTTAACAGAAGAATCGCTGCTGCAAATCGATCAGGAAATCCGTGTTGCCAAGCGTGAGCCTTATTTGCAGGTAATTGTTTCAGAGGAAACAGAGAAAGAAGAAGCGATTCCTTATGAAAAAGAAGTGAAAGAATCCGATTCGCTTTACAAAGGTGAAACAGAAGTCGAACAAGAAGGCGAAGAAGGCAGCAAACAAGTCCGTTATGCAGTGAAGAAAGTGAACGGACAAGTTTCCGAGGAGAAAATCCTGGAAGAAACAACGACAGAGGAACCGACGGACGAAATCGTCGTGAAAGGTACCAAGGTCGAAACTTCCCATGGAAGCGGGTCGCTGCAATGGCCGGCGGTCGGCGGCGCGATCACCAGTCAAATGGGGCAGCGCTGGGGAAAGCAGCATAAAGGAATCGACATCGCCGGTGTCAGCAATCGTTCCATTCTGGCGGCTGACAACGGGGTGGTCGTTTCGGCAGGCTTTACCAATGGCGGCTATGGAAACAAAGTCGTCATCGACCATCGTAACGGCTACCGGACGGTATATGCGCACCTGGCTTCTGTCAGCGTGAAAACTGGACAAACGGTAGCGAAAGGTAGTAAAATAGGAGTAATGGGTTCGACTGGTGATTCCACCGGAGTCCATCTACATTTTGAAGTATATAAGAACGGGGCATTGCAGAACCCGGCCAATCTTTTTTAATAGAATACAAATTTTCCACTTACCAAAACAATGCGGCCCTTGTCAAAATGATGACAAGGGCTTTTGTACAGGATAGAATGTGGCAGGCCGGGCACTCCCCGCTTTCATCGGGAAAAAGGACAGACAATGCAAAGTACGTTAAAATAAACCTAACAAAGAAACGAGAAAAGGATGTGGCGTCATGAGTCAAAAGATTCTAGTGGTAGACGACGAAAAACCGATTGCAGATATTTTGAAGTTCAACCTGGAAAAAGAAGGTTATCAGGTCGTATGTGCCTATGATGGGGACGAAGCCATCGAACTGACCAACAAAGAAAACCCGGATTTATTGTTGCTCGATATCATGCTTCCGAACAAGGATGGCAATGAAGTCTGCCGGGAAGTCCGCAAAAACCATACGATGCCGATTATCATGATTACTGCCAAGGATGCCGAAATCGACAAAGTGCTCGGCCTCGAGCTGGGTGCGGACGATTATGTGACCAAGCCTTTCAGCAACCGGGAAGTGATTGCCAGAGTCAAAGCGAATTTGCGCAGGCAGCAAGTGGTTCCGGAGGACAACAGCCGGGCCAATAAAGATATCGCGATTGGCAGCCTGGTGATCCATCCGGACGCTTATACAGTGACGCGGGACGGCGACCAGGTGGAATTGACCCACCGTGAATTTGAACTGCTTCACTACTTGGCAAGACATATCGGCCAGGTCATGACCCGTGAACATCTGTTGGAAACGGTATGGGGCTATGATTATTACGGAGATGTCCGCACAGTCGACGTGACGGTACGCCGTCTGCGGGAAAAAATCGAAGACAACCCGAGCACGCCGGTTTGGATCGTGACCAGAAGAGGTGTCGGCTATTACCTGCGCAACCCTGAACAGGAGTAATGCTATATGAAGAAGGTCGGTTTTTTCCAGTCGATCCGATTTAAAATTGTCCTTATCTATATTTTGCTGTTGTTATTGGCAATTCAAGTGATTGGATCTTATTTTGCCATCCGGCTGGAAGAAAATTTAAAAAAGAATCTCAACGATACGATCGAAGAACGGATCGAAGGGTTAAGTTATTATTTGGAACAGGCTTTTCAGAAGGAACGAAGCGACGATGAAGAAGGCCCGACCTTGCAGGAGGATGTCCAAAACATTCTCAACCGGGTCGACAGCAGTGTTTTTTCCACCCTACAGGTATTGGACAGGCAGTATCGGGTGCTCGGCGCCAAAAATGAAATATCCAGCAATATTGTCGGCAGCCGGAAGACCGGAGATCCGCGAATCACCCGGGCATTGATTTTCGGTGTGGAAGAAAACAGCACGATGCGTGACCCGGAGACCAATAAGCGGATGAAGGTGCGTGTTTTACCGATAGGAGGCGAAGAGGATCCAGACGGGATTCTTTATTTGGAAGCGTCGATGGAAGACGTTTACGACCAAATGGGAAACATCAACGATATTTTTGCCAAAGGAACCGTGATCGCCATCGCCATTTCCATCGTCTTGGGAATCTTGGTCGCGCGTACGATCACCAAACCGATAACCGAAATGCGGAAACAGGCAAAAATCATGTCCACCGGAGACTTTTCCCAAACGGTCAACGTATATGGCACCGATGAAATCGGTCAGCTGGCAATGACCTTCAATGATATGAATGACAAATTGAAGCAGGCCCATAACACGACCGAGGGAGAACGCCGCAAATTGAGTTCCGTCTTGTCCAACATGTCGGACGGAGTCATCGCGACAGACAAAGAAGGAAAGGTCTCCTTGATGAACGAACCGGCCCTCCAGCTGATTCGCAAAGAGTTCGAAGAGGTGAAAGGCCAGCCGTTGATCGAGGTGCTGCACTTAGAAGACGAAATCGACGATGATATGCAGGCGGACACTGGATCGGTCACCATCGACTTCAGCGATGACGAGGAATTTTTCTTGATCAAAGCGAATTTCTCGGTGATCCAAGATGAAGATGGGAACTTCGGCGGCTTTATTACCGTCATCAGCGATGTAACGGAACAGGAGAAAGTCGAGCAGGAAAGAAGAGAGTTCGTTTCCAACGTTTCGCACGAGTTACGGACGCCGTTGACGACGATGCGGAGTTACCTGGAAGCATTGACGGACGGTGCCTGGGAGGACAAAGAAATCGCTCCGAAGTTTTTGGATGTCACGCAAAACGAAACAGACCGGATGATCCGCCTGGTCAACGACTTGCTGCAGCTTTCCAAAATGGATAACAAGGCAACCGATCTTTACATGGAGCGGGTTGACTTCATTACATTTTTCCATCATATCATCGACCGGTTCGAGATGAACAAAGCCGAAGAAATCACTCTCGATCGCAGATTGCCGAATAAGGAATTTTTTGTGTGGATGGATAAAGACAAATTGACCCAGGTGGTCGACAACATCATTTCCAATGCGATTAAGTACTCACCGGACGGCGGCCGGATCACCTTCCGGGTGGACAACAACCGCAACAGACTGACAGTGTCGATCGCCGATCAGGGCATGGGAATCGCCCAGGAAAAGGTTGACAAAATCTTCGACCGGTTCTACCGGGCTGACAAGGCCCGTTCCCGGAACCTTGGCGGGACAGGGCTCGGCCTGGCGATTGCCAAAGAAATCATCGAAGCCCACCATGGTCACATATGGGCGGAAAGCAAGGAAGGCAAGGGGACGACCGTCCATTTCACATTGCCGCTTATCAAAAGAAGCGGAGGTGACAAACGATGAGGCTCGAAATGATCAAGACATTGGGCTTGTCGGCATTGATTGTGGCCAGCTTGCTGCTGACCCTGGGGATTTGGAATTACAAGCCGAATTACGATGAGACGGAAAACGTGGAAAGCAATTATACCGATGAACCACTGGAAGCCGGCCAGGAGGAAACCAAAAAGAGTGTCATAGAACCGTCGAAAGTCATTTTCCAGACAAATGGCACGTTCTCTTCCTTTGAAAACCAGGACGACCAGGAAGCTTTTTATCAGGGAATGCAAGAATGGTCACTTGCCGGCTTTAATCAAGGCATCCAAACCGACCAGGAATTGCCTGACAGTGATGAGTATACCGCCCAGCTGATATTTCCTTTAGAAGTGCCGGCTGGATCGATAAGGGACTTGTTTTCACTGGAAGAGAACTCCGTCAATCAAGTACAACGGGGTTCGTTCGACCGGATCTTTCTGAAGGAAAACAACCGTGGTACCGTCGAATTGGTATTTTACAACACGGAAGCAAAGATGAGCATGGAGGCAGAGGTACAGAGTGCCGGTGCAGCCGATATGCTGGCTCAATATGTCGATATGGACGATAAAATTACTTATATCGAGTATGCAGAAAATGCCGGGGCACCGATTTACATCCCGCAAGAGGAACCGGAAATAAACGATCTGACTTTTTCGGTCGATACGTTTACGACCTTCGCCGATCTGGATCCGCTGCTCAACAACTTGTTTACAGACCGGGAAGTGTTGACATCGAACCCGATGGAGGGCGGCGGCAAGTCATACTCGGACGGCATCCGGGAGCTCCGGGCCTATGAAAACGAGAAATATATGGAGTATATCAATCCTCTGCCGGAAAACCGTACGATCGAGGGCACGGAACTGGTCAACCAAACAATCAATTTTCTCAATGCCCATAGAGGCTGGACCAACTCTGCCAACGATGAATATCAGCTTTACAATATGAACGTGCAGCGGAATGAAGTGACGTACCGGCTTGTCTATAACGAGTATCCCGTCTTCGGTCAGAACGATAAGCAGGCGACCATACAGATAACCTGGCGCAACCAGCCTTACAAGTATGACCGTCCGTTGTTCAAATTGGGCGAGGCGTTTGATTATGGCGAACCGCCTGATTTACCGAGCGGTATGGAAATCGCGGATTATCTGGAAGATACCAAAGGCAGCAGCAGTATTAAGGATATCGCCCTCGGTTACAAATTGATCGACGAAGGCATATCGGTCCGGCTGATGCCGGCCTGGTTCAAGCAGGACAGTACCGGCTGGAGCGAGCTGGATTTAAGCGAAATGTCCGGTTTGGGGGAGGGATAAGCCATGCAATGGGGACAAATCAAAACACTATTCATCATATGCTTCCTTATTTTGGACATTTTCCTGCTCCAGCAGTTTTTGAAGACAATGGATTCCAGATCGCCGTCCGGCGATATAACGGAAGTGAAAGAAGATGAACTACTTGAGGGGAACGTGGAAGGACTTGATAAGCTGCCAGAGGAGCAGGTGAAGGATTCGTATATAACGGTAAAAGCGCGTAACTTCACCGCTGAAGACGTGGAAACCCTCAAGTCGATGAGCGAACAGGAAGTCTTCCGGCTCAGCGGCGGCAACCTGTTGTATTCAGAATTCAAGGATCCGGTGCCGATAGACCCGGATAGCTCGAACGCCGACAAAGAATTGGCACTATCCGAGCATGTACTTTCTGGAGGAGAATACGTCTATTGGGGTCAGGATGAAGTTTCCGGCGCCTTGATTTTTTTCCAGACAAACAACAGCAAGCCGATTTATTACAGTCAGAGCAGCTTTATCGTAGCCTTTACCAACGAGGACAATGAAATTACCAGTTACCTCCAGTCCGCGCTTGATGAAGTGGAAAGATCGGAGCCAAAAAGCATTATTACAGCGAAAACTGCGGTGAATAGCCTATTCAAGGCAAGTGTGTTGCCAATGGATCCAGAAATAGCGGAAACTCCGACAATAGGTTATTATTCGTTCGTCGATCTCGATGAAGGGCAGCAGGTTTTTGCACCTTCCTGGCACTTTGCCATCAATGAGAGTCTGCATTATGTGGTAATGGGTTATGAAGGACAATTTTCCCAGCATGACAATCCGACGTTTGTCCGGAATACGATCCGGAAAGCGCAGGATGGTATGAGGGACGCAAAGCTATCCGACGAGAAAACAGAAGAATTGCGAAATGTGTACCAAAGGTTATTGGAATCAACAAGGGTGAGTGATGAGGAATGACGTTAAGCTTTAGTGTGCTTGCATCAGGAAGTACAGGAAATGCTTTTTATATAGCGACAGAAAAAGAGAAAATCTTAGTCGATGCGGGATTGAGCGGAAAGGAAATGGAACGGCTGATGAGCGAAGTGGATATCGATCCCCACAGTCTTACCAAGCTGCTTGTCACCCATGAACACAGTGACCATATCAAAGGGTTGGGCATCATGGCCCGACGTTATCGACTGCCGATTTATGCCAACGAAAAAACATGGAAAGCGATGGAAGGATCAATCGGCAAAATCGATTTGGACCAAAAATTTGTGTTCAATATGGAGGAAACAAAGGCTTTCGGCGACCTGGACGTGGAATCGTTCGGCGTCTCGCACGATGCGGCGGAGCCGATGTTTTTCACCTTCCATCATGAAGGAAAAAAAGTGGCTCTCGTTACCGATCTCGGTTATGTATCCGAACGCATAAAAAAAACCGTAGAAAATGCCGATGCCTATATTTTCGAAGCCAACCATGATGTATCCATGCTGCAGATGGGCAGATACCCGTGGAATGTCAAACGACGCATTCTCGGCGATAGCGGCCACGTTTCCAATGACGATTGCGCCCTGGCATTGAGCGATATCATCGGAGACCAAACAAAGCGTATTTATTTGGCCCATTTAAGCAAAGATAACAACATGAAAGAATTGGCCAGAATGTCCGTGCAAAACTATTTGAACGACCATGGTTTCACCATCGGCGACAAACTGCACCTGCATGATACAGACCCGAAGACGCCGACCCCCCTCTATGAAGTAGTTTAACCGGACTGGCGAAAGGAAACACTATAAACGGCAAGATGTATGTTTTTCCAGGTCAGAAAGGATGGGTGCGATGGGCTATTATGATGATCATTATCAAACAAACAGGACGACTAAGAAAAAAAGGAACTGGTTTCTGCCTTCCCTTATCGGAGCAATCATCGGAGCGCTGATTGTGATTGTGGCACTTCCTGCCTTGCAGGAAGCAGATTTGCTGCCTTTCCAATCAGCTGAACAAGATTCCAACGAAATTACCCAGGGTAATGGCGACAACTCACAAGCCGGTCCTACTTCCAATGTCAATGTCGACGTATCGACGCAAATAACCGAAATCGTCGGCGAGGTGACCCCCGCTGTAGTCGGTGTGGTCAACATTCAATCCTCTACGAACTTCTGGCAGCAGGAGGAATCAGGACAAGCCGGCACCGGTTCCGGCGTCATTTATAAAACGGAAGACGGAAGCGCCTATGTGGTGACCAATCATCACGTCATAGAGGGCGCCGACGAAGTCGAAGTGGTGCTTTCGGATGAAACGCACGTATCCGCGGAACTGCTCGGCAGCGATGTGTTCACCGATTTGGCCGTTTTGAAAATGAGTGCCGACCAAGTCGATAAAACGATCGAAATCGGCAGCTCGGATAGTGTCAAAGTAGGCGAACCGGCAATCGCCATCGGGAATCCGCTCGGGTTGATGTTCTCCGGATCGGTTACCCAGGGGATCATCAGCGGCAAGCAGCGTGCCATTCCGCAGGACTTTGACGGTGACGGACGGGCTGACTGGCAGGCAGAAGTCATCCAGACAGATGCCGCCATCAATCCGGGGAACAGCGGCGGTGCGTTGATCAATATGAGCGGGCAATTGATCGGAATCAACTCGATGAAAATCGCCCAGTCTTCGGTAGAAGGAATCGGCTTCGCAATTCCGATCGACAGTGCGACTCCGATCATCGAACAGCTGGAGACAGAAGGAACGGTCACAAGACCATACTTAGGTGTTGAAGCATATTCCCTTGAGGAGGTAGCCCAGGTGGAATGGGAGCGGAGACTGAACCTGCCTGAAGAAGTCGAAGGCGGCATCTACTTGCGCAGCATCGAACCGATGTCTCCTGCAGACCAAGCTGGCTTGAAAGAACTTGATGTCATCACCAAGCTGGATGGCGAGCCGATCCAGGATGTGATTGGATTGCGCAAGCACCTCTATCAGGAAAAACAGGTCGGCGAGGAAATGACGGTGACTTACTACCGTGACGGAGAACAGCAAGAAACGACAGTGACCCTCGCCTCCCAGGAGTACTGATAAAGGCAACAGGTGGAGACAAAACCATGGAACCAAAGCAAAAACCGAGCGATATTCGAATGCAAAGCATTCGAGTTCGTTCGGTTTTTTTCTTGTACTAAAACTCACTCTGGGGGATGAGGACAACGGAATTGCAGTTACTCCCACAGTTATGCACAGGCTGTGGATGGAATTGAGGATAACTCTCCATATCTGGTGGCGAACATTCATTCTAGCACCAAATAAAGTGAACGGTTGAAAAACTTGTGGACAACTATCGTGGATAACCTGTTTATACGCTAGGAAAACATGTGTATAAAAAGAGACAGTGATAATTGTGGACAACCTTGTGCATAACTTGATGTTACGGTGAATAACCGTGTACCATGCTTTTGAAAATTAAATTGATTTTTACGAAAATTTATTATAACCTATACTTATTAAAATCATTTTAATAACTGAACAGGAAGGGAGGCGGAATATGGATTCCATATCCACCGCAGGCGGGGCCGAGGTGATGAAACGGCAGAACAGGTCGGCGGTTCTGCATGTATTGCGGAAAGAAAGCCCTGTATCCAATGCGGAGCTGGCCCGTCATACCGGACTATCGGTAATGTCGGTTTCGAACATCATCAAAGAATTGCAAGCATGCGATTTAGTGGAAACCACGGGCAGCGGAGAGTCACAGGGCGGAAGGAAACCGACGCTCTATCAGCTGCACGAGCAAAACTGGGTGATAAGTGTCGCCATCCATGTGGATAACATCCAAACAGCCAAAATCAATCCCCAAGGGAATATCGTACAAGTCGAAAAGAAATCCATATGTGGACAACTCCGGCAAAACGAGTGGGCTGCATTGGTGTGCGACCTGATCGATCAGTTACTGGAAAACACGGAAGACCAAGCAAGGCCATTGGGAATCGGTGTTTCCGCTCCCGGTCCTGTCGATGTGGATAGCGGAACGATGTTACATCCTCCCAACATCAAAGCAATCGAACAGTGGCAAGTCGCCGCATTGTTACGGGAACGCTATAGGCTGCCGGTGGTACTGGAACGGGATGCGAATGCAGCAGCCCTGGCGGAATACTGGTTCGGTTCCTCCGAGAATAAAAGCAGCATGCTCTACGTACTGGCCGACCAGGGAATTGGCGGCGGCATCATTTTTCAGGGGAAAGTGTATCGCGGTTTTTTAAACGGAGCGGGAGAACTCGGCCATCATACCATCGACATGGACGGACCCAAGTGCAGCTGCGGCAGTTATGGCTGTCTGGAGGCACTGGCTTCCGGAATCGCAATGACGAAAAAGGCGGAAACGATGCAAAATCAGAGGGAAGTGCCTTCTTCAGAAAAGCAGCAGATCACGCTGGAAAAAATTTTTCAAGCCGCGATGGCTGAGGTGCCGCTTGCCATGCAGCTGTTGGAAGAATCGGCGAACTACTTGGGCGTAGGTATCGCCAACGCAGCAAATATCCTCAATCCAGAGGAAATCATCATCGGCGGAGCGATTGTCCACGGTTATCCGGCTGCAATGGAAACCATTTCGTATCTCGTCAACGACCGGATTTTGTACAACGGAAACAATTCGATGATCATCAAACGGTCACAATTCAAGGAAGAGGCACAGCTTGTCGGAGCTGCGGCGGTGATTCTGGATCATTTGTTTTCCAAGCCGCAGCTGTTACTGAAATGACAAACAGGGAAAAGGTGATAATATGGGAGTGGCAGTAGGAGTAGATATCGGGGGAACAAAAGTGGCCCTGGCACTGGTGAATGAACAAGGCGAAATCAGCAGGCAGAGCAAACTGAAAACAGATAAATCCGTTGAGCCTGGCGTGATGATACAGCGAATCATCGAAGCAATTGAACAGCTGTTGAAGGAGGAAGGACTGGCATCCGACCAGATTTCCGGTATCGGTATCGGCTCTCCGGGTCCGTTGAACAGCAAGGCAGGGGTCATCTCCTGTCCACCGAATTTGCAAAACTGGAAGGACGTTCCGATAGTGGAACAGGTTCGCGGACATTTTCCGGTTCCTGTCGTGCTGGAAAACGATGCTAACGCGGCGGCCATGGCAGAAAAATGGTTAGGCGCCGCACAGGAAAATCAGGATTTTGCTTACATGACCATCAGCACCGGAGTCGGAGCCGGGTTGTTTGCAGACGGCAAGTTATTGGGCGGAGCCCGTGGCAATGCCGGCGATATCGGGCACACCGTCGTCGATCCGTCTTACGGCCAATGCCCGTGCGGCCAGAAAGGCTGTCTGGAGTACATCGTCTCTGGAACCGCCATCGCCAATCGCGGTTCGGAGCTGGCGGGAGAAACACTCACGACCGAGGAAGTGTTCCAACGATACGACCAAGGCGATGCCAACATCGTTCCTTACATTGAAGACGTATTCCGTTTGATCGGTGTCGCCTGTGTGACATTGATCAACACCTTCGATCCGGAAAAAATCGTGATCGGCGGCGGAGTCTCCAAGGTTGGGGAACCATTGTTTGCGAAAGTGCGGGATTATGTCAGCCAATATGCATTGAACCCTGCCGGCCGGGAAACAGAAGTAGTACCGGCTCAATTGGACCAAAATGCCGGTGTCGTCGGAGCAGCAGGGCTGATTTTAGCTTCATGAACACCATGGAAACAAACATACATAAGGAGGAAAAGCATGTACAAGGAACCGATTTTTTTAGAGCCCGTTTTTCAGGAGCGGATTTGGGGCGGCCAAAAATTGAAGACGGAATTTGGCTACGATATTCCCTATGACCATACCGGAGAGGCCTGGGTGATTTCCGCCCATCCGAACGGACCGAGCCGGATCGTCAACGGCCCTTTGCAAGGCAGCACGCTGAAGGATGCCTGGGAACAGCACGGCGAATTGTTCGGCGAAGCAGCCAAAGGCGGGGAAGACTATCCCTTGCTGGTGAAGATCCTCGACGCGGCCAACGATTTATCCGTCCAAGTGCACCCAGATGACACGTATGCAAGAGAAGTCGAAGGAGAACCATACGGCAAAACGGAATGCTGGTATGTCATTGATGCAGAAGAAAACGCGGAAATCATTTTCGGCCACCATGCCGGCAGCCGCGAAGAATTCAAGCAAATGGTCGACAGCGGCCAGTGGGATGAATTGCTGCGCAAGGTGAAAGTGAAGGCCGGAGATTTCATCTATGTACCGAGCGGAACCATCCATGCCATCGGAAAAGGCATCGTGATTTTGGAAACCCAGCAAAGCTCCGATATCACCTACCGGGTATATGATTACGACCGGACCGACGATCAAGGCAACACAAGGGAGCTGCACCTGGATTCAGCGATCGCCGTTTCGACCGTTCCACATGAAACAGTCGAGATCGAGCAAAAACAAACAAACAAAGACGGTCTGACCTCCAACCGTCTCGTCCAGCAGGAGTATTTCACCGTGTACCATTGGGAGCTGGACGGAGAAGTCGACCAAGCTGTAGAAGAGGACTTCCTGCAGGTGAGCGTACTGGACGGTGAAGGAGAATTAACCGTGGAAGGAACCACTTTCACCTTGAAAAAAGGCGACCACTTTATCATGCCATCCACTGTCGAGCACTATCATTTATCGGGGAAAGTTTCATTTATCGTTTCCCATCCATAAGGAACAGGCACCAGGAGAAAAACAGGCTAAATCGCAATGATTTGGCCTGTTTTTACTTTTATGTGTCCTTTTGATATCTGATAAGGATGGGGAAATTTCATGGTAAAATGAAGGAAGGATGGTCCGGAAACAAACGGGAAGGATCGTCAATAAGCATTAGGGCGGGATGCGGGATGGGCTTGGAAGAGAACATATCAAATGTAGTAAAAATGTTCCCGGAAGTGGAACGAAATCAAAAAGTTGTCATCGGAATAGATGGATTAAGCCGTGCCGGGAAAACCACCTTTGTGCAATCCATTGAACGGCACATGCAAGAGAAAAAAATTCCGGTTTGTGTTTTCCACATAGATGATTACATTGTCGAGCGAAAAAGTCGTTATCATACTGGATATGAGGCGTGGTATGAGTATTATTATTTGCAATGGGACATAAAGTACCTTAGAAAGTATCTATTCGAAAGACTTAAAGACACAACTGAACTACCGTTACGGACATATGATGATTGTTCCGATACGCAATCATTACAGACAGTCATCATTCCTGATACCTGCCTGATTATCATCGAAGGGGTATTTTTACAAAGAAAAGAGTGGAGACATCATTACGATTTTATGATTTATCTGGATAGCCCCAGAGAAAAGAGATTCCATCGTGAAAGCAATTCAGCAAGAAGTGACAGAGAAAAGTTTGAAAAGCGGTATTGGAAAGCGGAAGACTATTATTTGGAAACCGTTTCGCCACTCGAGCAAGCAGATATCGTTGTTCGGAATTGAAATAAATACTTGGCATCCGCCAGTTCGTTCGAAACGATTAAAAAAGGTGGAAATGAAAATGTTGTCAATAAACGGCCGGATATGTGGACAAATAAAGATAATAATTGCAGTAACCTTAGTTTTTGCTATGTTTTATCTGGAAATGAAGATACAAAAGGAATATTTCTTTTAAGTCCCGGATTATTTTCATAGTGATTGGACTTGTAAGTTTTTCAAGAAATAAGAAAGAGAGAACTATAAAAAATCAAGAAGGAATCTTTGATTTAGTAACAGGAACTTTTTTCATCACTTACTCCATATTCCAACATGTATTTATCTTTATTCTTTACACTATCGTTTTTATTTTGATGATCGTTTTCCTTAGTTATGGTAAAAGGGGCGTTAAAAATACGAAAAAATAAATACGGAAAACCTTCCGTTCTTGATTCTTCTTATCTTACTTTCCCTCGCACGCCCGTGCACGTTTACAGAGTTTATCCCATATGAATATTCTTCCTTTTCTAAACCGATTTGCTGTTCCTAAGAAAAATCCTTTATTACTCAGAAAAAAGCTCCCAATTAGATGGGAGCTTCTAGTATCAATAACCGACTTCGACAGCGGCATTGACGATATACATCAGATCGTTTTCATCGTTCTCTTCTTCGAGGATAATGCCGCTTGAGGTTGCCATTCCGCCATCTGTCAATTCGACCTTCGCGGAACCAAACGGGATCACCTTTTTCACTTCTTCCTTGTCGAGCTGTTGCCTGTCTAACGGTACAGCGAGACGCACATTGACTTTCATGTTTTCCAACGATTGCTCCGGCAGGATCTGTTCAATACCGGGCATCGAATTCGAAAGTATCGCATCTTCCACTGCCCGGACAGCTGCCTTGGTGATGTTTTGGCCATGCACATCGATACCTGTTCCGGTCTGTACGAAAAGAATTTTATCCATGGGAAAATCTCTCCTTCCAAGTGAATAGAGATCTTGCCAAAGTCGAGAGGTACAAATAGCTTATGGGGAACATTTCCCGTCAAAATTCTAGGACAAACATGCGATTGCGAATAGACGGGAGGAAATAGAGATACAGGCTTTGCAAGATGTATAGTGAGGGAAAATCTACGCGCAAGTTGAAACGGTACATACAGGAATCAATCAAACAAGAAGAGCGTTCCTTTCTCCAAAATTTCGACAGAATCCTGTTTTATTTCCCCGGAAATAATGACCGACATGTTATTCTTTGAACAATCCCTCATCATAAAGGACGCCCACGGCAAGAGAAAACGTCCATTCTATTCCAAACAAAAAACCGACACATATTTGCCATTGTCTTTGTGCAGTTGAATTGTTACTATATGTAGTAGATTTAAAGTTTTATTGTTACATATATAGATATTTCGCCAGCTTAGTAGTTTACTCTCAAAAAGATTGGGTTGATATCCATGACAGGCGTAAACATGATAACAAAGCATTCGAATGACAGGGCACTTGCTTCGTTATCCGTCATTATAGTGTATGTATCGATCAGCGGCAATACGCAAGAGGTGGCGCAGATGCTTGCCGAGGAACTGGAGCGGCATGTCGGGAGTGTAAACCTCTATAACATTTTGGGAAATGAGCCATTTCCGGATGTGCAGGCTTATGATGCCATGCTGATTGGCAGCTATACCTGGGAGAACGGCCAGACGCCGTTTGATGTAAAGGACTTTGTAGCCGATTTAGGCTACAAGCCGGAGAATGTGTTTGTGTTTGGCACTGGGGATACACAGTTTGGCGGGGATGATACGTTTTGTCTGGCAGCTGATAAACTGGCTAAATTCTATCATTCACCGCTTCCGCCGCTGAAGGTGGAACAATCTCCAAGAGGTGAACAGGAACAAGAAGTTTCGAACTGGATGAAAGGGGTATTAACATGGCTAAGTTAACAAGAGCAAAAGTACTGGAACCAACAAGTCCCAATAAAGCTACCGCACTGTTCAATGGGGAAGCGAGCGGGATTCTCCACTGGGACAATGTGAAATATCCGCATTTCTACGATATGCGGAAAACGATTCGAGGGCTGTTCTGGACTGCCAATGAGGTAAATATGGTGACAGATACGAAGCAGTTCAGCAAACTCTCCAAACAGGAGCGCACCGCCTTCCTTAAAATCATCGGACTGCTTGCTACATTGGATGGACCGCAAACGGATATCGCATCCAAGATTTCTGCCTATTCGACGGATCCAAGCGTCAAATCATTGCTTGCAACGATCGCCGACCAGGAAAGCGAGCATAACCACAGCTATACATACGTTTTGGCGTCGGTGACAAATTACGATAACCAAATTGCATCATTCAATGAAGGACGTACGGATCCCGTCCTGCTTGAGCGCAATGAACGGATTGTCGAGATTTACAACGAATTTGCGACAAATCCGACTATTGAAACGGTATTAAAAGCAATGGTGTATTCTTCTTTATTGGAAGGATTATTCTTCTATAGCGGGTTTGCTTTCTTCTACAACCTGGCGCGCAATCAGAAAATGGTAGGTACATCCACGATGATTTCTTACATCAATCGGGACGAGCTGTACCACGGCCGCTTTATCAGTGAACTGTTCCGTGCCACCCTGGCAGAAAATCCGGAGTATAATAACGAGGAATTCATTGAATGGGTTTACGACCAATTCCGCCATTCGGTCGAACAGGAAATAAAATGGAGCCGCTACGTACTCGATGGCATTGACGGAATCCAGCTCGATGCAATGGAAGGCTATATCAAGTATCGAGCCAACAAGATGCTTCGCATGCTCGGTCTAAGCGAGATCTACGAAGGCTATCAAGAAAACCCGATGAAATGGATTCGGGCCTATGCCGATAACTTCAACGGCACCAAATCCGATTTCTTCGAACAGAAATCACGCCAATACACCAAGACAAGCGATTTAAACGGATTTGATGATCTGTAATAATAGAAAAATCCCGGAAGCGTTCATGCGTGCCGGGATTTTTTTATGAGCAAATCCATCTATTATAGCTGCTTATAAGCAATGTTTACCGCAAACCCATGCATTTTCCATTTTTTCTCGTTATACTAAAGAGAACAGACAATTTAACCGAAAGAAAAGGAAGAAACCATGAAAATTACGATTATTTCTGTAGGAAAACTAAAAGAGAAATACTTAAAGCAAGGCATCGCAGAATATGTAAAACGACTAGGAGCTTATGCGAAAGTCGAGGAAATTGAAGTGCCTGACGAAAAGGCACCGGAAAACTTAAGTGCAGCGGACATGGAGATGGTTAAGCAAAAGGAAGGTGACCGTATCCTCGCAAAGATTGGCGCCGATGACTACGTTATCTCTTTGGAAATAAAGGGAGATATGATTACATCCGAACAACTCGCATCTAAGATCGATAAGCTGACCACCTACGGAAACAGCAAGATCGTGTTTGTTATTGGCGGGTCACTGGGATTAAGCGATGATGTGCAGCAGCGGAGTAATTATGCGCTTAGTTTTTCGATGATGACGTTTCCACATCAGTTGATGAGGCTGGTGTTGCTAGAGCAGGTTTACAGGGCGTTTCGGATTAATCGGGGGGAACCGTACCATAAGTGAGGGTAAAACTGAAAGGGACCTCAATGTGTCCCTTATCTCTTTTTCCGAGGTATTAATTTTGTTTAAGGGCGCCAAATCAACATTATTATCATGAGCATAGCTTGCCAGCTTTAGGATAAGACTCTTGGACTTTTTTTTTACCGCATCTGGAGTGAAATCGAAATGCAATTTAATTTTGGCTATTTCACGGCCTTTCTGTCGACCAATGACTCTTTCCTCAGCCGAAGGCGTAATCTCAATCTGTTCCACAATCATACGTAATAGTTCTTTCTTTTCTTCTCCACTTACTTTCTCCAGTATTTCATCGATATTTTTAATGAGATGGTGAAGTGCCATTAGATCAATTGGTTTTGTATTAATATTGGCGAGTTCTTCCTCAATTTCTTCCAATTGTAATTGGTTGGATGTCTTTTCTTGTTGTAGTTCTTTTAACTTACCTTCAATAAGTGGCTTTAAATCTGGGTCATCCATTAGCTTCTCTACTGCATTATTAATCTTTTTCTCATTTTCCTTTATTTTTGATTCAATGTACTCTTTCTGAGCAATTAATGGCTCAAAGGCACATTCTCTTTCCTTGTTCATCTTTTGCACAAGTTGATGGATGAAGTTAGAATCAGTTACTATACGTTTAATTTCTCCTAGTACTTGTGCCTCGGCAAGGTCAGCATTAATACTATTAGATGAACAAACTGATGCACCCTTGTTATGGAAATTGCCACAAACATAATAACGATAGGTTTTAGTTTTCCCTTTAGATTTACCAGACACCATTCCAGCGCCACATTGAGGGCAGCGAATGAGCTTAGATAGAAAATATGGCTGACTAGATTGAACAGCTTTATATGAACGTCCTCGTCGTTTGAGTTGAACACTATCCCATAATTCCTCATTGATAATGGGCTCATGTTCACCGTCAACAATAATAGGTTCTTTGTTCTTGCCTTGGCGCCTCTTTTCTGACCAGTTCTCATGTTGATTGAATCTGACTTTACCTATATACATAGGATTGTCCAGTATTCCTTTTAAAGTAGCAATTGAGAAATCTCTATCTCTTTTTGTTTTGAATCCCTTACGATTAATGATTCCAACTATCTTCTTGTAACCATATCCACAGTCAGCAAGGTTGAATATCTCCTGTACTATTTTTGCTTCTTCCTTATTAACAACGAGTTGTTTATTTACAGAGTCGTACCCAAGACACTGGCCACCATTCCATTTCCCTTCTTTTGCTCTCTGGGTCATACCCATCTTTACACGACCAACGATTTGTTCACGTTCGTTTTCTGCGATGGCACTTAAGATGTTGTACACTAACTTTCCAGATAAAGTTGTTGTATCAATGCTCTCCGATAAGCTTATTAGTTGTACATCATGAGATGCTAATGTATCAACTATCTCTGAGGCATCTCGTACTTTTCTTGCAATTCTGTCTAACTTGTATGTCATAACAGCATCAAATTTATTGTGTTTAGCATCCTTAAGTAGACGAGTCATTTGGGGGCGTCCTGAAATACTCTTACCGCTTTTCCCTTCATCAATATATTCATCTATTATTGTGATGTTGTGCTTTGAAGCATAATCGTTTAACAAATCTTTCTGTGCGGGAATACTGTAACCTTCCTTTGCTTGATCGTCGGTGCTAACTCGTACATAAATAACAGCTTTTAATGAACTCATAATTGTTCCTCCTTGTTATAAGTTGGTATTTTAACTCTTTTAACCTCAGCATCCTCAACTTTTTGGTTTTTACGATCATATTCTTTCATCGCTTTCTTTGCTATTTCAGTAAATGCATTGAGAAAATGTTCTTTTTGGTTTACATGGTCTGAAGTTGTGCCCCCTGAATTATTCATTTGCTTCACCCTTTTCTTTTGTAGACTGTATCTTTTTTAATGCAGTTATCTTCTTGGACCAGTTTTCCTTCCTTCTTTTGGTTTTATTAATTAAAAACAGTAATTCTTCCTGAAATTCCTCTAATTCTAAAGCGGACAAATGTAATTCCTCATCGATCGATACTTTATATTCACTATTTAAAGAGTGAATTGTGCAAGCTATATTGGCTTGGTAATTTTGCTGAAATAACGGGTTATTATCAAACTGTTTATGATTTGAACCAAAAATAGTAAATGGTTGCATAGGGTGTTCATAGTACACATCAAAGAATGCACTTATTGGGACACTAAAGTATTTACTTAATTTTTGAAGTACCTCTAAACTGGGATTTTTCGCAAAGTTTGTTTCCAGTTTGGCCAAGCTTGAAGCAGTGATTCCAATGTCCTCCGCAACTTTTGCTTGTTTGTATAAACCATTGTTTACATTGGAAGCTTTATTCCTTATCCATTTAATACGTCCCCCTAATGTTGCATTTTGAAGTTCTGCTAGCTCCTCTTCATTTACTTGATATGAATTCGGCATTTCGACTCCTCCTTAATTGTTTAATAATAATATATCATTAAATTTCCAAAATGGAAACATTTTTCTTGATTTTATTTATTAAATAGAATATATTGTTTGTGAGATAAAAATAACAACATATAAATAGCTGGAATGACCTGGCAGCAGCGTATTCAAAAAACTGGCAAGGTGGGATGGAGCCAATGTCAAAAAGTCCATGCGGAACAGATAGTAATTCGTACTTCTATCTGGTACGTCAGGGGGATAAAAGCAACGATGCCTCTGTACCATGCGTGCAAAATATAAGTTGTGGGGGTTCAGTTCCTTCTATTTAAATGAAGGGATTAGACGGATGAGAAACACATAGATTTCAACATGCAGTTGAATGAAGCAGGTGGGGCGTTTGAAGTACCTGTTAAAAGTGTTTGCTTTCTTAATCAAAGCTTTCTCGAAAAAAGTAGAGAATGGATTTAACGAAAGCTGGTTAGTACGAACATGACGAAACGGATACCCAATCAATAAGGAACGGGGAATGTTGACTCGAAAACTACTCTTTGTGCAGAAATGCTGTTAATATGCACTTTTTCACAGGGAGTAGTATGCATTCAGAGCCGTGTTCCCATTAAACAGGAAATGTATTAATCTAGTTCACTATCAATAAGTTAGCTACGGTATTGGCCGCCACCACCAAAACCCTATTAGTACCTTATTACAACTTTCAAGAATCAAACTGCTACAGAAAATGCTATACCAGTAAAGCATAGGAGGAATGAAATGAATACATCATATCGTTTTAAGCCGATTAATGAGCAAAAAGGTATCTACCTAATTAAGGTAGGACAAAAGGATATCATGACAAAAGAAGAAGGAAAGATAGTTTATATTGTAAAAGTAATTGCAAGTGGATATGAGATAGATGTTGAAGAAGTAGCAGTGATAGGTGGATATATGCCGGAGGAGCTACTGTATGATGCTAAATGCCTGCTACTCGATTGTCTTGAAAAGGACGCCAACGATGGCTTTGCCCACGATGTACTGGTTAGGTTACCAAGCAAAAAGAATACCCATCTTGAATCAAAAGAACCAGAAGATAAGTAATAGAAAGGGACGATAAAAAATGAATTGTGACTTCCTATACTATGATATGGAGAATGAACTCAATCCAGACAGAGCAAGAAGAGTCTTAGTTGACGATATTGATAATATGCCGATACAAGCTATGTGTCGAATGAAGCGAGCATATGAAGGGTTAAGTCAAAAGCAATTGGCTGAGATTATAGGTTGTAGTACATCGGAAATATCCAAATTTGAAAGCGGAAAGAAAAGCCTATCATCAAGGAATTATATAGCCATGGAAAGGTATCTATTTAATACCAGGTACAGACTGGATGATGAAGGTGACTATGATTACTATGATTATGATTGGAATAACTAAGCAAACCAACGTGTAAAGGGTACTATACCCCCAGAAAGGCCTTAACAATTGTGACTTTTATGAATAAAGTGAGTAATATGAAAGAAAGCACTAATTATCGGGTTTTATCAGGCTATACTTATAAATATTGAGTTTATGTGTGTAGCGAAAAAATATTTAAAAAGGGGACGACCGATTCAATGGTGTCCCCCATTTTTATTACAAGTATCCCTTTTCTTTCAGACTAATAAATTTCCCTTGTCCTATGATAACGTGGTCAAGCACTTCAATACCTATAATTTTACCTGTTTCTGCTAAACGTTTCGTTACGTGTATATCTTCTTGGCTAGGGTCTGGTTGCCCTGAAGGATGGTTATGAGCGACTATCGTAGAAGCACAGCTTCCTTTTATTAATGCTTTAAAGCATTCTCTTGGATGTACGATACTTGCATTAAGAGAGCCAGTAAAGATGGATTTCCTAAAAATTACTTGGTTTTTGGTATTTAGTCCAAGACAAACAAATTCTTCATGTTGCAAATACTGCATGTCCGATAAATAATCATATGCATCTTCAGGACTTCTTATAGTGAAGCGATCTTCAGCACATGTTGGGTTTAACCTTGCAAGTTTTAATGCTGATACAATTTGCTTTGCCTTTACCTTGCCAATCCCTTTGATGGCAATTAGTTCATCTTCGGTTACATCTAGCATTTCTTGAATAGAAGGATACCGATTAAACAATTCAGAAACTATATAACTATCATCTTTTTCTCGTAGAGTAGTAGTAAGCAATGATTTAAACGTAATTTTGTCAAATAAATTATTCATTAGTATTTTCCTCCTTGAAATAGAAAAAGGAGAGACCGCAGCCTCTCCTTCTTGAATTAATGTGTATTTTTGTTATTATTAAATTAACCAACAGGGCTCTTATGAGCTCTTTTTTTGTGCATAAAAATAACCCATTAGATTATGGTTCCAATGAGCAGTTCAGTCTATTATTCTATTGCTTTGCATTTACTCACCCCCTTGTACTTCACTTAGTAACAAAAGATCCTTGATGAATGACGAGGCTTGTGTCTTTGAAAGCTTAGTACTGTGGTCTACGTTGAACATCATCTTCATCATTTCCCGTGCTGTATCTGGATTCATATCTTGCTCTTTTACAAGCTGGTGAATCTTTGTTAGCTGACGTCTGGTAATTGTACCATCACCTCCTTTAATGTCCTTATTACTTGGCATGTCTTCAACATCCTGCGTAAAGAAACCACTGGAGGCAGATACATTTAATACTGCATCTACCAATGCACGCTTCTTGGCCATTTTCAGCACAGTGTTAATAATCGTAAATGGGGTTTGGTCAGCATACTGTTCTTCCTTTGTATTACATGAGCCAATACCTTCAGCAACTATATGCATGGTCCCTATTTGTATTAACACAACTCGCACTTCACAATAAAACATTCCATTTTGCCAATCCTCGAATCGGTGACTTACTTCATAATTAATAGAAAGATTCATATATTGACAGATTTTTTCTGCTCCAGGCTTTAGTAATGTAGGCTTGTTGTATCCTGCAACCTTCCCATAATCAA
Source organism: Sediminibacillus sp. JSM 1682029 (assembly GCF_041366435.1). Taxonomy (NCBI): domain Bacteria; kingdom Bacillati; phylum Bacillota; class Bacilli; order Caryophanales; family Bacillaceae; genus Sediminibacillus; species Sediminibacillus sp. JSM 1682029. Next base: position 100,835 of record NZ_JBEWYY010000003.1, read on the forward strand.
TTCCTTCCACCATTGTTTGATGGATTAAGTCTTCTAGATAACTAATCTTTTGTTTTACTTCACTTAATGAAATGGTACTATCGGAGACGACTCTAGAAGTACTTTGTTTACTGTTTAAAGTGATTATGTTGTTATCCTTTTTCAACTTGTTTCACCCTTTCATTTGCATACTTTTGTTTCCTTTTGTACATAGAAAGCTACTCGATTTCCAAGTTCGTTATTGCAATTGTAGTAAGCATATCTTGCAATGAGGTGTTCTAATTCTTCCAAAATTATAATAGTTACTTTCATACCTAGATACCAAAGCCCTTCGATGTGTACTGGGTGTACTCTATTTGCTACAAGGAATCCAGTCCAACATCCATCTTTTCTAATAATGGTTTTCACATTGCTTTTGTTTAGACGTATCATGTTCTCACCTCCTTTCAAGTGGTCAAAAAAATACCCCTATAAAAGATGGGGTGGGCATTAAACGTTTCTATTGCTTTCATCAATACACATACCTAGGGGGTCGGAAAATTATCAAAAAATCATCTATATACAGGACTTCATTAGTTGTACTAGACTCTCAGCAAGTAGTTCTATGATAAAACTATTATTCTTACTATGTTCAAAGCTTTAAATTTCTAGAATTAACAGCTACAGCCGTATATAATTAAATAAAAGGGGGGGTATTATGTCGACAGTCTATCATGCGAAATACTTTGCACATGAATTAACTAGACAATCGTCAAAAGATGGAGTAGAAAAGCTATCAAGGTCGTTATTTGATGCTTCCGTAGATTTAAATCCCCACCAAATTGAAGCGGCTCTTTTTGCTTTTCGTTCACCATTATCAAAAGGTGTAGTGCTAGCCGATGAAGTAGGGCTTGGTAAGACAATAGAAGCAGGGCTAGTATTATGCCAAAAATGGGCAGAACGTAAGAGGAAACTTTTAATTATCTGTCCCGCATCATTACGTAAACAATGGAGCGTGGAACTCCAAGAGAAATTTAATATACCTAGCGTAATACTTGAAGCAAAGTCATTTAATGACTATAACCGTAAAGGTAAAAGTAATCCGTTTAAACAAGATGCTGTTATAATCACTTCTTTTCAATTTGCAAATCGAAAAAGAAGTGATTTGAGACTTGTCCCATGGGATATGGCGGTAATAGATGAAGCACACAAGTTACGGAATGTTTACCGCAAGAGTAATAAAATGGGTAATGGTATTAAATGGGCACTAGAGGATAGAAAAAAGCTACTATTAACTGCTACTCCATTACAAAATTCACTACTGGAACTCTTTGGTTTGTCTACCTTAATAGATGACCATATTTTTGGTGATATTGGTGCTTTTCGCTCACAATACATGAATGGGAAAGACGAGCTAATAGATTTAAAAGAACGGCTAGGTGCATTTGTTCACCGTACTCTTCGTTCTCAGGTTTTAGAATACATACAATATACAGAGAGAGTACCAATAACTTTCCCGTTTAAACCTACAGATGATGAACAAGCACTCTATAAAGGCGTTTCAGACTTTTTATTAAAAGAAGATACTTATGCAATTCCGAACAGCCAAAAGGTATTAACAACGCTTATTATTCGAAAGTTGCTTGCCTCATCTTCCCAAGCGCTTGCGGGTACATTGCAGACGATTAAAGAACGTTTAGAATCTATGCTTGATGAACAAGTTTTAAAAGATGATTGGATAGATGAAATTATTGATAACGATGAAATGGAAAATGATTTATTAGATGAGAGAGATGCGGAAGAGGAAGAATATGATATTGATGCTTCCGATAATTCAATAGATGTTGAGAAATTAAAAGCAGAAATAGATGAGATAAACCGATTATTAGGTTGGGCGAAGTCTATTCGAATCGATAGTAAAACAAGAGCATTAATTAAGGCATTACAAACGGGATTTAATCAAATGAATAAAATGGGTGCTAATAATAAAGCAATGATTTTTACTGAATCTCGCCGTACCCAACAATATTTGAAGGATTTCTTAGAAGCTAATGGTTATGCAGGAAAAATTGTTTTATTTAATGGGACTAATAATGATGAGGAATCGAAAACCATTTACAAACGTTGGATGGATAAATATGAGAATACCGATAAGATAAGTGGTTCCAAAACATCAGATAAGCGAGCGGCATTAGTTGAACATTTTCGGGATGAAGGTGAAATTATGATTGCAACAGAGTCTGCTGCAGAAGGGATAAACTTGCAATTTTGCTCTCTTATTATTAATTATGACTTGCCTTGGAACCCACAACGGATTGAACAACGAATTGGTAGATGTCATCGTTATGGCCAAAAACACGATGTGGTAGTAATAAACTTTCTAAATGAACGTAACGAGGCCGATCAAAGGGTATATGAACTATTAAAAGAAAAGTTCAACCTTTTTACAGGGGTTCTAGGAGCATCAGACGAGGTTTTGGGTAGTATTGAATCAGGTGTTGATTTTGAAAAACGTATATTATCAATTTATCAACGGTGTCGTACTACAGATGAAATTGAACAAGCGTTTAAAGAACTTCAAGATGAACTAGAAGACCAAATTCAACATAAAATGAAAGATACAAGACAAGCAATTCTAGATCACTTTGATGCTGATGTGCATTCTCGACTAAAAATAAATCTTGAAGATACTAAGTACCAGCTAGACCGTTTTAGTAAAATGTTTTGGTCATTGACTAGGGTAATGTTGAGTGAAAGGGCACTATTCAATAATGATGATTTAAGCTTTACTTTGATAAAAGAACCACCAATTTCTAATGTAAAAAAAGGTCAATATGAGTTGATTTCAAAGGATAGGAAGGAAACAAACGCAAATCTATACAGGCTTTCTCATCCTTTAGGTGAATACGTTATTAACTCTGCAAAAGAGCTATCAACTCCACAAAGCGAAGTAGCATTTGACATTACCAATCATCCCGTAAGAATATCTGTTATAGAGTCTCTTAAAGGGAAAAGTGGCTACTTAACACTTACGAAACTAACAATAGATTCTTATGAAAAAGAGGAGTACCTTCTTTTTAATGGAATAACTGATGATAATCAACAAATTGACCAGGAGATCTGTGAGAAACTATTCCAATGTATTGGAAAAGAGGAGTATTTAACCAATTGGTCCAATGAAAAGCACCAATCCTTGAATAGAGACGCAAATCGCCATGTACAAGCTACTATCAGCCAATCGCTTGAAAATAATAATAAATACTTTCATGAGGAAAGAGAACGGCTAGAACGGTGGGCAGATGATTTAATACTTGCTTCAGAAAAAGAACTTCAAGATACAAAGGCAAAAATTAAAGAAGCAAAAAGGCAAGCAAGAATGGCTATATCAACTGAAGAACAACACCAAATACAAAAGCAAATCAAAAGTTTGGAACGGGACCAGCGCAAACAAAGACAGCGTATTTTTGAAGTTGAAGATGAAATAATGGATAAACGTGACGACTTAATTGATGAACTTGAGGAGAAGATGGTACAGAAAACAGTACAGGAAGAGCTATTTACAATACGATGGAAAATAATTTAGAGGAGGAAGATTGATGGTAACAACCCAACAAAAGAAGTTTATTGATTTGCTGGAAGAAATATTTCAATTTGACCAAGCAGATTTAGACTTCGGTATATATCGAATAATGAACCAAAAAAGAGAAGAAGTTACCAACTTTTTAAACAATGAATTAGTACCACAGGTGAAAAAGGCATTTGACAAGTATAGGAATGCAGATGTAGAAGCTATTAAGCAGCAAATGGAAGAGCTAGAACAAAAACTAAATGAAATGGGAGTAGCAAAGGATAGCTCGGAAAAATACTTAACATTAAATGAAAGGCTTAATAAAGGTGTCGATATTACGGCGCTAGAAAATGAAGTATTCTCTGATTTAACGAACTTTTTCCGCCGATATTATCATGAAGGTGACTTTCTTTCTTTACGTAGATATAAAAAAGATGTATATGCCATTCCATATGAAGGCGAAGAAGTAAAACTACACTGGGCTAATTCTGATCAATATTATGTTAAAACATCAGAGTATTTTCATAACTATACATTTAATTTACCTTCTGGAAAAACAGTACACTTTAAACTAATAGAGGCTAATACTGAGCAAAATAATAATAAGGCCCTGGAAGGAAAAGAACGCCGATTTATATTGTTTGAAGAGCAGCCTGTAAAAGAAGAAAATGGTGAATTCTATATTAATTTTGAATATAGACCTCCAGAGAATAAGCAAACACAAAAGCAATTAAATGAGAAAACGATAGAAATTTTACATTCTCTGAATTATCACAACGAATGGATACAAGAATTGCAGATACTTTCACCAACCGAAAAGAATAAGAAACGCACACTTCTTGAAAGATATTTAAATGATTACACTGCCCGTAATACATTTGATTATTTTATTCATAAGGATTTGGAAGGGTTTCTTCGTAGGGAGTTAGATTTCTTTATTAAAAATGAAATAATGCATTTGGATGATCTTGATACTGAAAATGAGAAACGATTTGAACAATACCTTTCTAAGGTGAAGGTAATTAAGACAATTGGACAAAAAATTATTAAATTTCTTGCACAAATAGAAAACTTCCAAAAAAGATTATGGTTAAAGAAAAAATTTGTTGTTGAGAGTAATTACTGTATAACGTTAGATAAGATTCCAGAAGAACTTTATATAGAAATAAGTCAAAATAAAGAACAAATAAAAGAGTGGATTAGGCTTTTTGCCATTGATGAGTTAGATTCTTTTACTAAATCATTATCAATAGAATTTCTAAAAGAAAATAGCAACCTACTACTTGATACGAAATTTTTTGATGATAATTTTAAAGAAAAGTTATTATCTCAGTTGAACAACATTGACAAGGATATTAACGGCGTACTAATACATAGTGAAAATTACCAAGCTTTAAGCTTATTACAAGATAAATATAAAGGACAAATAAAGTGTACTTATATTGATCCGCCCTATAATACCAATTCTACACCCATAATTTACAAAAATGGCTATAGGCATTCGTCATGGATTTCTTTAATGAAAGATAGGTTGCAGTTATCCAAGCCTTTAATGAATAATGAAAGTGTTTTGGTAATTGCTATTGATGATACAGAGTTGGTTAATTTGATGTCTGTTTTAAGAGAGAATTTCACTAATCATAGAATTTCACCAGTTACAATAGTTCATAATCCAAAAGGTTCAATAACTAAAGACTTTAACAGAGTACATGAATATGCAATTTTTATTACGGATGAGGAAGAAAAACACGTTATAAATCGTACATTAGAAAAGAATGAAACCCCAAGAAAGATGAGAAGATGGGGGGAGAATTCTCTAAGGACAGAAAGAAGGTTATCGTTCTATCCTATTTATATTAAGGATGGAAAAATAGTTAGGATTGGCGAAGTACCTGATGATGATTTTAGTCCAGCAGGAAAGAATGTTAGGTTAGATAATGGCGAAATTGAAATTTGGCCAATTGACCAAAATGGTATTGAAAGACGGTGGAATTTTGGTTTAGACAGTATTAGAGATAATTTAGATAGAATTACTATTATAGAGGATAATGGTGTTTATGATTTATTTTTGTCTCATGAATTAACGGTTCCTAAGACTGTTTGGACTGGGGGAGAATACGATGCTGGGAATTATGGAAATACATTGTTAATTAATATTCTTGGAAAAAAGTTATTCGATTTTCCAAAGTCCATAAATGCTGTAAAACAAAGTATAAGTTTGTCTACCTCAAAAGATCATAACGATATTGTACTTGATTATTTTGCTGGCTCAGGTACTACAGGGCATGCGGTTATAGATTTGAACAGAGAAAATGATAGTAATTTAAAATACATCCTTGTTGAAATGGGAGAGTATTTCGATACAGTAACAAAACCACGAGTTCAAAAGGTTATATATTCAAAGGATTGGAGAGATGGTAAACCTGTCTCACGTGAGGGTTCTAGTCATATGTTCAAGTATATAAGATTAGAGTCTTATGAAGATGCACTAAATAATATCCGTTTAAGTCGCTCTCCACAACAACAAGCGGCTCTTGAAGAGTCTATGTCTATAGAAGCACAGGAGGAATATCTTCTTTCTTACATGTTAGATGTTGAAGCTGAAGGAAGTCCATCATTATTAAATATTGAAGCATTTAATAATCCATTTGAGTATAAAATGATGGTTACAGAAGGTACGGAAACTAAACCTACCAAAGTCGACCTTGTAGAAACATTTAATTATTTGATTGGACTAAACGTTAAAACAATCGACACAATTAAGGGAGTTAAAGTTATTACTGGTTCCCTACAGAATGGGGAAGAAGTATTGATTCTTTGGAGAAAAACGGATGAGGTTACCAATGAACGATTAGAAGACTTCTTTAAAAAGCAAGGGTATAATTCTCGTGATAACGAATTTAATCGCATATATGTAAATGGAGATAACCACTTAGAAAACTTGAAGTTAGCTGAAGATAAATGGAAAGTAGTACTTATTGAGGAAGAGTTTAATCGTTTAATGTTTGCCGAGTATGATGTATAGGAGGTGAGAAGTAAATGGCCAAGAAAAAGAAAATACAGTTGAGCAACCAACTAGTATTAAATAAATATATGCTTCATCTCTTGGAAGTGGAGAATTTTGAAGAGTTAACTAAAGACATGAAGGATAGTACACTTGAGGAATTAGATACAGACAATGTATCACGATTTTATAAGCATCTTTCCACAAGACTTATTGAAAGGGTAGAATTAAGTGCTGATATATTAAGACAATATGATGAAAACATAGTTAGTCATACTATGAAAATAAATGATAAAAGAGATAAAAAGATAAAGTGGAAATATTTTCAGTACCTTTCATTGTTATTTACGGAGATTTATCTTGATCGATATTTTCATCAAAAGAGAAAATTACTTAGTGATTTAAACGCTTTTGTTGATAAGTTTAATGAAAATAAGTCCAAAACTGAGCATCTTAACTATTTCGATGAGGAGAGTCTGAAAAAATTGGCATTTTGGAATGCTACTGGCTCTGGAAAGACTTTACTCATGCACATTAATATCCTTCAATACATGCACTACTTTTATAAAAATAATCGCCGTGAGGACTTGGAACAAGTTATTCTTCTGACTCCAAGTGAAAGCTTATCAAGGCAGCACTTAAGAGAATTTGAAGCTTCAGGGTTACAAGCTGCACTATTCGATAAGAACATGCAAGGGCTTTTCAGGGGGGAAGAAATCTCGATTATTGATATTCACAAACTTAAAGATGATATGGGTGATAAAACTGTAGCAATTGACTCATTTGAAGGAAATAATCTAGTTCTTGTTGATGAAGGTCATCGTGGTTCATCTGGTGATGAATGGAGAAATAAACGTGAGAGGTTAAGTGAACAAGGCTTTGCTTTCGAGTACTCAGCAACATTTGGCCAAGCTGTATCAGGTAATACAAAGTTGATGCAGGAATATGCAAAGTGTATCATTTTTGATTACTCATACCGTTATTTTTATAGTGATGGATATGGGAAAGATTATCGTATATTAAATCTACAAGAAGATGATGATGACTATATACAAAAACTATATTTAACAGCTAGCTTCGTTAGCTACTATCAACAACTCAAATTATATATGGATAAAGATAGAGAACTAAGGCCATTTCTTATAGAAAAACCTCTATTTGTATTTGTCGGTGGAAGTGTAATTGGAAAGAATAAGAATAAACGTGATAAGCTGACTCAAACGGATGTAATAAAGATCCTTCTGTTTATTGCTCATTTTGTTAAAGACAGTAATGAAAGTATAAAAATGATTGAACGTCTCCTAGGTGGAAATCCAGGTCTTTTAGATAGCGGTGGAAAGGAAATTTTCGGTAATTCATTTCCGTATCTTCTGGATAAAGGTATGTCTGCAGAAGAAATTTATCATGATATTTTATTTTGTGTATTTAACTCCACTTTAGCAAATGCCTCATTACGTATAGAAAATTTAAAGGGCGTAGAAGGTGAGGTATCACTTAGGATTGGTGAGCATGAGCCATTTGGAGTAATTAATGTTGGAGAATCAAAGGAATTAACAAAAATTTGTGCTAATTATCAGGAATTACTAGTATTGGAACGTGATTTTTCAAAATCTTTTTTTCATGAAATAGATAAACAGGAATCATCGATTAACCTACTTATTGGTTCAAAAAAATTTACTGAAGGATGGAGTAGTTGGCGTGTTAGTACGATGGGTCTGATGAACCTAGGGAGAAGTGAAGGCTCACAAATCATACAATTGTTTGGACGTGGAGTCCGTTTGAAAGGTTATAATTTTAGTCTGAAACGTAGTGAAGCTCTTAAAGGCGAGATTCCTCAGGTGCCAAAGTATCTCAATTATGTAGAGACACTAAATATCTTTGGAATACGTGCAGACTACATGCAACAATTTAAGGAGTATCTTGAAGATGAAGGGATTCAGACTGAGTTCGATTATGAAGAGATTTATCTCCCAGTTTTAAAAGACTATCATAAAAGAAAGCTTAAGTTAAAGGCATTGCGTTTAAAAGAAGGTATAAATTACAAAAAACAGGGGCCTAACCCAATGTTTCAGTCACCAACGGAGCATTTACCGAGTAACGCCAAAATAGTTGTAAACTGGTATCCTAAACTTCAGGTTCAAGATAGTCGGTTAAAAGGATTAAGTATTCGTGAAAAGCAGGCATCTGAGCTTAACAAAGCAACATTTACAGAAAAGCACATAGCCTTTATGGACATGAATCATATATATTTTGAGATGCAAAAGTTTAAAAATGAGCGCTCTTGGTACAATTTAATCTTATCTAAAGAAGAGATTGTAAACCTATTATCAAATGATTATTGGTATGAGATAGAGATTCCAAAAGAAGAATTGGCATTTGATTCTTTTAACAAAGTAAAACGTTGGGAAGAAATAGCATTAGTGCTTCTTAAGAAGTACTGTGAGAAACAATATCTATATGCTAAAAAAGAATGGGAAGCCCCGCATATGGAGTACTATGATGTAACAGAAGCGGATAGCAATTTCTTTAAGGAATATAAGGTATCTGTTGATTCAAATGACGATAGTATGTTAGCTAAGTTAAAGCAATTGAAGGATGCGCTTAAAAAGAACAAACTATCTGACGTTAAGTTTGGAGGCTTAGAGTCATTTGCTTTTAGCCAACATCTATACCAGCCATTAATAACTGTGGATGGAACAGCAATCAAAGTTACTCCAGTCCCTCTTAATGATGGTGAATACACCTTTGTACAGGACTTAAAGTCATATTACGAACGCAATCAAGATTTCTTCGAGGATAAAGAATTGTATCTTTTGCGAAATCAAAGTAAAGGAAAAGGAATAGGTTTCTTTGAAGCAGGTGGGTTTTACCCAGATTTTATTCTTTGGATATTACATGGCAACAAACAGTACATTACCTTTGCTGATCCGAAGGGAATCAGGAATCATTCCATTACAGACTCCAAGCTTCAATTTTATCGACATATAAAAGAGCTTGAATATCGCTTAAATGATAATGAGATTATCCTTAATGCGTTTACTATTGCTAACACCTATTATAGTGATATCCTAAATACAGGACTAAAACTAAGCAAAGAGGAAATGGAAGATCAGCATATATTGTTCCAGAATGATGATAAGGAAACTTATATAGATAAAATGGTTCATGGTATATTACAAGAGAATAACATTACATCATGATATTAACAGGTAGGAGTCTTTTTAGCTCCTACTTTTTATTTTTATAAGGGGGAATACGATTGAATGATCATATTCTTAAAAAAATAAGTCAAATAATTATAGATTCTGCGAGGAAAAATGAAACCATCGAGTACAATCAAATTAGTAAACAATTAGGGGGCGCTATTTTACCTATAAGATTGAATGAACCATTAGGAGAAATATCGTTTAGGTGTATTAAACATGGCTTTCCGCCTCTATCGTCAATCGTTGTTAGCCATGATACAGGTTTTCCTGGAGAAGGCTTTTTTACCTGGGTAGCTGCTAAAATGGGACATCCTGACTTAGCACCCTCAAAATGGGATGATTTTTATAGTGAACAAAAAAATAGAGTATTTAACTGTGGTGATTGGGATTCATTTATTGACCAAGCCTTTTCAAGCAAAAAAGGGACTGGAAAGGTCGCTAACAATGTTGATTTGAATAAGATACTTGCTTCTAAAGGGTATCTACAGGGAGAACAAACACAGTATTACATACTTACTGTTAAAGCATTTTATGAAAACCAACAAAAGGGTCCATACAAGTATCATGTAGTTGTACTAGAAGGTGATAGAATATTAATTCAAAGTACAATTGAAGATAATGAGAAGAAGCAGCTGCTAACCCCTGCAAAGAGAAAAGGTATTCAGCTTTTACTAAACTATGATTCTGGTATTGTTTTTGAAGAAATAAAGATGATGCATTACAAGCCTGATAGGAAGGGGACAGAATTATGGGAAAAAGAGCCTTCCAATAGTTTAAATGAACTTATTCTTGAAGAGCGATCGTTAATGTTGCAACAACTTTCCGAAGAAGATATTGATTCAGAAAAGGCTCAAGAAGAATCATACTATAAAGATGGTAAGGCAATTCAATATTACGGAACACGTTACGAAAGAAATCCATTTAATAGAGGAAAAGCTATTGCAATTCATGGGGTAACTTGTAAAGCATGTGGGTTTAATTTTGAAGAAGTATATGGTGAGAGAGGAAAAGACTTTATAGAAGTTCATCACATTCAGCCCTTGTATGTCTTAAGTGAAGAGTTAGAAATTAATCCAGAGTATGATTTAGTACCTGTATGTTCGAACTGTCATAGAATGATTCATAGAAAGAAAGACAAAATTTTATCTATTCAGGAGCTTAAGGATTTTATTAAAAAAACACCGCAATGAACAGAAAACTATAAATGTTTAAATTTTATTTAGATTCATCATAGGTATCAACTTGGACTCGTAAGAGAATGTGAGAGGTGCTAGTATGGCAATAAGAGCTATAAAAATAAGATTCATCGATGAGAATAGCAATTATGAAGAAGAGATTCATTATAAAGTTTCCAAAGAGGAAAAAGGCGATATCAAGAATGGAATTATTGCTAACAATGCAGAATTAGCACAAGTATGCAAAAACATAGAGATTGGGCAAATAGGTACTCTAAAAGAGGGAGATAGATTCCTGTTAGTTGATAAAGAAGAACATTATGAATTGGATGAACTGGCAAAGGATTTGGATGTGGTTAGGCGTTTCCCTGACGAAAAATTATTACTTATAGGTGATAATCTTCCAAGTATTATTGCAAATGCTATTAGTGTACCAGAAAACACCAATGAATTGTTTAATATAATAATAGATGTAAAACTAACTAAATACGATATAGATGGATGTATTGTGCTTTTAGAGAAGCTGAAGGATAAATTGGATGTAGAAGGAACAATTAATCGATTAAAAAAAGTAAAAGAGCTACAAGGTAATATTCTAATAAATGATGTTAAAAATGTCTTTGTTCTAAATCAAATAAGTCAGTTATATAGGGATATGGAGATGTATCGAACAGCAAAAAGTGTTCTGAAAAGGTCGCTAGAAATTGATAAAAATAACCCTGTAACAAATACAAGATTAGGAAGTTTATCAAGACTTACTGGAAAGTATGAAGAAGGGATTCAGTACTATAATACTGCTTTATCTGTTAAAGAAGAGTCTTACCCATTTATAGGATTAGGTGGATTATATAGAGAAATAAAGCAACTATCAAAAGCAGAATACTCTTACCTTAGAGCATTGAATTTGGAGCACAATGATAACCATAAACATACCCATTTAGGTTTAGGGGCAGTTTATTTTGATATGCAAAGATATGAAGAAGGAAAGAAACATTATAAACTAGCCAATGTAGGGACAGGTTACTTCTATAAACGGTTTTATGAAGCTAAAGATAACTATGAAAATGAAAAAGCAATTGAAATATTAAACCTTATATTAGAGATTGATATAAATGATAGTAAAGCATATTGGTTATTGCGGCAAGAAGGTGGAATATAATGAGCACTAGAACAAAAGAAGAAGTAGAGGCATATGTAGAAGGACAATGTACATGCAATGTAATACATTCTAAACCTGAACAAAATTACAATGATCTTGGTTTCGAGGTGACTGTATGGAATGTCAAAACAGATATAGATGATTCTTGATGGGTGGTTGAAGGAGAAGGTTTGCCAATGAATTTATATCCCCAAGACCAAGCATATTATTTTTCAACAGATGAAGCTTATTCTTTTCACCTAGGATTAATGACTAGATTATTAAATGATAATGAAAAAGACCCATCTAAGATAATCCAAGAAGTTGAAAAGGAATAGATATCAGTGTCTGACCCGCTAAATGGACAGTTGTCCACGTGATGGATCAGATCCCTGGTTCTTGAAAAAGGTCACGAAAATAAAATAAAAAGTAAAATTGAGGACTACTTGCAAGCAGATTGAGAGTTTGCTTAAACGACGTTCCTTGAAGGGTAAAAGGTAGAAGAATAATTTTTTTCCTCTACCTTTTATTTTATATAAATCCAATCCAAAGATTAGTGCCCTTTATAATATGGTATTAATGGCGGATGAAGTGGATCGTCAGGGGTCATATGTTTTGTTATTGTATTGACCTTTTTTGAAAAATCTTCTGGAAAAGTATAATATTCTTTATCAACTATAATAAATTGTAAATCTTTCAATTCATTTTCCGCTAACTGATAAATAAAGGAATAAAAACCTTTAAAAATGTCTGCATTTTCTCGTTCACTAATATTTTTCATTGGAGTATCAATCATAAGGAAAGTCGGAAGTGGCACTTTTCTTTGTTTTGCTAAACGGTGTATTGCTAGTGCAAAGCAACATTTAAAAATCGTCTTTTTACCTCCGCTACCGAGATTGGAAAACTGCATTTCATATACATCATCATCTTTTTCACGATAAATTTTTGGAATGAAGTCTTTTGTGCTGATAGTTACGATATTATTATGGTTAACGCCTGGGAGTCCTACTTCGACTAAATTCTCAAGGAATAATGATTTAAGCTCTTCAAGATTACTATTGTCCTTCTCTGCATTTTCTCGTGCCTCCTTTAGTTCTCGTTTTAAGCGTTCTTCTTCACCTGATAAATTATCTGCCTTATCATGCAATTCCTTCACTTGATTAGTTAAGGGGAGTAATTTATTTAGGGCTACCTTTTCAGCTCTAAGTTGACCTAATGTACGTTCATAATCTTTTGCTTTTGCTAAATAAATTGAATCATAAGTGGATTGAAATTCAACTAGATCTTTATCAATTACTTGTTTTTCTTCTTTTACTCTATGTAATTCTTTTACAATGGCATCTCTCTGTCGGTTAAGGCGAGTAATAGAATCTTGTAATTCATTATATCTTGATGTTAAGTCAGTTTTTATAACTTCTATATTATTACTTTCAAAATTGTTTTGATCATCAAATGGAACCTTACATAAAGAGCAATGATTATTATTAGGGACCTTATTTATTAATTCACGTTCACATTGCGGGCAAGAAAAAAATGATAGATCCTTTAGGGTGTTCCTTGCAATTAATGATCGATTAACTTTCATTTTAGCTGATGCAAATTCCCCTAACAGCCTTTTCCTTTGTGCTATTTGTACCTCAATATCATAAATTGACGTATTAAGTTCATCTAGAAGAATCGCATAGGATCTTGCTTCTTCTCTTAATTTGTCTACGGGATGAGTAGTCTTTTCTTGTTTTAATTCTTGATTGATATTATTAATATTATTTTTCACCTGATTAATATTCTTATCAATTTCTTCAATTCTTCCTATGATGGTTGAAGTCTCTCCTATCTGGTTTTCCTCTAAAAACACTTGTAGTTGTTTTGCAGTAGAATAAAGAGTAGTCTTTTCATTGCGCACCTCAAGAAGCTCATTTTCTAGTAAAGCAACACTTTCTTGATGATAACCAAGGATTAACCTCATTACGTCACGACTTTTTAATCTTTTAAAATTGTTTGCTTCCCTTTCCAAATGAAACAAAGAACTATCAATCTCGTCCTGATTAAGGTAGCAAAACCACATTAAATCTCTAAAACTTAAACGGATTAATTCTGTATTCTCAGTCCTTTTGCTCTTCCTAACAAGTGGGGCATGAAATCCACCTAAATAAAATAAAAGGTCAGTTAATAGTATTATGTTAGTGTTAGGTACTAAAGGTTGAGCGTTTTCCTGCTTATATGTAGGCGCAATTACGTTTAGTACCACTTGCTTTTGAAGGTCGGCCCACTCAACTTGCACTTGATTAGAACCCTTCTCTCTAAAAAGAGTAACTTGATTATTGCCTAACACTAATTTTAATTCAGCACTAATGAATTCTTGTTGGAGAGCAGGCGTGACAATAAGTTCATTCCCTAAACAATAATCAATAAGTTGTAGTATAGTCGATTTACCAGCACCCATTTTTCCATAAAAATATGTAAGGTTAGTTGCAAATGGTATTTTTACTATTTCTTTTCTACAAGTAAGCGTTAATTTTTCTATTTTCAATTTCATATTTTTATCTCATCTCCCTGCTTCATCGTAACCATTTCAGGAAACACTTCATAAAAAAAATTAATAAGTTTCTTTGAAGAGTATGAACCAAAATGTCTTTTTATTAATCCACTCCTTGTTACATAATCTTGAAATTCAAAAAAACTAGAAATGGAATCTACTGTTTTATGACCAGCTTGAGTAATGGCGACATTAACTGTTTTTCCACTGATAATGTATGTAATTAAGCCTTTAGCTTCGAGAATTGTAAGGAATCTCCGATACCTACTATCCCATGGCCCATAATTGAAATGCATTAAATTAGTCTCTACACTTTCTCTTTCGTATACTTTTATATCTATATTATGTATATCTTTATCCTTATTTAGCTTCAGTAGCGCTCTTTCTAAGGCTACTGGATAACGTAAGAGAAAATCTAATTTTACTAACTTATTTATCCCATCAATAGTTTGCTTCTGATTTCTGCCCGCCATTTTATCAATCAAGATAAGAATCCTAATTATGTTTAGTTCATCATTCTCATCAAGTCTAATTATTCTTTCGAGTAATGATTGTTCCATGCTTTTTTCCAACCTCCTGTTGGTTCTTCACTAAATGCAACCTTGCATTCATTTGTGAGTATTCCGACTATGCCCTTAAGGATTTCATAAGGTGTTTCATATACATCACGATGGCGGTTTTCAACAATTTTTTCCAACCTGTCTTCAAGATCGTGAAGCATTATTACGCCAAATGGTGTCCCTTTTAATTTGCTCCTAGATTTTGATTCAATAGCTTGGTTTTTTACAATCGTACGAATTTGATCTAATTGTTTTAATGTTTCAGCGGGATTTTTAGTCTTATAATAATTATTTAAAATATAAGTCTCTGAGGACGCCCTTAAGTCATCCATGATTTCAATACTGTCTTCTTCAATTAGTCCACATTGCATTTTATAAAACATAAGGTCAGATGTAGAAGAGTTAGATTGAATTGGAGGTCCTTTTCTTGAACTGAGAAACAAGTTTTTTGTAAGCGGCTCAGTTATTAATCTGTTAATACTATCTATAGAAACCCTTTTAATATTTATATACACTTTATCGAGTAATTGTTCGTTACCATCTATGAAGGCAATATAGTCTTGAAGTGGATTTTCAATCCTTTTAGATGAAGAAAAATATATATGACTAACAATAGAATCAAGGATAATTTTTAATTTAGGTAAAGGTGTTTGAAAGCATTGTTCCAATTTTCCTAAATGATAAGTTAAGACTTTTGATTCTATATCTTCAATGCTAGGACCTTGTTGAATTTCAATTATGGATAAGACATTAATAACGTCCTGTTCATTTGATTTGCTATTTTCACAAAGCCATTTGAAAAATTTATCTAATGTAGATGGCTTGAAGGAATCTTGTGGTTTCTTAGTCTTCGCCTGTTTTATTAGGTTATTTAAACTTTTTCCTGTACCATCATTTCTTGTTGGGCAATTAGATACAAAAATAAATTTTTTAAACGAACCTGGAAAATCGTTATTTAGGTTAATGAATCTTAATAGGCTCTTTTTTACTGATTCCTCATCCAATTCTATTGGCCCGTCTGATATTTGCTTTGTCTTTATTTGTATTCCTTCAAATTTCCCATCATTACGAACACCTAAAATATCTTCATGGTGTTCACATAGTAATTCTTTATATGCTATCTTCCCTGAAGTCATTTGTATAGCAATAAGAGCAGTATATGTATGCTGGTATCTAAATCTTCTTTGTACTTCATCACCTGGATCAGTACTAGAGAGAACTTCATCAGGTAATACCGATTTTTTATTTACATGAGGTGTTTCATCGCTCATCGACTATCCTCCTAAAGTTCTATAGAAGTAAAAATAATTCATATTAATTACATTCTACAAAATTTTACAAATACCTCTGCTGTTTTTCTTTAAAACTAGTAGTTTAGCAGGATTCCTCTATAATTTATTGAATAATAGAAATAAATGTAAAAATGTAAAGACAACTTGAAAGGGAGGCTTTTTTATGCCAAACCATTTATCGGTACGAATTGCCTGGCATGACAATGGATGGAATGGGCGAGTATGCAATAATCCGAGTGAGAATGTTTATTGTGTGGGTAGATACTCTTACCCAGGAGATGTTATTGCCAGTAAACGTAATTTAGAATGGGAAGAAGAAAACAGCGGAGTACATGCATCAGAGTTAGTAAAAGTTCTCCCATGCTCGTATAGTATTAATGCTTTCGGTGACCGTGAAATTACTGCGGAGAACGAACCGCCAGTATTTTTTAACGATAATACCAAAACAGCAAAGTGGACTATGCCACCATACTCTATCAGTACATGGCCATATGAGGCTATGTATGATGAGAGTGCTAAAAGTAATGGTAGATTTGATCCTGAATTAAGAGCTAAAAATATGAGGGAGTATTTTGCTGATCTAGAGCAAGGTACGTCATTAATTTTTTATTATGCCAACTATGATAACCCTTTTAGCGGTGAAAATAAAAAATATGTTCTTGTTGGTGTGGCTCGCTTAAAGAAAATTGGAGATGAAATGACCTATGAAAACCAAAGTGAAGACAGTCTTAATAGATTCGGAGGTTTTGTATGGGGACGTGTTATTCAATCTAATTATGCCGAAGAGGGTATGAGAATTCCTTATCACCGTTATATGGACAATGAAGAAATCCTTTCAAAATTAGCTTTTATTCCAGAAAATCAACGAAACTTCAAATATGGAACACGGAAATTTAGTGATGACGAGGCGTTAGGTTTAATTGAACGTTTTTTAGATATTGCACTTACGCTTAAAGAGCTTGGCGATACCACTGAAGATTGGAATCAAAGAATAAACTGGTTAAGTAGCTTAATCAATGAGCTTTGGGAACACCGAGGTCTACTGCCTGGTTTACCAGCAGTTATGAATTATATAAATTTCTCAAAAGCAACTCCATATATAAAATCACAAGTCGCCAGAACAGATATCAGAGAAATCAAGGACTCGCTCTTTGGATTGCTTGAAGGAAAAGCTGAGGCACCATCTTATTTAAATATTGATAAAACGGAATTAAAGAAAATACAGAGGCATTGGAAAATCAAAGAAGACGAAAAGCGAACTATACTTAAAGACGTTCTTCCTCGTTTCGACCTTTCAAAAGAGCAGATTGAAAGAATTGTTAGTGAGAATAGAGAAGAATCTGGTATATATTCATCTTTAAGTGAAATAATTGAAAATCCATATTTACTGAACGAAGAATATATCGGTGATGACTCGGATGATAGAATAACATTTTATAAGATTGACCATGGAATTTTCCCATCCCCTGACTTAGGTCAAGAAAGTTTGATGGATACAGATGACCCGAGAAGATTAAAAGCACTCTGCTGTGAAGTGCTAAAGCAGTTTAACCAACATGCATTTTTAGATGCGAAACAGATTTTAAACAAGTTAAATAAGAGCCTTTCACACATGCCTGAATATAAAAAAGATTCTTTTACAATGCGGCATATAGAAGTAGATGAAGACGAGTTGGCCAAAAGCCTGTATATAAGAAAGACAGACCAGTCAATTTATCTATATCGTAAACATGTACATGAACTAGAAAGACAAATTGAAAAGGTTATTCGTACGTTGCTATCACGGTCTAAGATAACCCTCAAGTATCCAGTTACAGATGATGATTGGGAGAATATGCTTTACAGTCCTGACAGCCCACTTCTTGAAAAAGCTCCAGATCAATATAAGAGCATATTAAATGAACAAGTTGAGATATGCCGTCAAATATTTAGACAGCCAATATCAATTATCCATGGAGAAGCTGGGACAGGGAAAACAACAATACTTAAATCTATTATTAATGGAATAATGAAAGCACACGGTGAAGGAACAACCTTTCAGTTATTAGCTCCGACAGGAAAAGCAGCGGATCGATTAAGGGAGAGAACAGGCAAGGCTGCCGAGACGATTCATTCATTCTTGGCCAAGCGTGGTTGGTTAAATAATAATATGACCTTTAAGAGAAGCGGCGGAACAGTAGAGACGAACGTGACCACATATATTATCGATGAAGCCTCTATGATAGACGTCAATTTGTTGGCAACTCTGTTTAAAGCGATAAACTTAAATACTGTCCAAAGGTTGATCTTTGTTGGAGATGTCAACCAGCTCCCACCAATAGGGGTAGGTAAGCCTTTTGCAGACATTTTACATTGGTTGAAAAACAAATTTCCTGAATCAGTAGGAATGTTAAAAACGAATTGCAGGCAGCTAGAAAGCGGCGGTATATCTTTAAAGCTTGCCAGTATCTATACGGAAAGGTCTAATGTAGAAAAGGAGATCAATTCTGAGGATGTATTACAAAAAGTACAGAAGGGTGGAAAGATCGATAAAGATTTAACCGTTTTATACTGGAATGATGGAGAAGAACTTAAACGGAAGATATACCAAACAATCATTAGTGATATCGAGGAAATAAAAGGAGAAAAGGTTGATCCAGAAAGGCTATGGGAAGACTTTAAGGTGCTTAATCAAGAAGGTGGAAATCACAGTGCAGAGGCTTTCCAAATCATCTCACCATATAGAGGTGAAGCATTTGGTACTGAATCAATTAATCAGTTAATCCAAGATGTTTTTAACGGTTCTAATAAAACAAATAAAGGAAATCTCGGTGGGGTTAGTTACTTCGATAAAGTGATTCAATATAAAAATCGTCCAAAGTCAAACCCATATTGGGCCTATAATATGCAAACAAAATCAAATGAAAAGGTCCAAGTATTTAATGGAGAATTAGGATTTGTACATGTGCATCCGTTTGATAAAAAGAAATGGTACTGGAATAACTTTCGGTTACAAAAGTTCCAAGTTCTATTTAATCGAAAAGAACATTACAGAGTATCTTTTGAATCAAAGTCGGTAGTAGAAGAAAATTTGGAATTAGCTTATGCGATATCGGTACATAAGTCCCAAGGAAGTGAATTTAAAAGAGTTTACTTTGTGCTGCCGAAAAGTAAGAAACGTTTACTCTCAAAGGAACTCTTTTATACAGGTATTACAAGAGCACAAATGCATACAACACTGTTTGTGGAGGAAGATATATCCCCATTGCTAAGTTTGAGCAGAAAAGAAGCATCTGAACTAATTAAGATCAATTCTTCAACTTTTGAATTTGAGCCTATTCCATTAGAGTTTTTTGATATGGATGAATGGTATGAGGAGGGTAAGATACATCGGACCCTTTCTGATCATATGGTTCAGTCTAAAAATGAAGTCATTATTGCTAATATCTTGTTTGAAGAAGACATTCCTTTCCAATACGATGTTCCTTTATTTGCAGATGATGGGACATTCTACCGACCAGACTTTACTCTTAAGTACAGCGGAGAGGAATGGTATATCGAACACCTTGGAATGTTAGATGTACCAAGCTATCGTCAACATTGGGAAAAGAAAAAGAATTGGTACGATAAACATGGATTCTCTCAACGATTGATTGTGACAGATGACTTAAATGGTGTCGATGCAAAAGCTTGGAGAAGTGTGGTCCTGGAAAGTTTGAATAAATAATAAGCAGGAGAGGTGAATTCCTCTCCTTATTTTCTGGCCTATCCAACAAAAGTATGACTATTAAAATAGTTTTATTTATTGGTAATTATTGTGTGGTAATATTGAGCTATATTATAAAATTGTGGAGGGTGCATTTGAATGATAGATAAGAAACTTTTTGAAACAAGATTAAATAGAATAATAAATCTATATGACGACCTAGATAATCTTATAGAAACACTTCCTGTAAAGCTTCCTGAAGGTGCTAAAGAACAGGTGAAGAAAATCATTTTTAGCAATAAAGAAATAAATGATGTTATCGCTGGATTTAAAGAAAGAAGACCCCCAAGACTTATTCTAGTAGGTAGAACGGGGGTTGGAAAAAGCAGTTTAATTAATGCAATCTTTGGAAAATACATTGCTAAAACAAGCCCAGTAGAAATCGGAACTAATCAATTGAGTAGATATAACTATGAAATTGAGGGAGACATTCTTTTTGAAGTTATAGATACAAGGGGGATTGCTGAATCTACTAATGATAAAGAAACTACAGCAGAGGAAGATTTCAAAAATGCAATCGAGGATTTTGACCCAGATGCTGTACTTTTTCTATCGGATGCCACAGAGCGGGCGAGAATGGATGAAGATGTAGATTATATTAAGAAACTATATAAAGAAATCGGTACAGAAATTCCATTGGTTACTGTGCTCACTCACGTTGATGACTTAGAACCTTCAAGGATAAAAGAGCCCGAAAAATATACAAGCTCAAAATTAAGAAATATACAAGATAAAAAAGCACAAATGGAAAACTTACTTAAGAACTTAAATGTTGCTTGTTCAACGGTAATACCAGTATCAACTTATATAGAATGGAACAAGGAAGACCCACATTTATTAAGCGTCCAAGAACAACAAGAACTTACTATTGATTTCGATGGAAGGTACAATATTGGTGAATTAATAGATTTTTTGGAAAATAATATAGATTTTCGTGCTTCCATATATTTAATGATGACTGCAAGGATTGATACTGCAATTAGAAAAATATCTAACCTGATTATCAATGGTTTTGCTATTGCAAGCTCTACTATAGCACTTACTCCAATTCCGTTTAGTGACATAGCAATACTAGTACCGCTACAATTAATACTAGTAATATTCATTGCATACTTAAGTGGATCTGATATTGATAAGGATACTGCAAAGGAATTTTTACTTGGTATTGGTGGTGTCGGCGTTCTTGGTTTTGGATTGAGAACCTTTGCTCAACAAGGAGGTAAGCTCCTTAACCTAGTATTGCCAGGGTCGGGAAGTGCCGTGAGCAGCACACTGGCTTTCTCTGGGACTTATGCCATTGGGAAAACAGCTCAAGCATATTATATCGATAAAAAAGGTAAAGATGAACTATATACAATAATGAAAAAAGCAAGTGAAGAAGGTAAAGATAAAGCACCTGAATAAGGAGGGGGATTTTATGTGGTTGAATGTTGATATACCCACTAAAAAAGTCACGATCCATGAAGATGATTGTTCATACATACCTAAAGGTGATTCCAAATATAAAAAGTTGAATGGCTTACTCCGTGATGGAGGATGGCTACATTTTAAGAATAGAGATGAAGCATTACTTGAATATGAACATAACTACAAAGAGTATGAGCGGGGTTATTGTTTTACGTGCTATACTAGCGCAAAATGATATTGAGAGGAGTTGAGGAACTCAATGATATTTTTTAGTCATACACACAGTGACAAACAAATAATTGAACCAATAGCACAAATCTTTGCTAACACGTTTGGTCAAGAAAATATATTTTACGATAGCTGGTCAATACAGCCAGGTGATGGGATCATTGATAAGATGTCTGAAGGACTATCAAAATGTAAATTCTTTTTTTTCTTTGTTTCCAAAAATAGTTTACAAAGCAGCATGGTTCAGCTCGAATGGCAGAATATGTTGATGAGAGCAAGTAACAATACGGGTATAAAATTCATACCTGTAAAATTGGATGATTGTCTCATGCCCATTATACTCTTACAAACATTGTACATTGATGTATATGGAAAAGGCCTAGAATATGCAGTTAGACAAATGGTTGATGTTGTTAATGGGAGAAATACATATAGTCCTGGGTTACAAAGATACGAAAATGTTCGAGGGTATGTGACAAAGCTTTCTATTAGTGAAGTAAACATAGAATTTAAAGCTGAGTCTTATGCAGAGCCGATCTCAAGATATCTTATATTGTTAGATAACAATGAAAGCGAAATAGAATTCAAAGTTACAAACGAAAGTATGTATAATAATAGCTTCACTTCAAATATTCAATTAAATGACGGGACACATGCTAATGCAATTTTTATTGGTGTAAGTAGGAGTACAACACCAACATTTCCATTGAAAGTGAATGTAAAGAGCAAAACAAATTCACCTATTCAGTTAAAAGGACTAATGAGAGCGACATCAGATGACCAGTTTAGTGGCATACCATTAATTCATGTTTAGGCCGTAGCAGGAAACAAGTCAAATGTATATTGAAAGGGTAGAAGGTAATACAGATGTTCCCCTCTACCCTTTATTTTATTTTACCCTATCCAACGTTACGGTGAACCGTATCATAAATAAATTGATGAAAAGAACAAAAAGAAATAAACTTACCTTTGGTGATTTAGACTAACAAAAATTGAAGTAATTTAATAAGAAGGGGTGTAGTGATGAACAAGCGTGATTACTTAGTAAAGACCTTTTCACGTACCAAGAGGAAAGATTACGAGAATTATATTTTAACTGCTATCTGGCATAAGTTGGACGACATGAATCTTAAACCTGTTAGTCAGCAATATGTAAAACGACAAAATGGCACATATGCTTTGATGGATCTATATTTCCCTCAATTACACATAGGGGTGGAAGTGGATGAAGCATACCATCAAGAAAATCAAAAAGAAGATAAACTCCGTATGGATGATATTATTTCTGCTGTTAATGAGGATTCTATTCATGATTTTCAGTGGTTTAGAATTGATGCCACTAAGTCGATAAAAGAGATAAATGACAGCATCAATGAGATTGTTTCAGTTATCCAAGATAAGGCTTCAAAAACTATTTTGAAGTGGAAAACATATGAAGAAGAATTAAAGCAGTTGAAACAACAAGAATATCTAACCATTTACGATGAGATATCATTCATGGATATAAAGGATATAGCCAATACTGTATTCGGGAAAAATGCTAAAAGGTACCAACGGAGTTATTTTAGGGTGAAAGATAAACTGTGGTTATGGTGTCCGAAACTCTCAATTATAGAAAATGGGGATACTAAATCAGTAGCTGGAGGTTGGCTAAATATATTAGCAGAAGATTGGTTATACATTGATGAATCCCACCAAGATGGGGGAATTGTCAAAGAAAGAAGCGGAAGCTATATGGAAGAAGTTGAATCTGGCCGTGAAAGGGCAGTATTTGCAAAATACAAAGATAATCTTGGATTTAATAGGTATAGGTTTGTTGGAATCTTCAAAGTCTCTGGCATATCTCCCGATAATGAGATGTTTATCAGATACTTACGAGTAAATGATAAATTAAAAATTGTTAGTTAACCAATGAACATAGGCTTATATAAATTTAAAAGTTCAAATATTCTACTCAGAAGCAATGCTTGAATAACACTTTGAGTGTTCCTTTTCGGATAAGGGGTCTGATCTCGAATTAATAGTTTCAAAATTTATGTTACTTTCTATGGAAAGATCAGATGAGTTTATTCAAAAAGATAAAAATGTTAATGATTCAGAAAGATCGCATCTTGTCAAAGCGAAATATGTGAATAAAATTTAAATCAGGTACTCAAACCCCATCTTGAGTATGAGTCCTATTTTAAATCATGGGTCACTTCTGTGCTATTAACTACGCTTTCATTTGAAAATAGATCAAGAGATACTCCATACCGACATTTCGGAGCGAAACAATTAATGGGTTAAAACATTTCCCGCAAAAGTCGTATATCTTTCATTGGGGACTGGCCAAACCTACGGCTGTATTCCCGACTGAAATGCGATGGACTTTCATAGCCTACCTGAAACGCTGCCTCAGCTGCTTCCATGTTTTCCGTTAAAAGCAATCGGCGTGCTTCCTGCAGCCGGAGCTGTTTCTGATACTGGATTGGACTCATGCCCGTGACTTCTTTGAAATGATTGTAGAAGGATGAGGAGCTCATTCTAGCTTCTTTCGCCAAATCGGCAACCTTTAAGGGCTGAGCGAAATTTTTGTTCAACACCCCAATCGCCTTTGCAATCCGGTGGGCTTGACTACCTACAAGTGCAAAATGCTTCAAGGACTCATTCTGTTCATTCTGTAGTACCCGGTAAATAATCTCACGTTTGATACTTTCAGCTAGGACTGGTATATCCTTAGGGTTTTCCAATAGCCGAATAAGCCGTAATACCACATCGAGGAGCGAGTCATTTATCCGGCTGATTACTAGTCCACGTCCTGGGGAGCTATTAGGTTTTTCTTGGTTCGATGATTGAACGACTTCAAAGATCTGACTCATTTCAAGCTGCAAATGAACACATAAATAAGGTTTTTCAGGTGTAGCCTTTACAATTTGCCCGGTGATCGGTAAATGAACAGAAGCAGTCAAATAACTGGCCGAATCATACTTATAGCTTTCTTCCCCGAGCAAGACCAATTTTGATCCTTGGGCCACAACACATAAGGACGGTTCATAAACAGAGTAAACCGGTTCGGAAATCCGAGAGGAACGAACAAATCTCAAGCCTGCTATAGACGTCTCATGCGTTCCGTCCGTCGTTACATTTCTTTCAATCAGCTCTGCTAATTCCTTCATTTGCTCCATGGACAGCTCCCCCATCTTTTCCAGCAAATTTATAGATATCTTACACTATACTATATTTTATTGGAGGATTAGGCAATAATTGTGTATTTTTCCGCTACCCCCTCTTTGGCTCAAAAGTTCATAATGAATTTATGATGAGACACTTTAATTGGAGGGGTAGAAATTGAGCAAATTTCTGTCATTCGCTCTTTAGTACGCTTTTTTATGTTATCTTATCCTGCAAAAAATGGAGTGCCATCATCGTATAAATAAGGAGGTTATGAAATGAAAAAAGAACATGATCATTTACATCCCTATTTGGGAACCTGGGTGACCGCGGACGGCTATATTCGTCACGAGCTGCTTCCGAACGGACGATACGACGAAGCTCGTGGTGACCGCAAAAGTGCCTACCAAGGCAACTATACCATCAAGGGCAATCATATCGACTATATTGATGATACAGGCTTTACTGCCGATGGTGATTTTATCAACGGGGTGCTTTACCATGCAGGTATGGTGTTATATCTGGAAGAACTCAGTGAAGGGAGCAAATAATGATGTCTGCACTTAATGAAAAAGTTGTTGTGATTACAGGGGCAAGCAGCGGAATTGGTGAAGCAACAGCCCGACTGCTTGCAAGCTTGGGCGTTCATCTTGTTATCGGGGCAAGACGTATGGAAAGACTAGAGGCATTGGCATCTGACATTCTTTCGGATGGTGGTTCTGTAGTCGTTCAACAGCTCGATGTGACAGAATTAGAACAGATGCAGGCAATCATTAGATTAGCCCAAAGTCGTTTTGGACGGGTGGATGCTATAGTCAACAATGCAGGGGTAATGCCGCTCTCTCCTTTGGAAGCATTGAAGATCGAGGAATGGAACCGAATGATTGATGTCAATATTCGCGGTGTCCTCCATGGCATTGCCTCTGGTCTTCCTGTCATGAAAAAACAAGGTTACGGTCATTTCATAAATATCGCTTCCACCGGTGCCTACGAAGTTAGCCCGACAGCTGCTGTCTACTGCGCGACCAAATATGCAGTACGTGCAATAACGGATGGATTGCGTCAAGAGACTGTAGGGCAAGATATCCGTGTAACCCTGTTATCGCCAGGGGTAACGGAATCAGAACTAGCTGATAGCATTACCGACAACGATGCAAGGGACTTCATGAAGGAATACCGGCGTACCGCTCTGCCAGCAACGGCCATTGCTCGCGCTATTGTCTATGCGCTTGAACAGCCAGAAAATACAGATGTAAGTGAAGTGGTCATTAAACCAATGGTGTGAGGAAACCTTAGGTAGAGACTAGTATGTAAGAGGATTTAGAAATTCAATTGGGGGATGAGTATATAAATTCTTGATAACTATTAACAAGACAGTACTCTTCCCTTTTCTTAACCGAAACAGCTGATTAACGCTTGTTAATCAACCCTTTAAGTTAATTCTGGTTATTTTGATGGTAATCCACTTAGAAAAAGTGGAAAAGAGACAGCAAAAACTGTCTCTTTTTAGTGTGTTATTAAAAACCTACCGATGATTCATCTCATTCGGATGCGGGCCTTTCCGTCTGTCCAGGTTAAGGCTATTAATGCTTTCCATTTCTTCATTGGTTAGCTCGAAATCAAAAACGTTAAAGTTTTCTTCGATTCTGGAAGGCGTTACGGATTTAGGAATAACGATCGTGTTGTTCTGTAGATGCCAGCGCAGCACTACTTGGGCTGGTGTTTTGTCATGGGATGCTGCGATATTTTTGACAGCATCGTTTTTTAGGATTTCCCCGCCTTGTTCTAATGGGCTCCATGCTTCCACAAAGATGTCATGCTTGGCGGCGAACTCTTTGATGTCGTTTTGGGCAAGATGTGGATGGCATTCAACTTGGTTTAGAACTGGTTTTACGTCACATTCGTCTAGCAGACGTTGTAGATGTTCGATTTCAAAGTTGCACACGCCGATCGCTTTGACACGGCCGTCGTTATAAAGCTTTTCCATCGCTTTATACGTGTCCACATAGTCATCATACTCTGGTGTCGGCCAGTGGATTAAGTATAGGTCAACATAGTCCAGACCGAGTCTTTCCAGGCTTTCATCAAAGGCACGCAAGGTGTTTTCATAGCCTTGATCGCTGTTCCAAACCTTTGTTGTGATAAACAAATCTTCGCGTGGAACGGATGATTCCTTGATCGCCTTTCCTACACCTTCTTCATTTTTGTAGATCATCGCGGTATCGATAGAGCGATAACCAACTTCAAGCGCTTTGGATACAGCTTTTGCTGCCTCGTCATTTTCTACTTGCCATACGCCGAATCCGAGCTGGGGCATTTTCAATCCGTTGTTTAAAGTAATATAGTTCATTGGTTCACTCTCCTTTTTTATTTACCGTAATACTTTTATAAAGGGAATGCAATTAATCTAACCGGGGAATTGCATTTATATTCTTTTCGGCAGTATACTCCCTTTTAAAGACGACTCTTGCACATAAGATAATTTGTGCAAGGTCCGCGAAAAAGCGGGGTTTTCCTTGGAAATGAAGTAGAATACTGTGTATCTAAATAAATAAAAAAGCTCCCCTTCTGTGCTGTAAAGGAGAGCTTTTGGTGTCTTATTGACTACTTATTCTGCAGGTTCAAGGTCTTCAATGGACTCGATATCCATATAGGATGGTACAGCCAAGCCAATCTTGGCACCTTCTAGATTTGGTCCTAAGTCTTCAAATTGCCCTTCATACTCTTCGTATAAAGCACCGTGAGTTGCAGGCATCCATGGAGATAGCGTAGCATCGGAATCGCCTGTTGCAACTGCCTCAAACATGACGGAAGGATCAACTGGTGTAAGGGAAACATTGAACCCTTTTTGTTCTAAAACAATTTTTGCCACATTCGTTGAAAAGCTTTCGGCATCCCAAGGAGTTAAAACTAAATCTATTGGGGTACCATCAACAGAATCTACTCCTTCTGTCCATTCTTCAACTATTTCTTGATTTTCATCCACCCATTCTTGTGCTACTTTTTCAAAATCAAAATCCATTTCTTGAGCTTTTAGCAATGCTTCTTCCAATACTGGTAGTTCCCAGTGGAATCTATC
The DNA here is from genome assembly GCF_041366435.1 of Sediminibacillus sp. JSM 1682029. Lineage (NCBI taxonomy): Bacteria > Bacillati > Bacillota > Bacilli > Caryophanales > Bacillaceae > Sediminibacillus > Sediminibacillus sp. JSM 1682029. Next base: position 128,881 of record NZ_JBEWYY010000003.1, read on the forward strand.
CAGAATCGTATATGCACCTGGCATGTCGTCCTTTAAGCCTTCTCTTACAAGTGTAGCAATGTGTTCTTCCTCACCAAAGACACCTTGTGGATCTTCTAAGTACTTAATATCAAATTTTGCAAACATATAGTGAGGGGACCACGCAGCAACAACAATCGGTTCTTCTTTTTCCATTGCCTCACCTAACGCGGTAAGCATGGCAGCTGATGAAGAGGTTTTTTGTTCCCAACCAGCGAGACTCTCATACTCAGCTATAGCTTTCTCGTTTGTCTCTGTTTGTCCGGCGCCAGGTTCAATCCCGGTAATAGTATATTCCATTTCTTCACTCACATTTGCCGTGGACTCGTCGTTTGAATTGCCTTGCCCACAGCCTGCTATGGTAAGCGATAAGGATAAACCAGCAATTACCCCTAGTTTCTTCCAGTTTAAGTATGACATGATGTAATACACTCCTTAGTATGGTATTCTTACTATTTTTCTACGTATAATCTCCATAATGATTGGTTTATATTAATTTTTATTAAAAAGGTAAATAGGAGATTTAAAAACGACTAACTTAAATATTACATCTTTCCTTCTGATAAAAACAAACAGTAAAAATAGTTAATTTTGTACAAAAAGTACATACAGTTAAAATTTTCTTAACTTTAATTGTCTATTACATTTGTTTCCTTCTAAATTCCATCACATTCTACCCAATGTGAATTTTTTACTATAGTGAATAAGAAATTTGCTGTACCAATTGGCTTCGCTCTTAGGATAGATAAGCATGTCCGTCGATTCCAAGATAGGAAAAGTGTGCAAGGAGACAATAAAATACTTTATGTAGGTAGATATTCAAATCAAACGAGGAGCACTCCTATAACGCGTCTTCCATAGTTAGGGAGAAGTAGGTAAGCATAACATGAAGGCGCCTTTTTCCATTAAATGTATATAAATAGTAAAGAAAATGATATATTGGAATAGAAATGATAATTAAAGGAGTATAGGTATGGAATTCCCCTTCAAATTGGAGCCAAGAGATTTTCGAGCCTTTACAAAAAATGCCCGGGTCTATTCTCAACGCTTGAAAAAAGTACGACTAGGATTATATTTTCTTTTGGTTGTAGCTACCTTTTTCATCCATTTCCAGTCTTCCAATCTAACAGATACGTTCATTCAAACCCTGGTTTTTGCCGGAGTGGTTTTTCCTGTTTTGGAGCGGTTGGCTTTTTATGTGAGGGATCGCTTTTTCTTTCATAAGGCTTTATTGAAAACGCGACATGCAATCATAAATGAAAAAGGAATGACGTTTCACTCGGATACTCAACAACAGTTCTACCTCTGGGAACATTTTGATCAAGCCATAGAAGATGACTCCTATTTTTACCTCTATGGGAAAGATGGAAAAGGAACGATCATACCGAAAAGGGAGTTAGAGTACGAGACTGCCACTGAATTCCGGGAGTTTCTTCAAACACATGTCGACTCACTCAAACACGATGAACCGTCTCCTATACGAATAGTAATCCCGGCACTGCAAGCAGCCTTGCTAATAATGGTGCTGTCCTTTTTCTTCATCTAAAAGCTGCCGGAACAGCAGGAACACGATTCCCTCTCAATCCCAAAAGAAGAAATCTATGATTTGTTCATTCATGCCAATATAGAGAAGCCAGTGGATGAAGTCCTGGAAGAGGATTTGAAGCTTAGGCCGGGAGTTACCTTTGAGGAAATAGAAGGGTTGTCTGAACAGCTAAGCAAGGTAAACACAGGGGAATTATTTTCAGAGAAAAAGTATCAACTGGCCACCCTTTTAGAGAAAGCAGAGCAACTCTTCTATGATAGGGATTTGCCAAAAGAGCAAACGACAGTAACATATGGGGGAGAAAGTGAACATTGGAAAGTCATGGATTACACCATAAAAGCGAATCCGGCGTTGTTCCGAACCTTTGCTGGGAGGATATATATGAAAGGCGAGGAATTGTTTCAGGCGGATTACTTCAAAGCGGCGGTCCATATTGTGGTGGATGGAAGGGACGACATCCCGCTTCATCAACAAACATTCTCCACCGAAGGAAAAGATGTGGATCCGGGAGATTTGGAAATCTCCGAGCAATCGACCGGGGAGTTTTCGGCAGAAATAAACGAGGGGAACCGCTTGCTATCGAGGATATTTCGGAAGTATACATCATCGTGGAGTGGAGAGGCGAAATGGAAGAGGATATACAGGAAGAGAGAATTACATTGCAACCTGTAAAAACGCAAACATAATCGCTGACCTTAAGGATTCTAGTAAACTAGGAAGCTATGAAAAGTTGGATTTGGGATACCTTTCCAAACTAAGGAGAATGATAGATGGTATTAAGATACCGTATCACGCTTGATGATTTGATCGCTTTGCAAAGAGAATCTTTGGCAAATTCAAAAATGCATACCAAAAGGAAAAAGAGCGGTACGACAATCTTTCCTCTCTTTGTTTTTCTTTTCCCGTTAGTAATGCTAGGGAGATTTCCCCTTATGATCGAGGCACTGCTAGCATTTGCTATTGCATGTAGTGTCTCTTTAAGCTTTTCTCCATTTTATGATTGGTTCACCATGTTTCATGTCAAAAGGCTGTATAAAAAGGCGAAACCTGTTCATTTAGGAGACTATGAAGTGGTGATCACGGACTCTGGCATTGAAAGAACGACAGATAACTTTCATGACCGTTATTCATGGGATGAATTTGAAAGAGTCGGTGAAGATGAACACCACTTTTTCCTTTATGTATCAGAATTATTTGCCGTTATTTTAAAGAAAGAGCCTTCTAATTTAAGTGTTGCGGAGAGAGAAGAGTATCAACGTTATATAAGAGAGAAAGTGAACTGGATGAATCAAGGAGGTACCTCCCAGCTATAATTACGAATTACTGTGGGTGGCTTGCTTCTGGTCAAAAGGAGAAAAACCCTCCGATATAAGAGAATTGTATCCTCGGTAGTGTCCAAGGATACGCTTTTTGTATTCTTCCAGCAACTTTTCATTTTTTTAAATAAATTAAACTTTTTCAGAACCTATCCCGTCCTATTGTAGAGGTGGAAAAATGGATGATCAGGAATTAGAATTCGGGGAAATCATGATCCGCTATGGTACGGATATTAAGAGGATTGTCTACATGTATGTTAGAGATTATTCATTAGCTGACGATATTACGCAGGAAACCTTTATTAAGTGTTTCACACATTACCACCAATTTAGAGGGGACTCGCTAAGGAACTGGCTGATCCAAATAGCAATCAATCGCTCCAAAGATTATTTGCGGAGTGCTTACAAAAAACGGACATTATTAGGAGAAAGTCTTATCAATCTACTAAAAAGCCCCTCAGTGGAAACAAAGGTTCTTGAGAAGAGCATAGAGGAAGATGTGACTACATGCCTTATGAACCTTCCTGTTAAGTACAGAGAAATCATTACATTATATTATTATGAAGAGCTGACAATTAAGGAAATAGCCGACACATTAGAGAAGAATGAAAACACAATTAAATCCCGGTTGAGTAGGGCCAAAGACTTATTAAAGAAAGAGGTGTCCAAGAATGAATGATGAATTCTTTCAGGCATTAAAACAGAGAATGGATAACTCTTCAGAATTAACAAAAGTCGAATTCACAAAAAAGAGTAAAGCGCAGGTCTTGGAAAAATTACATCGTAAAAATGCTGAGAATCGGCACAAAAGAAATCATTGGAGGATTACAATAAGTTTTGCTCTAACGGCAATCTTATTGCTGGGTATTGGCTATATTGGATTTGGTGTCATAAAGGATGGCAATCAATTCAACTCTTCTTCCGAAAATAATCCATCAATTAGTGAGAATGATGATTCTTCCAAAGAGTCCAAAAAAGACCAATTAACCAAAAAAGCTATCAAAAAGCTTATGATGCATGCAGAGGAAAATTTCACGACAGCAAAAGGCGAATTCACCTATCACCGGAGCACGATAGATTTGAATGAGGAAGTTCAGTTTAGGCTTAGTTTGGAGGACCCATTTGGAGGCTATGCCACTTCTCGAAGTATCGATGGCGGGAGTGAAAACAACTACTACTTTAATGAGGATTTTATCTGGGAATTAGATGAGTCGGACAGAACTTATTTTAAAACAGAAAATCAAGATAGGAAACCCGGATTAAAACCTGTTACTCAATCATTGTTTCCACGACATATGGCCATGAATTACCTGGCAAGCATGGATTTGTGGTCGATTGAGGAGCAGAATGCAGAGCTAAATGGCAGGAAGGTCTTTATCATCGCAGGTGAGCTTAGTGATTATGGAAAAGAACATAATGCAGCAGATTCTTTTCGTTTTTGGGTGGATAAGGAGACCGGAATATTAATCAAATATGAAATATATGGTATGGACGGAGATATCATTGATTCTCTTTATACGATAACTTTGGAAGTAGATGAGGACCTGGAGGAGTTTGAATATGAGCCAGACTTAAAGGGTTACAGGTCTTTGGATTAGTTAACGCGTTAAAGGTTATGGAGGTATGGAAATGGAAGAAAAGAAGTCCACATGGAAAAGTTACGCATTCGTAATACTTAGCGTATTAGTTCCCTCTCCATTGCAATCTTAGATCCTATTGCTACTGTGACGGATGAGACAATTGGTTCCATGTTAGTTTGGTTCATACTACAGGCACAGTTGTCTCGATTATTTTAGCCATCACTCTTTTAAAGATGATAGGGAAAAGAAAATGGTACCAGTAATTGCCCTTGCGTTAACACTCTTAAATATCCTTGTATTATTGTTTTTCTTTTGGTTCGGGATCAATTTAATGTAGTTAGGTATTGCAGAAAATTCTCCGCCTTAATCGAATTATTTTCCGGATCATAATATTGGAGATCATTCCAGTAATCTATCTCAACCCTAATGGCACTAATATTTCCATGGCTTATTGGAATGTTCCATCATGAAAAGGTTATAAAAATAAAATCACCCCTAGACTACAAAGTTCAATAGCATCTAAACAACCTTGGGGTATCTGATTGAATATGAAAGATCTTTAGTTGGCGGCCATTTCAAAATCTGCTGTTCGTTCTGTCTGTAAACAACGAAGCAGGGTTATGACCCTGCTTCGTTGTTTACGGTATAATTTTATTTGATGGTTATCCCGAGAGTTATGTTTTCTGTCTAATTTATAGAAAAATGCATCCAGTTATTTCAGTGCTTCCTCTTTTACAGATATAACTAGTAAATTATCTTTGCTAGTTGTTAATCACTGGTAATTGACAATCGCCGGGTTCGGATCAAGCTTCAATACATCCTCCGCGCTCAACACCGGTTCATCTTTTTGATAAAAGATCTTGAACCCGCCGTATTGGACGGCTTCGTTTCGCACGAACTTGCGGTAGAGCGACATCTTCGTGTCGGAATTGCCCCAGCCATCATAGTTCAGAGCGACTTCCACATTCTCGGTCGGCTTGATGGCTTCTTTATTTGTCAATGCTTCGTCCATGAACTGGTGGACGAGGACGATTTTATCCGGCAAGTCATTTTCTTCTACCATCTCCGTCAGATAGTTCACTGCTTCTTGCACTTCTTCTCCATTCACTTGACCAAGATCGATGCCAGGCGTTTCTCCTTCTTTCACGTGGAACTCAGTATCAATGGCCAAATGCACGTAAGGGAGCTTTAGCCATTTTTCCAACAACTTCACTTGATTCAATACAGAATCCGTTCCCAGTTGGACATCCAGCATAAGCAGCGCATCGTTTTCTTTGGCGAGCTCGGCATATTCATCGATTTGCTCCGGTGATGTCCTGTGGAAATACTTTCCTTCGGGGCCGGGGTTACGCTGTGCCACCGTTGAAATCAGCTCGATCGTCGGAATGGCCGGACGGGACGGATCGGCATCTGAATAAGCCTGCGTTTGTTCTTTTAACTTTTCCATCAGTGCGTCGGGTTCCATTTCACCAAGGATGCCCATATTGGTAGAGTTCGGGTGCCCGTAGTAGGCTACAAGTCTATGATCCTTCAAAGGGCCTTCGGTTTTATCCTCGGCTCCTTCTACCAACGTTTCTCCGACTGGAACCATCCTTGTGCGATCATCTCCGTGCGCTTCGGCTTTCGGCATCTGTTCCAACTCTTCTTCAGACAGTTTATCCTTGAGTGGTTCGGCGTCTTCCGACGGCTCTAACGGTTCATAAGGCTGAGGGGGCTTCGTTTCTTCCTTTTCCTGTTCTTCCTGTTTTTCATCTGTTTCTTTGGTTTCTTCCTTCTTATCTCCTGAGGTGCTTTCTTCCGACTGCTTGTCTTCTTTGTTTTTTTCGTTGTCGCCGTTTGTAGAGGTGTTCTCTGAACAAGCGACCAGGAAAAAGACCAGGAGAACTCCCGAGAGTAGCAGGGCTAATTTTTTCATGTTGTCACTTCCTTATGTATGGATTTCCTTCATCTATGATTCTATATCTATTCCCTAATTTCAATAGTTTAATAGCAAACAGGTATATTTTAGCATGAACACCTCGTGAAAGGTAATGCCATAGAACCATGCTGTTGTATGCATTTATAGGGGAGACGATGTAAAACAAAAAGCCGGAGCCTATGCGGGGCGGAGTAGGCCAACGCATGGGTTCCGGCCATCATCATTGGTGAAAAATAGCAGTTCTCCTTCTGCTAATCAAACTCACATTTCTTCTTTGATGCCTTTTTTGACCAGCCACCAGTTTGCCGGATAGCTTGTCAGGAATCCGAAAATCATCGCAATTTGCATCATGAACCAATAGTTCATCTGGTGGGGCTTTGGAGGTTCGGCGAAGATGACATAATGCACGAGGGCCATCCAGCCAAACATGCCTACTTCGAACAATATCAGGGAAAGCGTATCCGCCTTGATCGAATTTTTAAGGTTTTTCAACACACCGGCGTCTTTATTCATTGGATAAATAGCGAAAAATTGAAATAGAATGCCGAATAAATATGCCAGGGTGAACTGTACCGCATAATGGGCGAATAAAGTGGTGCCCAGGATGGTGAAACCGGTCAGCGTGACAATCGGTACGCCGAACGCATCCCCTAGTGTACACCCTGATGAACAGTGGCTTGTTGAAAAGTACACCTTTGCAGGGAAGCCGCGGTCGTCCTCCGTTTCCGAATCTTTCGCTTTCAATCGTCCCCATTTGAAATAAGTCCAAACCGCATAAGGACCAAGAAACCAACCATTGATCGGCCAGACGATGTTCATGATCCACATCATTTGCGGGTGTCTGATAATGTCGACAAGGATGATGAGGGAGGATAACAAGCCGATTCCTATCGCAATCCAGGCTATCGTAGTCAGTATGCTCATTTTGTATCACCTCTCCAAAACTATTCCCAGTTATTCCATACAAAAACATCAGCTTCTACATGAATATCCTCTTACATTTATCCCGGGTGCGGCTGCTGTACCGCCTATTGGACTTCTGTTTCTATCACTTGGCCAATGCCTGGCATATATCCCTTTTACTATTCTTTTCAAAGACATATTCCGCTGTTCATATTACGTTCATAAACGTCGTATATAATCCAACAGGTAATGAACATTTTTGCCAATCAATCGATGGACTCTTATGGAATTGACAAGGAGTAAAAGGCAAGGGACGACTATCCAGAGATGATTTATCCGTAGATTTTATCCGAAATATAAACAGAAACAGGAGGATCAGCATGCAAAAGAATAATAAGAACAATAACACTAAAGGCAGCGGCGAGTGGGCTGTCGAAGCGAAAGGGATCGTGAAAACGTTTGGAGAAAACCGGGCGGTGGGCGGCGTAGATTTACAGGTGCCCACAGGCTCGATTTACGGAGTGCTTGGACCGAACGGGGCGGGAAAGACGACCGTCATCAGAATGCTGGCTACCTTGCTGCGGCCGGACGCCGGTTCTGCAAGCATCTTCGGCCATGACGTGGTTAAGGAGCCGCATATCGTCCGGCAATTGATCGGAGTGACGGGGCAATATGCTTCTGTTGACGAGTCACTCAGCGCTACCGAAAACTTGATGATTTTTTCCCGCCTGCTGGGCCTCGGGAAAGCGGAGGCAAAAAAGAAGGCGGATGAATTGTTGGAGGAATTCGGTTTGACGGAAGCGGCAAAGCGGCCGTTGAAACACTTTTCGGGAGGTATGCGCAGGAGATTGGATTTGGCTGCCAGCCTGATTGCCCAGCCGCCGCTCATTTTTCTGGATGAACCGACGACAGGGCTTGATCCGCGCACGCGAAACCAAATGTGGGACACCATCCGGCGTTTGGTCAAGTCAGGTTCGACCGTCCTTTTGACGACACAGTATTTACAAGAGGCAGACGAGCTGGCCGACCGGGTTGCAGTCATCGATCATGGCCAAGTCGTTGCGGAAGGTACGGTAAATGAGTTGAAAGCATCGATCGGCACCTCATCCTTGCACCTGGGAGTGCAACATGACCGGCAGATGCAGGATGCTCGGCTCATTGTTGAACGGGTATTGAATGTCCGGTCCACAGTTTCCACGGAAGGCGGCAAAATCACCGCGCCGATGGCAGATGTCGACCGGATGACGGACTTGTTGATTGCCTTAAGAGAGTCGGATATTCAGTTGGCTGAATTAAGCGTACAGAAACCAAGTCTGGACGAAGTGTTTTTGACGATTACCGGTCAAGGTGCTGGAACTCCCGATGAAACCAATAATAAAGCAGTGGAGGTATAAGTATGGATAGTACACAAATAAAACCTGCTCACGAACGGAAGCTTCGCAACAAAACGAGCTTCCGTCAATCGGTGAGAAATTCATTCATCATGGCCATTAGAGGGTTGATCAAGATACGGCGCACGCCGGAGCAATTGTTCGATGTGACGTTGCAGCCGATCATTTTCACCTTGATGTTCACGTATATTTTCGGCGGTGCCATCTCTGGCGATGTGCAAAGTTATTTACCCGTCATCATTCCTGGTATTCTCGTGCAGACGGTCATTACCACGTCGATTGTAACGGGTGTACAACTGCGGGAGGATATGGACAAAGGGGTATTCGATCGATTTAAATCCTTGCCGATTGCCCGAATTGCCCCTTTGGCCGGAGCGTTGTTGGCGGACAGTATCCGCTACACGATTGCCACCGTGCTCACTTTTACGATGGGATATGTCATGGGACTCCGTCCTGAAGGTGGATTGGGGTATGTCTTGATTGCAGCGCTCCTCGTGATTGGCTGTGCTTGGGCGATTAGCTGGATTTTTGCCTTTTTCGGCGTGATTGCACGGACGGCTTCCAGTGTCCAAGGCATTTCGATGATTGTATTGTTTCCGCTGACGTTTCTTTCCAATGCGTTTGTCCCGGCTGAAACCATGCCGGATTGGCTGCAATGGTTTGTGAAAATAAACCCGATTTCCCATCTGGTCACAGCGGTCAGAGATTTGATCAATGCGGGGTCCATCGGCTGGGATTTTACGCTCTCCTTGGTGGGGGCAGCTATCATTGTGGCCATTTTTGCACCATTGACAGTAAGGACTTATATGCGGAAGGCATAGTGATAAAGCGCGTGATGATATAAAATAGGAAAAAGAACAAAGGGAATCGCAAAACTGGCCGGCGATTCCCTTTAGTTGATAAAAAGGAATGAACTGCATGGCTAAAATATTGATGGTAGATGATGATTCCAACATCCGGGAATTGATTCGGGTGATTTTATCCAAAGAAGGACTAGCGATCGTGGAGGCGGAAGACGGAGAAGCAGCCCTGTCCGTACTGGAAAAGGAAAAAATAGATTTGATCATCCTGGATATTATGATGCCGAATATGGATGGTTGGGCATTTTGCCGGGAATTGCGCAGCTACTATTCCGCCACGCTGCCGGTCTTGATGTTGACGGCAAAAGGTGAAACAGCCCAAAAAGTGAAGGGCTTCGACCTTGGCGCGGATGATTATTTGGTAAAACCGTTCGCTCCTGCTGAACTGGAGGCACGGGTGAAAGCACTGCTTAAACGTTATCAGGTGACCATATCGAACCAAATGGAAATAGGCAATGTCCTTATTGATCGTGCAGCTTATAAGGTGTTTATCGATAAAGAGGAAATATACTTGCCGCCGAAAGAATTTGAATTGCTGTTCAAGCTTGCGGCTCAGCCGCAAAAAACGTTCTCCCGGGAACAATTGATCGAAGACATTTGGGGATTTGACTACGAGGGCGATGAACGTACGGTGGACGTCCACATCAAACGGTTGCGGCAGCGCTTTTCCCGAGACGACTGCCCGTTTAAAATCGCGACCGTCCGGGGCCTCGGATATCGTTTGGAGGTGAGGCAGTGAAGCGATGGGAATTCATTAAACGAAGAATTATGCCCATTTTGGGTGTCGCTGCTGCTTTATTGATCGGATGGTCCTGTGCCTATTGGTTAACCTCTCTATTGTATGACGCGATAGGATATCATCCACATGGTCTTGTCAAGCAGCTGGTCAATTCGATCTTCGGTTTTTTGTTGTTTGGGTTTGCTATGCATTTTATCAGCCGAACAAAATGGATGAGGAACAATCAGGAGAAATTCCTGCATCCGATCATCCAGGCAATGAAGATGATGGCGGAAGGAAATTTCAATATCGACCTTTCCTTTTATCAAACACAATTTCGGGACCAGGGTGATCATCCATACTCCAGAATTGTCGAGAGCATCAGCCATATGGCGGACAAACTCGGGGAAATGGAGGAAATGCGCCAGGAATTCATCTCCAATGTCTCCCATGAAATCCAGTCCCCCCTGACATCCATTAGCGGATTTGCCCATGCGCTGAAAAATAAAAGCTTGAGCCAGGAAGAACGCGACCATTACCTGCAAATCATTGAGACGGAAAGCTATAGGCTGTCCAAGCTGAGTGAAAATTTATTGAAGCTCACTTCTTTGGAGTCCGAGCATTTAGCTCTTGAACAAAATGAATACCGGCTGGATCACCAGCTGCGCCGCATCATCCTTGCCAATGAACCGCAGTGGACCGAGAAAGAAATCAACATGGACGTTTCCCTGGAGAACGTAACGCTCAGGGCGGATGAAGAATTGATGGACCAAGTATGGACGAATCTTCTGCATAACAGCATCAAATTCACCCCTGCCGCTGGTACTATTGGAGTGAAAGCGAATAAAACCGCTGAAAACAGCGTGGAGGTAAGGATTTCAGACACAGGGATCGGGATGGAGAAGGAAACCTTGGTGCATCTGTACGAGCGTTTCTACAAAGCAGACAAATCAAGAAACCGCAATGCTGGAGGTAGCGGTCTTGGTTTGTCGATTGTCAAAAAGATCATTGAATTGCACAACGGACATATCCACGTTGATAGTGAGCTTGGAAAAGGGACGGAGATTACGGTGGAATTGGTTTTATATTATTAAAGTACTCAATAGGATTTCTTATCCAACCAAAACAAAGTAAACCAAAAAGTAACAGCGCAAAGGATGGTAGAAATGAAAACTATTGGACGCAAGATGACCAAAAAGAGTTCCAAATCTATAAAAAAACCTGCAATAGTGGCTATCATAAGTGCGGAAAAATTGTAAAACAACAAACTAATTATGTGATTAAGGTTATACTTGTCAGAGATTTTATCCCAAATATATGATATTAATAATCCAAATATCAATATAGCTGGAAAAATAAACATTGCAATAAAGAATAGCCAAAAATAAAAAGGAAAAGTTTCATTCGGAAAACTGTTAAGCTCTAGATATGTTGTGATTACCAGGGTGTAAAAGATTGATGAGATTAAACCTGCTTTAATTTTTTTCTTGAACATACCTTTCCCCCCCTTAAAATCTAAAGAAAATATATAACTCTTAGGGTTACTTTATCATATTAGATAACTCCAAGAGTTAACTATAAAAGGGAAAGAGGACAATGATTATTATTTCGTTTCTCTTTACATCTATATTGCAATTCTATTAAAACCACCAAAAGAGACTGCCTCCTATGCGATATCTATAGCAGAAAAAACATAGGAGGTAATCACTATCAAATACTTAACACTAGTCACATTACTAATTTTAGGATTAATCGTGTTTGCAGGCGAAGTATCTGCAAGCAGCAAGTACACGGTCGAATCAGGCGACGTGCTATCGGAAATATCAATGAAACATAACGTGAGTGTCGATTCCTTGCTGGAGTATAACTCCTCCATTACCAATCCGGATGTCATTTTTGCCGGACAAACGATCACCATACCGGACGCAAAAGGGGAAACCTTTAGAGTATCTGCTTATACAGCAGGCTATGAATCAACCGGAAAACACCCAGGAGACCCGGGGTATGGCATTACAGCATCGGGGACCGAAGTTCAAGAAGGGGAAACGATCGCCTGTCCGCCATCCTTCTCCTTTGGGACAGAAGTCTACATTCCATACTTTGATAAAACATTCACTTGTGAAGACAGGGGAAGTGCCATCACCAAAGGGCGGATGGATGTTTATATGGAGGACGTAGAAGATGCGTTGGAGTTTGGCGTCAAGGAATTGAAAGTTTTGTATTAGAATAGTTTTGAAAACATTGAAGCCAGTCCCTTTCTCGAGAAGGAGGGGGCTGGTTTTTAGATTCTTATGAATGACCGCACAGGTATCTTTTCATAAGCGTCAAATACTCATCGATAAGACTCTCCATCGTATTTAATTTTTGCTAAGGAGATGTGCAGATGTCATTTCAACTATATTGTAGTATTCATAAAGTACATCTATTGTCTCCCCCGATGTTTAATTTTACAATGCTTTGTTCATGTCTGGAATGGTTAATTGATTCTTAAAGGGATATTTCATAGTAGTTTCTAAAATAGCATTTATCCTTTACGGTAAGATACAAAAACAACCCTGCTTAAATGGGTTGTTCTTTTTCCTAAATACTTCAGGACTAATAGTAGGGAAATCAACATAATAATTGGCAAGATTAAGATCCATCTAGATGGGATCTTACCTATTCTTGAGACTTTCAGTATAAACATATGAAAAAAATATAAAACAAACAATGCAAAAAATCTTTGGTAGTAGGTTCTTAGTAGACTTTAACTTTAGTGCAATGGTGTACTTTTCTTGCTGTATAGGCCCTGGGTTCATTGTTAGATTACTCAATCCGAAACAACCAAATAACTATTATTTTTTTGACCAAGGTTGAAATGCAAGATGCATTAATAGAGGAACTAAGAGACCAGCCACAAAAATCATCAAAAGTATTGATAAACCCCTTGGCCAAGGTATGCTTGCTATTAATGGTAAAACTATCATGTACAAAATGTCTAAAATCACGGTCCTCAGTTTATTTTTTTTAAGTTTGATATTTTTATAGCTTAAGAATAAAACACCTGCTAATGATAATATTACCCATTGCCATATAAATGCATCATCATTTGGAAGGTAGTATCCAAAATAACCCGCTATGCTTGCTGCAATCAACACATAGCCAAACCAAGAATTAAGGTGTAATGATCCTTTGTTTTTTTTAAGTACATACTTTCCCATAAAGGAACCAACCTCCATCAACTCTAAGTACTTATATACTAACATAGGCTAACCCATTGAAAATAAACACTTACTAAATAAAAGAGACCCTTTAAGGCTCTCTCTTATTTATAGGTGATAATTCTTCCATTTCTACCAGTATCCAAGTTCTAAAGGAGGGTAACTAAATACTGGTTTAATATATACACCTTGTCCACTTCCTAGCGCCCAAATAATCATGCCGGATAAGGTGGTCAAAGAGGGTACAGAAAGAATTCCGAGAATTGTAGTCACAACTGTTCCTACAGGGCCTGATGTGGCAGATCCAAGAGCAATTAAAGCTGCCTGCAATGCATAAGGACCCGCCTGAGCTGCCGCAACTAAACCAAACGCCCCTCCTACTAAATCAGTGTGACTTATATATAAAGCTCCATTTTCTACATGGAATTGAGGTGTTACAGTACGTTTTGAGGCTTGAGGTAATTTATAATTTAGAACATTGTCATTTAATTTTTTATAGTCTTCTTCAGAAAAATTGTAGTCGTTGATTAATTCTTTCTTTGTTAGGCTAATGTCTAGCGTATTATCTTTTTTGTTGGGCACGAAAAACTCCCCAACTGAAATAACTTTATCTAAAAATTCTTGTTCACTTTGGCTTAATTCGATATCACTGAGATTTACTTTTTTCATTGCTTCATTTTATTTCTCCTGTGTAGTAGTTGTAGCACTTACGGAAGGCCCTACTAAGGTAAAAATCATTGAGAAAATTGTTAACACCACGAAAGCCTTGCCAACCAACGATTTCTTGAGATAACTCATGAGAATTCCCCCTATTAAAATATTGTTAGACACCTTAAAATAAGCAAAAGGTATCTCTGTTATTAGGGTAACAATCTTTTCCAATTTTTTTCGATAGGCTAATAGTGGGAGTCTATCGACTTATTTTGACATTTTATTGTAGATAAAAAATACTAATTGAATTGGTATAAAATAATCTAATGTCTTATAAAAAGTTTTCATTGAGGAAATATTATATTCGAAATTATTGAAATTTAACGAATAAATTCTTACCCTACACCATCAGGGATTTGCTATAAGGTTATTAATTGAGTGCTTGCTTTCCATTATTAGATTCACCCTTCTATACAACCATATGGCTGGGTGGGGATGTTTTAACTATCATATGAATATTCATAGAGACGAATTACCTCATTATCCACTTTTTAAGGGAATATCCAATTCGATAACTATTAACCATTCTAATGTACTTTGATTGAAAAAATGGTGGTATATAATGTAAGAGTCTAGGTGGATCATAATACTTAATAACCAGAAAGTTTTTGTGTGAGAACTCATTTCTTTAGTTCGTTGACATCAGAACTCGGTATGCTAAGTTATGAGTACAGGAAAGGGGTGACGGAATGGAAAAACGCTTAAAACTTATATGCTGCAGTCTTGCCTTATTGGGGTTTGTCCTGTTGCTTACGGGGTGTGGCAGTTCCAAAGAAGAATCAGAAACCGCGGAAAAGGATGCCGCTGTCGAATCGGAAGAAAAGTCAGACGAACCAGCTGAAGAGGAAGATGTTTTAGATTCCTCGACGGATTCAGAAGAGACTGAATCGGAGGATACTTCTTCAAGTTCGGAAACAACAAGCAACAAAAGTTCATCTGAGAACGCTGGAAGTGAAGAAAGCGATCCGTTGGGAGAATATTCTTCAGAGGAAATCGAATACGCAAGGGTTTGGCTGCAGCTAGGGCCGAATCAGGAAATCGATGAACTGAATGTTCATCGTATATCAGTTGGCGAGCTGATCAATCCCGACGATGAGACGAGTGCTGTCTATCCGGAGGATGTCATCCAGTTAGCAGGTTCCCGGTTAGTGGATGGTTCTGTTACATATAGCAGCAACGGTGACGGAACAATCAATGTATATAACGTGCCATTGCGCTGGGAAAGCGGCGATCCTAATGTAGATGAAAACTTCATGAAGGAGTACACAGAAGGTATTATCGAAGACACGGAGAAAGTCTACGTTGAACCAGGCGAGGAAGAAGAAGTTAAACGGCTCATTCAATTGATGAAAATCCATTAAACTTAGTCAATTGTTTGATAGAAAGCTGATCTGCATGGGAACTAAGGGCATTTTCCTTACTATGCTGTTGAACTGCACCCTCCAATTTCTGAAGAATTCCTGTTGATTTTTTCTTCTTCGTCACTGTTTAGAAATCAAACACAGATAGAAGAATTTGTCTAGATCATGTAGAAATCAGACCACGAAAACCTAGCGAAGGCAAGATACGGAGACTCCTACGGGAACAGCATGAGCTGAAATTTCCGCAAGAAAGCGGTTGGTGCTTTCTGAGGAAGATGAAGCCATGCCCGTGGAACGCGTAGTATCTTGCCGTAGCGATACGAAGCACGCATCAAACAACTGGATAAAAGGTGATTTAATACTTTGAGTCCATTTTCCTCATACTTAACTCATTAGGGTAAATAAAAAACTATTTCCAAAAACCCAGATCATCGGAGTTAAAATAACCAGCAAAAATAAGCCGGTGAACATATACTTTACGTATTGTTTTCTATTTGTGCCCTCTCTTAATTCCCATAGTCCTAATGTTATAAAGTACAGTCCAATCAAAATTGAAATAATCGGAAGTACAAAAATCAAGACTTCCATCGGACCCCTCCCTGTCAATTATTCTATAAGTCTTTTGCTCATCAGCTGATAAAAGGAATGTTTATGTTGTGTATCTGAGTAACCATAGTGTATCATATGTTTCCATATACTGTATTAAATTCCTTTAAAACCAAAGGTAACTGTTCAAATATTTAGTTGCGCCTAGGTTAATTCGTTGTATCCATTCAGAAGAATGAAGAAGCGATCACCTTGCTGAACAGATTGCAAAAATATAAGCGGTAATTTAAAGGAAAGGGAGGAGAATTAGCTTGGCTGTCGAAATATAAACTTAGTTCTCACTATGTTAAATATTCCAGCCGAAATCCCAATCTGGAATGCCGGTTCCACCGCTCTCGCAAGATCAAGGTCTAGTTAGCTTCATTGAATAGTAGACACCACACATTTATACCTCAGAACATCTTACACTTGGAATCAATCCATATTAAGTCCATTGCTTACCCCGTTCCGTCATTGGCAGGGCAAAATCAATGAACTTAAATCCGGGTTCCCATCCATCTTGATTAAGCTATAGTGCCGGAAAAGCAGGATAGCGACATCAAAACTTTTTGTGCACCATGTTGATTTCCACCTTCACTGACAGTCTTTACTACCACACTTGGTTCTTGAGATTTTTGAATTATCTAAAAATAAAAACGTGATTATTTCATATAAATAAAAAGAAGCTTCAAAGATTCATGGCCTTCAAGGGGGTGATTTATTTCCGGAATTTTGTAAGCGCTTTAAATTATCTAGTAACAAAATCTATTGGACGGTAAGTCATTGGCTTGATGATGAATGAAAATCAAAGGAGGCTGGACAATGGGAGAACCGGAAAAAGTACAAACACTTGATGACAAGCAGAATTGGTATTGGAAGAAAAACATCAAGTTCATTTCGTTTTTACTAGTGATTTGGTTTCTTGTTGGCTTAGGTGGAGGTGTGCTTTTTGCCGCTCCTTTAAACGAAGTTCCCTTTTTCGGGGTGACGTTGTCATTCTGGATTGCACAGCAGGGCGCTATCCTGGTATTTATCCTGTTAATTTTAAGCTATGCCATCAGAATGGACAAATTGGACCGGGAGTATTATGAAAAGAAGGATCAGTAAAAAGAAATAAATTTGCAGGGAGGTATGGCATTGAGTGTAGAAGCAATTACCATCATCATGGTGTTGATTACGTTCGGTCTCTATACAGGGATCGGCTGGTGGTCGAGGGTGAAGGATACGTCTAGCTTTTATGTGGCAGGACAAAATGTTCCCACAGTGGCGAACGGAGCCGCGATTGCTGCAGATTGGATGTCCGCTGCATCGTTTATTTCCATGGCGGGACTTGTTGCGTTTTTAGGATATGACGGGACCATCTACTTGATGGGCTGGACTGGCGGATATGTTTTGTTGGCTTTATTATTGGCACCATACTTAAGGAAGTTCGGAAAATTCACCGTGCCCGATTTTATCGGGGACCGGTTTTATTCCAGCTCTGCCCGTACGGTCGCAGCTATAGCGACAATCTTTATTTCACTCACTTATATTTCAGGACAAATGCGCGGTGTCGGTATTGTCTTTAGCCGCTATTTACAAGTGGACATCATCATTGGTGTATTAATTGGAATGGCCATTGTCGGTTTCTTTGCCCTTCTTGGAGGGATGAAGGGAATCACCTGGACACAAGCAACCCAATATTTCGTCATCATCATCGCCTTTTTAATCCCCGCCATCGCCATTTCGCTACAATTGACAGGTAATCCAGTTCCACAGCTGGCACTTACCGGCAGTGATATCGTGGATCGGCTGACTTCCATCCAGATCGACCTTGGTATGACAGAGTACATGGCACCTTTCACCGATTTATCCATGCTCAATGTGTTCATGATCACGTTGGCATTAATGGCCGGAACCGCTGGGCTGCCACACGTCATCGTCCGTTTCTATACCGTCAAAAATGTCCGGGCCGCCCGTTGGTCAGCGGTATGGGCGATCATTTTCATTGCCCTGCTTTATTTAACAGCTCCGGCCGTCGGCGCGTTTGCGAAGTACAACCTGATCAATACTATCGCAAATCAACCATTGGAGGAAGTGCAAAACATCGACTGGGTGAACAAATGGGAAACAACCGGGTTACTCCAATTCAATGATCTCAACGGCGATGGAATCGTCAATTTTTCAGAAGGAGAAGCAGACAATGAAGTCGTCATCGATGGAGACATCATTGTGCTTTCCACGCCTGAAGTTGCCAACTTAGCACCGTTTATTATCGCACTCGTGGCAACAGGTGGTTTGGCGGCAGCCCTGTCTACTGCGTCCGGGTTGTTGATCACCATGTCGAGTGCAGTCTCGCACGATATTTATTATCGGATATTTAATAAAGATGCTTCCGAAAAACAAAGACTGCGGGTCGGTCGGATTACCTTATTGGTCGCTCTGTTGATTGCCGCCTATGTCGGCATCAATCCGCCAGGGTTTGCCGGAGAGGTCGTTGCTTTGGCATTCGGGTTAGGTGCGGCGAGTCTGTTCCCGGTTATCCTGCTCGGAATTTTCGATAAGCGGATGAATAAAGAAGGGGCCATCGCCGGTATTCTAACAGGCTTGATTTTCACGCTTCTGATGATCGGGCTGATTCTCTCGGAATCGATTTTTGGAACCGATGGAGCTATTTTGGACAGCTTCTTTGGCATCAATGCCCAAGGAGTGGGTGTTATCGGAATGGCATTAAACTTTATCGTGAGTTTCATTGTCTCCCGGAATACGCCTGCACCTCCAGTGGAAATCCAGCAGCTGATAGAAAATGTCCGGGCACCTGAAGTCGACAGCGAGCTGGAAATCGCTGCAACGACAGAAGATAACTGATCAGCCATTGATGAGAAGGGGGTGGATACGTTGGATCTAATAAATATCATCGCCATTTCGGCCACAGTACTCGTATGGTTTCATCCTTGGATGGGGCTGCAAACTTTTCGCAAAGCAATCGGCATCACGCTGTTTTTGGAGCTGTTTTACCTAATAGGCTCTTACGCGTTAGACTGGCCATTTCCAACACCACTGGTGCTCATCCAGCTTTTTGTGGTGACGGTATGGGGTGTCCTGCTCGGAATCGCATTTTCGCGTATCTGGCCATTGCCTTCTCACAAAGGGTTTGAACGCATCTTTCGCACCTTTCTGGTGGTGATCCCCGCACTGGGACTTGGAATGGGATTACAAGTGCTCTTGCAGGGTGCTCAGGCCACACAAGCTATTTATCTGATATTTGCATTATCGGCATGGCTTGGATCTGGCCATTTTATTAGAAGAGCAGCGACTGAGGAGTATCTGGCTGAATAGATTACATTAAACATGTAAGCAGTTTAGATGTGAAAAAACATTGCCAAAAACGAACCGATCAGTAGCCATAATGATCCGCTAATTAACTTCGTAACAGCAAGGAAGAGACCGACTTTTTTTAGTCGGTCTTCTATATTTTTTAAAAAGTTAAAGTTTGTTACATAATGCTCTTGTTAATTAATTAGATGTTTCACAATGAAATCCTGAGCAAAATATAAAATTAGCCAACCTGCCATTCCCAGACCTATGGAAGCAAATAAATGAATGGAATGTTTCAGTGCGACTCCTATGGTTAGCAACATTACCACTGTACCGGGAATCCCCCATAGGACACCAATAGCAAACTTACTTAATTTATCCATCTGTTCACCTTGAGTATATAGCTATAAAATGCTTAACAGGCTGACGATCGGTAAAGCAGCAATAACTCCACCCTGTTGAGGGTATCTTCGAGAAATTTCGGTGATAACACCAATAATAATGGCTGAAATGATAACTTTAACGACTGTGAACATCTTTTGCCCTCTCCTTAAGTAAGGTGAATGCTTCTAAGATGAGCTTTCTTTCTTCCTCGCTCATTTGGTCAAACAGAACCTGTTTTAATTTTTCATCATCGAGACTGGAATGGCGGTGTAATACATCACTTCCCAAATTGGTAAGCCTTATAATGACCTTTCGTTCATCCTCGTTGCTGCGGGTTTTAAATACATAGTTCTTTTTCAATAAGCGTTTAATATGCTCCGATGCTGTGTTGTGAGACACCTGAATAGCTTCTGCAACTTCTTTGATCCCCACTTCATCCTCTTTTTGGATAACTTGTAGAATACGTATGCTTTGATGCGTAATCTTTTCTTGGTGGTTATAACGTAACTGATAGTAAATATCGGTCCATAGCTGATTTAATTTAACAAATTCTTTAACCATAGTTCCCCTCTTTATATCGTATTGATGGAATATATCTTATCATACGATATTAATGGAGGGATAGCAACCTCTTCAACACAAGCAACGAGTTCGGAAGTGTAAAAAATGTAGCGATAAGCAGGATCACCAGGAGTGATGTTGTTCAGTTTCCAGTGAAATCAGACATCCTTCCAGGCGATGAAATGGTGTTTTAAGTCCTGTTGAATCAAGTTTTTTTGTCTGTGCAACCTTAGCGTGCTCCGAGTTGCAACCAGAGCTATCTTTACTTTTTGCTTCCGCTATAACCATAATGGACACATAGACAACAGAAAGGTGAATGGTGACATGAACTTTGCAGATAAGCTAAAAAAGGAAAGAAAAGATAAGGGCTGGTCCCAGGAAGATTTGGCCGAGAAACTTTTTGTAAGCCGGCAGTCTATTTCAAAGTGGGAAAATGGCCAGAATTTTCCCAGCATTGAAATCATCATGAAATAGAGCGACCTATTCGGAATCACGATTGATGAATTATTGAGAAGTGATGAGGATCTGAAGGAAAAAGTGATAAACGATAGCAGGCAATTGGCTTATCCGAAACTGAAGGAGTTTTTTGACATCGTATTTTTAATCGGGGCCGTTCTTTTGGTGATTAAGTTGGTAGTCATCCTTTTGAATAAGGTAGCGGGATGGGATTTGTCTTTGTATGGCGGGTCCTTTTTATGGAATTTCGGACCACTGATTCTCATGGTCGGGGGAGGAATCGGTGCCGGTATGGTGAAAGAGAAGTACAAACAAGATTAGAACAGGTAAATAAAACGACGACCTTGTCCCTGTTGGTAGCAGGGGCAAGGCCGTTTCTCCTGTGAAAGAATTCCCGTTTTAAAAAAGATCGGCAAGGTTTTGCGTGGCTTTATTAGTGTCTTGGATCAATTGGGCAAGCTGTTCTTTATTTTCCGTTTGGGATTGGACGGTTGCCGAAATTTCTTCCAGAGAAGCGGAGGCTTGTTGTAAGATGGAAGCAAATTCGCTGACCGCTCCTTCGATGGACCCGGTTTCTTGATCAATTTTTTTCGCGACGGTGCTAAATGAATGGATTTCCTGTTTCAAATTGGCGATCGACTTTTCTATCGATTCAAAGATCGCTTTGTTTTTGATTGTGCCTTCGATATTTTCATCCATTTTACTCGCGACATTACTCATTTGGTCTTGTGTATCCAGATTGTTCGAATGAATTTCATTCAGTGTAGTAGAGATCTGGACAGCGGTTGAATCGGTTGTTTCAGCAAGTTTCCGGATTTCCTCGGCTACTACGGAGAATCCTTTTCCGGCTTCTCCAGCCCTTGCCGCCTCGATGGATGCATTCAGTGCAAGGAGATTCGTTTGGGAAGTAATCTCCTGAATTGCCTGGATGGATCCAAGGGAGGACTCGATATTTCCGCTGAGCTGCTGCATATTCTTTTGCGTTAATTGGATAAACTGCTTGAATTCGTCCATTTGGTCACTCAGTAGTTGCGACTGCGAACGCCCTTCATCGATTTGTGACGTCATGTGAGTGGTCGAGTCGATAATTTGGTCTACTCGGCCATTCATCACGTTCACTTGATTTGCGGTGCTTTCAATCGCATTTGTGATATCGGTGATGGCATTTTCCTGTGACTGGGTTCCAGACGCCATCTCTTGAAGCGCCATGTTGAGCTCACGGGTCACTGCTTTCTCTTCTTCCGATTGTCCTTCTATCTTACGCATATTCGCTGCAATGACTTCCGAGTTATCTGCTAACGTGACACGCTGTGCTTCTTCCTTTTCCAGTTTTTCTGCCATGGCAATCTGGGTGGAGCTGAGGTTCTTTTCCAGGCTGCCCATGATTTTTTGTTGAAAGAATAGAACAATGACAGCTAAAGAAAACAATAGCAAATAGGTGCCGATATCGGATGAATAGACATCTCCGTTTAAAGTAAAAGCGAAAATGAGCAAACCGACTCCGAAAACCGTACCGATGGCATAGAGGATCAGGTTCATATAAAGGGCGGAACAAATCAACAAAAAGTAAATCAAAGAAAGGTTGTTTTCCGAGGGGCTGACAATGATAATCGCTCCCAAAAGCATCCCCAACCCGATTATCGATAAATAGGCCAATTGTTTAGTCAGACGCTTGGTTATATTCAAGAAAGCGACAACGATACAAAGTACTCCACCGCCGATAGCAATGGTCAAAATAAGCTCCAGTGGTTTTCCTAAACTCATCTCCACGACGGTACCCAAGATCACCGACAGGATCAGCATCATCAAGATGACGTTATTTTTTTTTCTCAAGGTTTTGAGGTTTAGTTCTTCGATTGACATTCCCATTCTCCTTCGTCCTTTTATACTATAATAGTAGCAGAAAAATAAAAAAACGCACGTCATTTTCAGGTATTTGGAACTGTTTTATCCGATGGGGGATGGGAGGTGGCTGTAAATTGATGATCGTAATAGCTCTTGAAATAGGAAGAAAGTCCATAAAAAAAGCGAAGGTATGAACCTTCACTTCGAGCAGTGCAGCGTTATTGTCTATCCTGTTTACTCTCCAAAATAGATTGCAGTTCTTTAATATCTTCATCGGACAATTCCTCGTCCTCCATAAACTGAACGAGCATCGATTTGAACGTCCCATCATAAAATCGTTTCACAAAGGACGCCGTTTTGGCGCGTTGGCATTCGTTTTGCGAATAAAGTGGATAAAACGTATAGACTCGCTGGTCCTTGTTAACGCCGATGACTTGTTTTTTGGTTAGTCGGTCTAACAGGGTGCGCACTGTTTTCGGCTTCCAGGTCGTTTGGGCCGGCAAAGAGGATATGATGTCATTTGCTGTTTGCGGCGCTTTATGCCAAAGTACTTTCAACACTTCCCATTCCGACTCTGAAATGCTGGGTATCTCATTTCTCATGTGAATCCCTGCCTTTGCCTTTTTAATAAAGATTTTTGTCTTTTAAGATGGATTTTGTAATCCCGGCAGCCGTACTGCCATTTGCATGCTTTTTGCTTTCGATATTGGTTGCAAAGAAATAGGTGTTGTTCTTCGTTTCTACATATCCGATGAACCAGCCGTTCACATCTTTTCCGTTTACAGTGCCTGTGCCGGTTTTTCCATATAGTGCTGCATGGTCTTTTGTCTCCAGCTTAATGGATTCCTTGACGAGTTGAACATGCTTTTCCTTAAACATCAATTGATTTGTATAAAAGTTCTTGAGCGTTTGCACTTGTTCAACTGGTGAAATCTTTAACGAAGATTCCAGCCAGTATGATTCCATTCCACCAGACAAATTTTGATTTCCGTATTGTATCTTTTGCAGGTAGGCTTGAATAGGACGCCTTTGAATCTTTTTGTCCAGCTCCTGAAAATACCAGGACACGGAATTTTCCATCGCAGTATGTAGATTTTGATTTTGGTTCCAGGCTTTATATGGATAAGTTGTTCCATCCCACTTCAAAGAAGTCTGCCCGGGAGTAATGACACCAGCGTCTAATGCAAATAAGGCATCGTAAATTTTATAGGTGGAGTTCGGCGAAACCCTTAACACACTTTTCTCTTTATTATAGATATGGTATTGTGCTTTCTGCAAATCGTACAGGACGAAGCTGCCCTCATACCCGTTGAAAAAAACCTTTAAATCCTCATATGTTGTCTGGTTGTTTTCGAAATGGAAACGATCCTCTCCATAAGACATGGCCGAAACAACCGGTATCTGACAAACGACCAGGGCTGCAAGCAAGCTGAATATCGCCATGCTTTTTAATGTTAATCGTCTGGATTCTGTTGAAAAGGCAGCAATCCGTTCAATCCTTTTTTTTAAGTGTTGCTTGGAACTGGCTAGTTGGTTGACCATGGCGAACCGGCTTGCAGAAAAGGAGGATTTCCGCGCAAACTTGATGATCGTGTTTCCGTAGGCTGCATAGTCGTCTGGAGCGAGTGTTTTCAAGACGGCATGGTCACAGGCAATTTCCCGGTCTAACCGCATTTTCCGGAATGCCATCCAAATCAGCGGATTATACCAGTACAACATTTGAAACAGGACGACCAGGTAATTCGTGACGATGTCTTTATACTTCACGTGATGTAATTCATGAAGGAAAATGTATGTCAGTTCTTCCTCGGAAAGCCATGCTTCTGCCCCACGCGGCAGGATGACATAGGTTCTGAAAATGCCGAACGTCATCGGCGACTTAACAAGCGGTGAATCCGCAAGCACAGGTTTTTGCGAGACACGCAAACGTTGCTTGCATGTCTCGAATACAGCGAGTATTTGCTGATTCGTCATGACCCTGGCAGATTTTTTTACTTGGCGCAGCTTCAGCCATGCATGCAGGTTCAAGCCAACCATCACAAGGATGCCAGCAACCCAGACAATGGTCAGGATTTGACTTAGCCATGTCACGTCGAACCGATTGACGGAAATGGAAAAATCGTGCGCCCAAGTTCTTCCGTTTTCCATTAGGGGATTCTCCGGGGAAGAATGGGGTGGCGATGGATTGTTCGTTTGGTTCTGATGCCACACGAATGAAGCTCCTACGTGCACTATATGTGCAGGGAGAAAGGGAAGTGTTAGCGCAGTTAGCAAAAGAAACCATAAATTGTATTGCCATTTGGATGATAGCTGGTTCTGAAAAATCTTCCGGATCAGTACGATGGCAATGACCACGACAGAAGATACAAACATGCATACGGCCAGGTGGAAGTCTGGCATTCTATTCATCTCCTTGTTCGGGAACCGATTGTAAGCCCATTTGTCCATGTTGTCGTCAAAATGTTAGTCAAGGCAGGCAGTCACTGCATTTGGCATAAATAGTATACTACTATAGACGATGATGAAATGAGAGAATAAGTCAGAAATGAAGGTGGAACAAAAAAGGGACACATGCCAGGTCTTCCGACATGTGTACTCCTTTTACTTAAAAGCGTTAAGTGTGGCTTTGGCTGCTTTTGCAACCAGCTCATCGTCATACTCTGCACCCTCTGTCTTGTGCCGGGACATTATTGCCATGACGATCGGCTCTCTACCTGGGGGCCATACAATGGCAATATCATTCCTTGTGCCGTAACTTCCGGCTCCGCTTTTGTCCCCGACTGTCCATCCTTCCGGTTTTCCTGCACGTATCAATGCATCTCCTGTTGCATTTCCTTTCATCCAATCGATAAGTAATTCTTGTTTTTCCTTTGGAAGAAAATCACCAAGTGCCACTTTTCTCAGGTTGTTGGCCATAGCTCTTGGAGTGCTGGTATCACGTTTATTCTCTGGTGAAAATGCATTCAATTCGGTTTCGTACCGCTCGGGCTGGGTCACGTCATCGCCGATTTCACGCAAGGCTTGCTTATAGTTGTCAGGACCTCCGAGGGCATCCAGTAACAGATTACCGGCGGTATTATCGCTTTCTCGGATGGCCGCCTCGCTGATTTCTGAAAGGGTCATGCCGGTATCGACCTGTTTCTCCGTTACAGGAGAATAGGTAACCAGATCATCCTTGCTATAGGTCACGACTTCCTCAAGATCCTGGAGGTCGTTTTGCTTCAACACGAATGCAGCGGCTAGTAATTTGTACGTGGAAGAATAAGCGAAACGCTCATCCGGATTGTACTCGACGCTTTGATTCGTGCCCGTATCAATGGCATAAACACCCAGTCGTGCGTCAAACGCTTCCTCGATTTCGGTGAATGCTTCATCTAAATCGATGGTTTTCGCTGCTTCACTTTTTTCATTGGATGATGTATCTGTTTTATTTTCTGTATTTGAGCAAGCAGTCAGCATTGTCAGACACAGCAACGCTATGTATAGTGTGAATTTCACTAGCCTGGACTTGGCTGGGCTTGTTTTCCTCATCATAATCCCTTCTTTCTGTCAAAGTAAAGTACTCTTCTGATGGATTGATTGTTACATTTCGCATTTATCCCGCCTACAACACTTTGATTACACGCGTAAGACAATATTACATATGTAATCACATGAAAGTCAACCCCGAAGTGATTTGGTTGCAGGGGAAAGGGGGAACAGGCATCAACACGAAAGGACTTGGCCGATGAAAGAAAAAGATGGATGAAACGCTCGATTAATAACCAAGCACATGGGGTATTTACAAAGGACGATCAACAGAAAGTGACTGGCATGTGTTAATCCAGAATACGGCGGTCCCTGGTATATTTTTCATACCAGCTCCGTGCAGGAAATTCGGTCGCAAATGGAGAAAAGGGAAGATATGACTTTATTGCAAAACTACACATAGACTGTGTTGCAGCTGCTTATACATTATCAAAAGTAAGGCGGAGCATCGAAAGGGGATTTATTCGTTTTGAACACCAAATACTTAGATTTGCTAGCCCAGAAATACAACAGTGAAGAAAAAGTGGTAACGGAGATTATCAACCTGGAGGCTATTCTCAATCTGCCCAAAGGTACCGAGCATTTTGTCAGTGATCTTCACGGCGAATATAAAGCCTTTCAGCATGTTTTAAGAAATGGCTCAGGCAAAGTGAAAGAGAAAATAAGCGACCTGTTCGCCAAGGAGCTATCAGAGGAAGAAATCACCGAATTTGCGACATTGGTATATTACCCGGAAGAAAAACTCCAATTGATTAAAAGCAATTTCAACAGTACCCGGGAACTGAATCAATGGTACACGGAAATGATCGAGCGGATGATCAAGCTCATTTCCTATGCTTCCTCCAAATATACTCGTTCCAAGCTAAGGAAAGCATTGCCGGAGCAATTCGTATATATTATTGAAGAACTGCTGTACAAAACAGATGAATTCACCAACAAGAAAGAATATTATACCAAAATCGTCCAGGAAATCATTTCGCTCGGACAGGCAGACAAGTTGATTATCGGTCTTTCCTATACAACCCAAAGGCTGGTCGTCGATCACCTTCATGTCGTAGGCGACATTTATGACCGGGGGCCGGAACCGGATAAAATCATGGAGACGCTGATCAATTACCATTCTGTCGATATTCAGTGGGGCAACCATGACGTGCTGTGGCTGGGTGCTTTTGCCGGATCCAAGGTTTGTCTTGCCAACATTATCCGGATATGCGCCCGTTATAACAACCTGGGTATCATCGAAGATGCTTACGGCATCAATCTCCGGCCGCTTCTCAACCTTGCTGAGAAATACTATGAAGATAATCCGGCTTTTCGTCCCAAAAAACAGCCGGATGATAAACTGTCCGATTATGAAGAATGGCAGATTACGAAAATTCATCAGGCAATCACGATGATTCAATTCAAGCTCGAAAGTCCGATCATCAAGAGGCGTCCATACTTTAATATGACTGATCGGCTGCTGCTCGACAAAGTTAACTACGAAACAAACGAAGTGACGATTCACGGGGAAACATACCCGCTTGAAAACCCATGCTTTGCTACGGTCAATCCAGAGCATCCGGAAGAACTGTTGGAGGAAGAAGCAGAAGTGATCGACCGGCTGCTGTTTTCTGTTCAGCATTCGGAAAAACTGGCCAGACACATGAAGTTCCTCATGAAAAAAGGCAGCCTTTATTTGAAGTATAACAGCAACCTGTTGATTCATGGCTGTATTCCTTTGGATGAAGATGGAAACATGGAGAGCATGGAGGTTGAAGGAAAAAGCTACAAAGGGCGGGAGTTGTTTGATGTTTTCGAGCGCCATTTGCGTCATGCCTTTGCCCATCCGGAAGAGACAGACGATTTGGCGACCGATATGGTCTGGTATTTATGGACCGGGGAATCTTCCTCTTTATTCGGCAAAAGAGCGATGACCACCTTTGAAAGGTACTTCATCAAGGACAAAAAAACGCACAAAGAGGAGAAAAATCCTTATTACTACTTACGCGAACAGGAAGACATCTGTCGGAAAATCCTCGAAGAGTTCGACATGGACCCGGACCAGGGCCATATCATCAATGGTCATACACCGGTAAAAGAGATTGAAGGGGAAAACCCCATCAAAGCCAACGGAAAGATGATCGTGATCGATGGTGGCTTCTCCAAGGCTTATCAGCCCACAACGGGAATTGCAGGATATACGTTGTTATACAATTCATATGGGATGCAGCTCGTCGCCCACAAACATTTTAACTCCAAGGAAGAAATCCTGCAGAACGGGATGGACGTGTTGTCCGTGAAGCGATTGGTCGACAAAGAGCTGGAAAGGAAAAAAGTACGGGAAACAAATGTCGGCGAGGAATTATTGCAGCAAGTGTCTATCTTGAACGATTTATTGGAGTATCGGTATTTGAAATAAAATTTGATTCCCCTTTTTGAGAGGGTTAAGAGTGAATAGCAAAAGAAGCCAAGCCTGGCGGGCTTGGCTTTCGTGTTTATTGGTGATTCTTCTCCACAATCCCTTGTTGCATGGTAAAAACTTATTCGACATTTACGACGATACTTTCAACATGCTTTTCGTTTATATAAACAAGTATTTTCCAAACGCCAGCTGATGGAAATCTTAGTATTGAAGGCATATTGACACTATCAGGGCTTACCGCCGCGCTCTTAAAGAAAGTCCCGGAGTCTAAATTTATAATCTTATCGGTTCCTTTTTTGACTGCTTTTAATTCTACCGGAATATCATATACATCTTCTTTTCCAAAATAGAACCACATATATTTTTTTGGCTGTTTGGAGACGATTGGAAAAGGACCAGTAAACCCAAAGGTATCTTTCTTTCCTACAATCTTATAAGTATGTTGATCGCTGTTTTTCGGTTCGACGGTATAGTCAAACTTTGAGGATAGCTTCCAATTGTCTGTCTCTGGGATTTCGGTTTTGGTTTTCTCCGTTTTTTCCGGGTTTTCATTGTCCTGGTTTGAACCTTCATCATTCATCGCTTGGCTGTCATCGTCCATACAAGCAGTAAACAATAGAGTAATTAGCAGCAAAAGTGATAAAATAACGGCATTTTTCAAAAGAGAGTCCCCCTTTATAAACCATGTTCCATATGAACTATTTCTGCGAATCGATTTTGATTTTATCCTTGATTTGTTCGATGGTTAATCTGCCTTAATATTACTTATTCAAGAAACTGCTAGCGATCCCCTTTTTTTGGAGTAAAGCAATCTCAAAAAGGAAATGATGTCTTATTTCCAAGCATTACATTTAGGAAGAACACGGTGTATATCAATTGTTTTAATCTTCCTGTTGAAGGTTATACAATGATATAAAATGATTTGAAAAAGGGAGGAACAGAATCGATGAAATCACTAGAAGAAGCACTAAATCATAAAGTAGGACTGGGCACCGCCCCTTTGGGAAATATGTTCCGGGAGGTTCCGGAAGAGGAAGCGCAAACCACGATTCAAACCGCCTGGGATCAAGGAGTACGATACTTTGATACAGCGCCTTTCTATGGTGCCGGCCTGGCAGAAATGCGCGTCGGCGAGGTGTTATCCAAATATGATCGGGATGATTATGTGATAAGCACCAAGGTCGGGCGCTACGTCCTCGATGAGAAAGAGGACAAGGAAGGGCTGTTCGAGTATGCCCGCGACAATAAAGTCATTACCGATTATTCCGAGGATGCGACGAAGCGATCGATTGAACAAAGCCTGGAACGGTTGAAGACCGATCGGCTCGATATGGTATTCGTTCACGATGTTTCTCCTGACTTTCATGGAGAAGAATGGACGGCGAAGTTCGAAGAAGCCAGAAAAGGTGCCTTCCGGGTACTGACAAAGCTGCGGGAAGAAGGTGTCATTCGTTCCTGGGGTCTTGGGGTGAATACCACAGAACCGATCGAATTGGCGATGATGCTGGAGGAAACCCAGCCGGATGTCTGTTTGTCAGCTACGCAATATACCCTTCTCCAACACGAGCATGCCTTGCAGCGGATGATGCCGACAGCTGAAAAGAAAGGCATCGATATTGTGGTCGGCAGCCCGTACAATTCCGGGGTATTGCTGGGCGGCGACCATTATAACTACGAAAAAGCCGGCCCTGAAATTTTGGACCGGGTGAACCGGTTAAATGAAATCGGCAAGAAATACGATGTCCCATTGAAAGCGGCAGCACTGCAATTCTCGACTGCTCATCCAGCAGTCAAAGCAGTGATTCCTGGTTCAACCCACCCAGGAAGAATCAAAGAGGACATCGAGATGATCCAACGGGATATCCCCGGGGATTTCTGGAACGAGCTGGTGAATAAAGGCTTTGTTTCAGCGAATGCTCCATTGCCGACATCACGCTAGAGGTACAGGATAAAAGAAGAGGCTGGGACAAAAGTATCGTGATCAAAACAAAAACCGAACGATTCCAATTCGTTCGGTTTTTTGGTTACAAAAAAGTAAACCGTGCTAACTTTTCCTTTTAAAAAGAGTAACGCTTCACTCCGGCAAGGTACTTCGCTTTCCGCGGGCACGGCTTCAGCTAACTTGGCAAAGAAAACCGCTTTGCCAAGTGGATCTTCAGCTCGCGCTCATCCCGCAGGAGTCTGCGTACCTTGCCTACGTTCATATGGAATTATCCGCAACCGAACGATGCGCCACTCCTGGCTGATTTCTGTTTTTTCTTATAGGAAGAAAGCTAAACCGAATGGAAAGAGGAGTCCTTCTTTTTTGTTTTTCTGGTGTTGGTTCGCAAATTTCAATTTCTAAAATAAAAACCTTCCATGCTGGGTTTCGTGTTCATCATTGTTTAGAAAACCTAACCGTCAATAGAAGAAATGCGGTTCTACTTACTTTATCTTGATCATATAAAAATCAGCATCCGAAAATGTAGCGGAGGCAAGATACGGAGACTCCAACGGAATCAGCACGAGCTGAAAATCCCGCAAGAAAGCGTCTTTTGCTTTCTGAGGAAGTTGAAGCCGTGCCCGTGGAAAGTGTAGTATCTTGCTGTAGCGATAGCGATACGAAGCACGCATCAAACAACCGAACGAATTTGCTTTGATGGCCAAGCTTTTGTCCGGTGGCTTTTTTATGAATCTCTTTTAATCATTTAGTCTTCCCAACTCAAAATCCCTTATATTAGCAATAAATATTTTAATCTTTTGATAATAGTGATAAACTAGAGAGGAGATAAAAATATTTGGAAAAGATGTAGAACTTTGTCGAAACTAACCTTGCTGTTGTAAACGCCTTCGCAGAAGTAACTACATCTTTAGCAAACGTTAGGGAGTTTGAAGGTAAAATGAGCAAATCATATACGAAAGCAGACGTTATCTTAATTGGCGCAGGAATCATGAGTGCAACGCTCGGAACGTTGCTGAAGGAGTTAGTGCCGGAATGGAACATCCGTGTATTTGAAAAGCTTGACAGTGCAGGAGAGGAAAGCTCGAATGTGTGGAACAATGCCGGAACAGGACACTCTGCGTTGTGCGAGCTGAACTACACACATGAGAAACCTGATGGCTCGATCGATATTTCGAAAGCCATCAAGGTGAATGAACAGTTCCAGGTATCAAAACAGTTTTGGTCTTATCTTGTCGACAACCAACGCATCGACAATCCACAGGAATTCATCATGCCATTGCCCCACATGAGTCTTGTGCAAGGGGCGCGGAACGTGGAATTTCTAAGAAAGCGTTTTAAAACGATGGCAGACAATCCTTTGTTTGAAGGAATGGAATTTTCCGATGATCCGGAACAACTGAAACAATGGATTCCGCTTATCATGCAACAGCGTTCGATGGAGGAGCCGATCGCTGCCACGAAAATCGATACGGGAACAGATGTCAATTTTGGCACGTTGACTCGGAAAATGTTCAATCATTTGGAAAGCAACGGACTGGAAATAAATTATAAACACAGTGTAGAAGATATCAAGCAAACGAGCGAAGGCACTTGGGAAGTAAAAGTACAGGATATCGAAAGTGAAAAGATAGAGTACCATACGGCAAATTTTGTCTTCATCGGCGGTGGAGGCGGAAGTCTGCATCTTCTGCAAAAAACGGGCATACCTGAATCGAAGCATATCGGCGGCTTTCCGGTAAGCGGTCTCTTCATGGTATGCAACAACCCGGAAGTGATCGAACAGCATCATGCCAAGGTTTACGGAAAAGCGAAGGTGGGTGCTCCGCCGATGTCCGTACCGCATTTGGATACTCGGTTTATCGATAACAAGAAGTCCTTGTTGTTCGGACCGTTTGCCGGCTTCTCGCCGAAGTTTTTGAAAACCGGGTCGCTGCTTGATCTGGTAACATCCGTGAAGCAGGATAACCTTGCTACGATGGTCGCGGCAGGTGTGAAAAATGCATCGCTGACTAAGTATTTAATCGAGCAAGTGATATTATCCAAAGAAAAGCGGATGGAAGAACTGCGGGAGTTTATCCCGAATGCGGACAGCAAGGACTGGGATTTGGTCGTAGCAGGCCAGCGTGTGCAGGTCATCAAGGACACCGAGAATGGCGGCAAAGGGACACTGCAATTCGGCACGGAGGTGGTAAGTGCCGCTGATGGATCGATCGCCGCGCTGCTTGGTGCTTCCCCAGGTGCTTCCACTGCTGTATCCGTCATGCTCGAAGTCATCGAAAGGTGCTTCCCGCAGCAATTGAAAGAGTGGGAACCGAAAATCAAAGAAATGATTCCGTCTTACGGCGAACCCCTTTTGGAAAAACCTGAGTTGATCCGCGAGCTGCAAGTCTCTACAGGCAGGACGCTTGGATTGGCAGACGCAGCGTTTGCCCATAGCAAGTAATAGGAAGAAGCATAAATGGCTGTATATACTCATTTATGCTTCCTTTTATGTTAGGAAGAAGAGGATGGTGGTTTTGGTGAAAGTTTCACTTTTCATTTCCCTTGTGCTGACCATGCTGGTGGTATGGTTGAATCTCTCTCATCATAGTTACTTCAACGGAACAGTCATGCTGCTTGTTGCCATATTTGCCTCCCTAGAACTGACAAGACAATTTAACCGACGGTAGATGCCAGCCCTGCTCTGATTGTACCAGTAACTCCCATGCCGGGACCCTCTTCCTTCGCACGCTGGAAAATTTTTCTGGGAAAACCACAAAAAGCACGAAATCTGTGCTACATTATAGAAAAATACCTACTAAAAAGAGGTCCGGTAAATCGTGCATGCTCCTTTAACCGCTTTTATAACCTTAATTTGCACCTCTGGTGTGCTTAATCTGTATTTATGTTTATATGTATGTAGAAAACGCCACAATTACCGTGATATTGCCAACTACTTCATTCTATACACTGCCTCGATAACCATCTATTGTTTTGCTGCTGCTTTTGGCTTGATGGCAACCACCTTGGAAGAGATGAAATTTTGGACAACCATCCAATATATCGGTCTGCCATTCGCCGCGCCCTTCGGTTTGTTGTTCATCATGAGATACTTAGGCATCCAATTGAAGAGGAAAACCCTGTTCCTGCTTTTGCTGCTTCCGTTTGTCAGTTTTTTGATGGTTGCCACGAATGATTTTCACCATCTTCATTATAAAGTTTTTGAAGCGGATTCTGTCTTGGGTATCCCTTATATTTACCAGGAAATCGGCATGTGGTATGCGGTTCATGGCATCTATACGTTCGCCTGTATGTTTGTAGGGTTTCTGCTGGTGCTTTCCCGGTGGAAAGAAACGGCGAAAATTTACCAACCCCAGTTGATCGCTCTGATGTGCAGTACGCTGGTCCCGATGGTCACTGCTTTTGTTTACCTGATCGGAATTACGCCTCCAGGTATTGATCCTGTACCGATGGTTTTGTGGCTTTCTTCCCTTTTATATTTATGGTCCATTAATTCTTCTCGGTTGTTCAGGGTGATGCCGATTGCAAAGGATGAAATATTTCATAGTATCAATGATGGCGTGCTGGTGTTGGATGCTTCCAACCATTTGATAGAGTTCAATCATGCCAGTCAACAAATGCTGCCGCGCTTAAGGAAAAATTTGTTCGGGATGGATTTTAGGGAAGTGTGGCCGATTCTTTCCGGGGCGCCGCTTCCTTCTAATTTGGAATCGGTAAAATCCCAAAGCGAAATCGAATTAACGGTAGATGATGTAAAGCGCACCTATCAGGTCCGAACCGCCCCTCTCCAGCAAGCGAAAGGTCTGTTGATTATTTTTACCGATATCACCGAGGTGAAAAGCCTTCAGCTTCAGTTGGAAAACTTGGCTTATTATGATGAACTTACCCGCCTATACAACCGTCGGGCATTTTTCGAAAAGTGCGAGAAAGCGTTCAATAATGCGAAAAATAATGCCTTTCCTTTTACGGTTATTTTGATGGATGTGGATTTTTTCAAGAATGTGAACGATACATTTGGTCACTTTGCCGGGGATCAGTTACTTATTCACGTTGCAAGAATCTGCCAGAACCAATTACAGGAAAACCTCCTTTTTGCCCGGTACGGCGGAGAAGAATTTGTACTTGGACTGGAGGGGAAAACAGCGTGGGAGGGATGGGAAATCGCGGAACGATTGCGGAAAAGTGTCGAGGAACATCCACTCAGAACGACCGATGGTTTGGTTTCCGTCACCTTAAGCTGCGGCGTTGCAGAGGCGGAGAAAGTGCCTGAAGATACGCTGAATCTGGTATTGAATAAAGCGGATAAAGCACTATATGCGGCAAAAGGAGAAGGGCGGAATCAGGTGGTGATTTTTAGTGGTAAGGAAAAGAATTTACGAGAGTTTTAGAATTAAAATTAATTTATTTATGGAGGAGTTAAGTAATATGAATTCTTATAAGTATCTAGAATTTGTACTCTGAGAAAAGCAAGGGATTCATTTATGTTGCGTTATTTCCTGGTAATTTACAAAAATATAAAAATAAACCAAGCAAACTATTAAACTCCATTATATAATGTCGATATAAACATTGATTGATAAAAATTTTTGGAGGAGAGAATGAATGAAAAATCTTAAAAGAAAGTATGCTTCTATTCCTATCTTTTTTCTTATCTTACTTCTAAGTATTTCCACCATTTCTACCACAGTTGAAAGCGCATCCCTAAATGAACAACAAAATTTAGAAAAGTTCAAAGTTCAAGCTCCCTTGTATAACAACGAAGTTGATTTTAAATCCGAGATTCCCAAAGTAAACAAGGATAGTGGGATTTCTATAGAGAAACCAGATTTTTCGGTAAGTTCGAACTTTGATGTCTCTGGAGATAGGATGAATTTTAATGATTCATTGACAAGTTCTGACCCTGATGACTTTTGGTTTTTTAGCATTCCTAGTGATAGGAGTATCCTTTTCGAAATAGAAACTGAGAACCCGGATTACATTGTAGAACTTTATCAAATCGATTGGGAAACAGGGACTGCATATCCTACATCAATCGGCGGATATGCTAATCAATTAGTTGCAAACAATCAAATAACTTCGGGAGACTGGGCACTCAGAGTATATTCTTCCAATACATTAGAAGATACCTATACGATTAAAATGAATGCAACCAATCCTAACGGAGCAGAAAGTGTGTACTCTACATCAGATTCTCTGTTATATGCTGTGCTTGGCTATCCAAATGGTGACATTTATTCAAATGGTGTATTTGTTGCTGCTATAGGAAGAGAAAACACCCAACTAGATTGGGAGAGAGAGTTTTATTTTGCGTGGGATGGAAATTATAACCAACGTCAGCATAGTATTTCTGATGTTAACATTAAATCTATTTCTGCACCTGTGAGTTATACTGCAAGTTATGCAAGCTCAAATAATGCAATATTGCTCTACTTGGACGAGGGTTCATTATTTACTCACCACGTTTCTTCTTTCCGTTCAGGACCTCCTACACAATATGATAGCTCTTTTGTTGATACTATTGGGAAAACTACCCCACGAAGACTGGACACGGACGACCTAACAAATTGGGGAGATCATATTTTGGTATTTGACTTAAATACAGGTGAGTCAATCGATTTCTTTAGTGTGTTGAACTACTATTATGCAAGTGGAGCAGAGTCTATTCCCACCATAACTTTCTTGAACTAACCTTTATGAATTCTTAGGATGGGGAAATACGAGATTTCTTGCCCACCAAGAAAAAGGTTGTAAAAAAACAGGCTAAAGGAGTGCCATATCATGAAAGTTGGACAAAATATCAGAGGACATGCTGGTGATCGAAGCTTGTCCCAACCCTTCAACACGAATTTTCTAAACAATAGTAATTTGAAATCACCACAAAAAGCAGAGGTGTCTGCTTCCGTAAACGTCCATAAGGAAGAAGCACTCCGCCGGATGATGTCTCCTATTCTGGTTAACCTTTCCAAAAAGGAGGACGGCACGATTTCTTTCGACAAACGGAGTTATAGCCAGGAGGAAGTCTTGGCTATTCGCGAAAGTGATTTGGAAGGCATGGATATAAACTGGGCGTCTTTGGAATTGCGGCTCACCAATCGGAATGCAAGTGCATCGTCCACCGATAACATTGCCAATGATCTCGACTATCTAGCTTCACAGTATG
The DNA here is from genome assembly GCF_041366435.1 of Sediminibacillus sp. JSM 1682029. NCBI lineage: Bacteria > Bacillati > Bacillota > Bacilli > Caryophanales > Bacillaceae > Sediminibacillus > Sediminibacillus sp. JSM 1682029. Next base: position 165,565 of record NZ_JBEWYY010000003.1, read on the forward strand.
TGCAGTTTTCCCAACGGATAAAACAGAGCTACCCGGGTGAGGAGCAGGCAGACCAGTTTCAAAAGCTTGAAACAATCATCGGTACGCAAATCGAAGAATATGCAGAATCATTTTCAACTATCATTGGGGGCTTCCTCGAAAATAATGGAGTCAGTGGTGAACAAACTGCGTTAAAAGCCAGTGTTTTATCACAATTCCAGCAAAGAAAAGAGCAGTATCAAACGTTTGTGGAGCAGAATGAGAATTTTGCAGGGATCAGGGGAACCGCGGATGAGTGGCTGCTGGCCGATAACCAATTTATGGCGGAACAATTGCGGCATGCATATGCAAAGGAAAACGTCGAGGGACAAGATAAGGAAAACAAAGGGTATGGCATGGAGGACTTAGCCGCGGTCGGCATATTGGCCAAGGAGACACGGAACGTTGGGTATAACTCCCGGCAGCTTGGATACAACAAGCATAAATCGGAAGAAGAGTTCGGCGTCGAACTGGGTTTGACCGCCATGAAGTTTTCATTGCTTACCGATACCTACGATATCAGTGACAGCGTAAAGACAAAGCTCGGAACGGCATTCGATACCTTTATTGACAAGCAAAACCAAAAAGCCGAGGAGTATATAATCAACAGGAGAAATGATCCGTTCACAAGGGATAAGGAATCGTATGCAGTTGGATGGGATAATAGCCTGGTTTCCGAGATCGTCAGCAGCATGGCGGGAAGCTTGGGAGAAAACGACTTCAACGCTGCATTCAAGCAAGTTGTGAACACCGCTATGCAGTCCTATGCCGGTAAAACCCAGGATGAACAAACCGACAGCCTATCCCGTTATCACCCTTACCATAATACATGGAACACCGCCAATTATATCGGTGATTGGAACCGGTTTGTGGAGCGTCTGTCGGGTGGAAATGGACGGGACGATATCAAGGTGTCCAATCATTTATCCTTTTCGACTGTGGATCTTTCCATATAGGTAGAGCATCATGCTTGCCTTGAAGTACACTCCCGCGTTTATAGTAGGTTATATAGTGAAGTGCTGGTAGCAGGCGGGAAGACCGCTTTGCTCTTAAACATTCACTACTAAACGATAGGAAGGAGTGTTGCATCTATGAATATAAATATTGCTCAAAAAACCGGTTGGGTCCGGTTTCGATCCTTATGCAACTGCTTCAGAAGTGATAGGAGATATGGACTTGGCAGGAAAAACCGCCATCGTAACGGGTGGATATTCAGGCATTGGGTTGGAAACAACAAAAGTGCTGGCAAAAGCAGGGGCAACCGTGGTAGTACCTGTCCGGAGTCTGGAAAAAGGGGAGGAAGCGCTGAAAGGTCTTCCCAATGTGGAAATAGATACCATGGATTTACTTGATCCAGCCTCTATCGATACATTTGCGGAGAATTTCCTTTCCTCCAAACGTCCATTGGATATACTCATCAACAGTGCGGGGATCATGGCGCCGCCATTAAGACGGGATCAAAGGGGCTATGAATCGCAATTCGCCACCAACCATCTCGGGCATTTTCAACTGACTGCCCGCCTGTGGCCGGCTTTAAAACAAGCGGATGGTGCCAGAGTTGTGGCGGTATCATCGCGTGGCCACCGGTTGGGAAACATTGACTTTGAGGACCCTCACTTTGAGCATCATGCGTATGATAAGTGGAAAGCATATGCACAGTCGAAAACGGCAAACAGTTTATTCGCACTGGAATTGGATGAACGCGGAAAGTCGCACCATGTCCGTGCCTTTTCTGTTCATCCCGGATTGATTCCTACCACCGATTTGGGCAGAGATTTAACTAAAGAGGAGTTTGGACCGAAGCAAATGAAAAACAGCAAAAACGGTTCCGGATCCAAGGAGGAGACGCCGCAATTCCATACCATCGAGCAGGGGGCCGCCACCGTTGTCTGGTGTGCTGTGAGCCCGCAGCTTGATGGACTTGGCGGAGTTTATTGCGAAAATGTCGATATCGCAGAAGTCGTTCCAGAGGATAGTGAGAAAGCCACGGGTGTCCGTCCATGGGCGGTTGATCCCGAAGCGGCGAAACGCCTTTGGAAATTAAGCGAGGAAAATATCGGTGTTCCTTTCCCCGTTTCGTAAAGAAGAAAAAAGCAGCCATCAAGCAGGTACACGAGTTGTCTCCCTGCTTGATGGCTTTAACGTGAAGCCTGTTCCTTCTACATCAGGTCCTAGCGACTAATCCTATAATCCACGGGTTCCAGAGCTTTATCTGTTTGATTGCACGTCTAGCGGTTTTCCTGTTGTTCCAGGATTGTGTGATTTCCTGTGAAAGTGGGTAAGGTACTTAGGAAACGGTGTACACTTTGGAGAGGCTTTTACGAAAATCTTTCTATTTCAGAAATGCTTTATTCTTATCCTTAAAAGCATTGCAAATCTCAAAAAGGTGTATTATAATTTAATTGTGAAATGTTTCACAACATGTAGTCGATCTGGTGAAAAATCCAAGGTGAAAATTTTTAAATCCATATGTGAATTAATTCACATATGGATAGGGAGGTATGAATGATGAATGTAACACTTGGCAGCAAAGTCGTCTTAATCGGTACAGGAGCGGTTGGGTCCAGTTATGCTTATGCGCTGATGAATCAGGGGATTTGTGATGAACTGGTGCTGGTTGACTTGAATCAAGAAAAAGCGAGAGGCGATGTCATGGATTTGGACCATGGGATTGTCTATGCTCCGAGCTCGGTTCAAATAAGGTTCGGCAATTATCAGGACTGTCACGATGCGGCACTTGTCGTGATATGTGCCGGAGCAGCACAAAAACCGGGAGAAACTAGACTCGATTTAGTAACGAAAAATGTGAAAATCTTCGATTCGATTGTCACCAGTGTAATGGATTCCGGCTTCAACGGTATTTTCCTGGTGGCCACCAATCCTGTTGATATTCTCGCCTATGCCACCAGGAAGTTCTCCGGACTGCCAAAAGAACGGGTGATTGGATCGGGTACGATTTTGGATTCGGCAAGGTTCCGTTATTTACTCGGGGAAGAATTTGAGACAGCTCCGACGAGCGTCCATGGTTATATTATCGGGGAACACGGTGATTCACAGCTTCCGGTTTGGAGTTCGACGAATATTTCTGGCACACCGATAGCTCCCAAACTGACGGAAGAAAGAAAGCGGGAGATTTCCATCCAGGTGCGTGACGCTGCTTACAAAATCATTGAATCAAAAGGAGCGACTTTTTACGGGATCGCCATGGGATTGGCGAAAATCACGAGGGCAATCCTGAAAAACGAAAATGTCGTCCTCCCGGTTGGCGCCATGCTGGATGGAGAATTCGGGCATGAGGATGTCTATATCGGTGTTCCGGCCGTGATCAACCGGACAGGGGTGAAAAAGATCGTCGAGTTATCGCTTGATGAAAAGGAACAAGGCCAGTTTGCCCAATCTGTTAAAACATTAAAAGATATCCAAGCAGCATTGTGGAAGAAGTAACGGTCGGGATCTAACTTATAAAAGGGAGCAGTTAACATGTTGGCAGAGAGCTTCAATCCATTTGATAACCTGGTTGTATCAGCACTGGTCGCTGCAATACCGATTCTCTTGTTCTTATTATGTCTGACCGTATTGAAAATGAAGGGGATTTATGCCGCCCTGTTAAATTTGCTGGTGACGTTCTTCATTGCATTGTTCCTTTTCCGGCTTCCTTTGGGGGAATCCCTGGGCAGCGTCATGCAAGGATTGATTCAAGGAGTATGGCCGATCGGTTATATAATCGTCATGGCTGTATGGTTATATAAAGTTGCGGTCAAGTCAGGGAAATTTGAAACACTCCGCGGGAGTATTGTAGGGATATCGAAGGACCAGCGTATCCATTTATTACTGATTGGCTTTTGTTTTAATGCCTTTTTGGAAGGGGCTGCCGGATTTGGCGTTCCAATTGCTATCTGTGCGGTACTGTTGGTTTCGCTTGGCTTCAAGCCGTTGCAGGCCGCTATGCTCTGTTTGATTGCCAATGGGGCATCCGGAGCTTTTGGTGCAATTGGAATCCCGGTGGGAATTATCGACACGTTTGGATTGGAAGGCGGAGTGACTTCGATGGACGTATCGATCATGACGGCTCTGACATTGCCACTCATTAATTTTACGATTCCGTTTTTGCTTATTCTGCTTGTTGATGGGATAAAGGGAGTGAAAGAAATACTACCCGCCATCCTGGTTACTTCAACAACATACACGGTAACCCAGGCGCTTATTACAGTTGTGCTTGGACCGGAGCTGGCAGATATCATTCCTTCTCTACTTGCTATGGGTTTGTTGGCGTTATTTTTAAAAAAGTGGCAACCGAAGAACATTTTTTTACTGAACGGAAAGGAGTGTCAGACGGAGAAGCATTCTGCCGGCGAAGTCATCAAGGCCTGGTCTCCGTTTTACCTATTAACGGCATTCGTGCTGGTGTGGAGTTTGCCGGTTTTTAAAGGGTTGTTTGCAGAGGGGGCAGTGTTTGATTGGGCGGTATGGGGCTTCATCATTCCTGGTTCTTCCATACCTGTTTCGATTGATTTCATGGGGGCGACCGGGACAGCGATATTGTTGGCAGGATTGACGACAGTTGCTTCCACAAGGGCGATTCGTTTTAGCCAGAGTCTACAGCTTCTTGGTAAGACCGTTGGAGAATTTTGGAAACCAATTGTCATGATCTGTGCCATTATCGGCATTGCCAAGCTGATGACCTACGGTGGATTGACAACTGCTTTAGGGGAGGCAGTTGCGACAACAGGAAAGGTCTTTCCGTTACTGTCACCTGTTCTCGGTTGGATCGGCGTCTTCATGACAGGGTCGGTGGTGAACAACAATACACTGTTCGCACCTATTCAGGCTACTGCAGGCAATATCATCGGGACCAATTCTTCCTTGTTGGTTGCCGCCAATACAGCTGGCGGCGTGATAGCTAAGCTTGTCTCTCCGCAATCGATTGCCATCGCAACCGCTGCGGTAGGTAAAACAGGCAGCGAAGCAACCTTAACAAACATGACATTGAAATATAGTTTTGGCCTGTTATTGTTTGTTTGCATTTGGACCTTGGTGATATCTTTATTTTTCTAAAAGGATTGTTAAGGAGTGACTGGTAGACCTGGAATACAAACTGATTTCCTTCGCGCAGTGTGGGTACTTTCGTAAACAAGACCATAGGGCAGTCTTATCAAATTTATCTTTCCGTTCCCTTTTGATTGGGAAAAAGCAGCCATTTCCCTTTAAGTAGACTATGGATCGCTGATAAAGAGCCCCCTTTGTAAAGAGAATCGGTTATGGTTTTGTAGCAACCGGCACATAATAAGGGCAAAGTCGGGTTGCAGGAGGAAATCGGTTTGAAGCATCATCTCCTGGTAAAACAAGCTGTTAAGCATCGTCAACAGAAGCAGATAGAAAAAGGCAAGGGCAATCTTCATTGGTGGCAGCTGTCCTTGATCGGGATCGGTTCCATCATCGGAGCGGGATTCTTTCTTGGTACCGGTCTTTCCATCAAAACGGCGGGCCCGTCCATTTTGTTTGGTTATTTAATTGCCGGTCTGACGACATTTTTTGTGTTCAGCGCCCTGGCAGAAATGACGATAAATGATCCGTCGCCAGGCTCTTTCCGCGCATATGCCACGAAAGCGTTTGGCCATGCTGCAGGATTCACTTCCGGCTGGATGTACTGGTTGTCCGGCGTGTTGATTATGTCCAGCGAGATTGTGGCACTGTCGACTTTCACGCAGTTTTGGTTTTCGCATATTCCGTTATGGATTTTTTCTATCATTTACGCAGCGCTCGGCTTTGGTATCAACTTGTTGGGAGTGCAAAATTTCGGGAAAATCGAGTCAATGTTTGCAACCGTCAAAATAGCCACACTGGTTTCGTTCATTGGCTTTGGCGCTTTATTTCTGCTTGGGGCCATTTCCCCAGGGGAGATGGATACAGCCGTTCAGACTGGCATAGGAGGATTTTTTCCCCATGGTCTTGAAGGGCTTTGGGCAGCGATGATTTTTATTTTTTTTTCCTTTGGCGGGATTGCCGTTGTCGGGGTCACGGCATCTGAATTAGACCATAAACGGGATATTTCCAAATCCGGAATCGGATTGATCATCACGTTGGTAACCCTGTATGTCCTTTCCCTTTTCTTTGTTTTATGGATGGTGGACTGGTCTGAGATCAACGAATCGGAAAGTCCGTTCGTCACCGCTTTGTCTGCCTTCCGCATCCCCTACCTAGATTCCATATTCAACATCATTATTATCAGTGCAGCCTTTTCGACTATGGTGGGCGCGTTGTTTTCGATAAGCCGCGTCATGGTTTCCCTTGCCAAGGACGGAGATGCACCATCGAAAGTCAAACAGAAAAACAGCCGGGATGTCGCTGTTTACGCTTTGTTGATAACTGCAATCGGGCTTGCTGTATCCATTTTATTTTCCTATTTACTGCCGGGTTCGATGTATGAATACGTGACCACTTCTGCCGGAGTGATTTTAATCCTGAATTGGGGCATGATTTTGGCTTCTCATTTGAAGTTGCATCCAACCTATCAAGAAAATCAAGGAACATTCAAAGCTTTTGGCTATCCATATACCTCTTATTTGGGCTTGGTTCTCATCCTGATCGTACTTGCTGGTGCGCTATTCCATGCTGGTGAACGGATAGGCTTGTTCATAAGTGTGGGGCTGATTGTCGTCATTTTTGTTTGCTATAAGGTTTTCCGGAAATCGCCGCAAGATCATGGGGCATAGGCCGAAAATGTGCCCCAACATTCTCGATTTTGGAAGCGGGGATCCGTGGAAAGAAAGTCTATGATAATAGGTGAATGATCCAGGACAGGGTGTATGGAAAAAAATGTATGGTCTGCATAACGGATCGCTTCTAAGGCGAGCGGAAGTTCCCTCCGGAATATCTCGTCCCGCACAGCGGCCGATGGCTGTCCGTCGGGCCCGTCGACCTGAACGAACGCTTGGAAGGCTAAGGAGTCATTGTATGTTGACCATTTTCCGATCACTTCATCTCGCAACAATGGGTTGACTTTATCCCAGGCAAAACTTCTCCCGATGGTGACAAAAAGGTCTGCAGTAATATCCGAGTGGGTCAGTGTATAATGCCGGGAAATGAAGGGGGCGGTAGGTGTGACGCCACCTCTGAACTCTACGGATACCTTTTCGGGGTTTAATTGGTTCACAGTTTTTCACATCCTTGAATTTCATTGCTTTACCTTATGCAGGGCTGGAAACCTTGGTTCGGAATATTGAATTGCCGAACAGGAGCACCACAACAAATGAGTGGAACAAGGTAAGGAAAGACTGTTTTTAGACTTTGGTTTTCAGGTAAGATATAAATGTGACATAGTTTGAATGCTCCTTCCTCCCCTCCTATATTCGTTGAGTAGGTGTTCGCCGCTGCGGAAATACCCTGCGCTTTCCGCGGGCGGCTGGTGAGCTTCCTCGAGCTGACGCTCTGTGGAATCTCACCGAGGCCTTTCCTCCCGCAGGAGTCTACAGGTATTTCCTCCGCTGGAGCCGGACTCCTGTTTAGGAATGCATGTGTGAAACATTTTCTCTTGCATCACTTGATACTGCGTGAAACGTCTTGTCTATCAAAAGGCGTTACTAGGAATACAAGCAGATAGTCCAAGAGAAGGAGAACATACGGAACTCCACATTTTTGTGAAGAGAAAAAACACGTTTCCTGAAAAGCGTTATTAAGAAGTCTGGTTGGATTTCAACGGTATAAGCTTCTCCGCTTGTGATAAACAGTATGCTTCTTGCTTCTTAGCGCAGGTAGCATACGCAGACTCCTGCGGGAAAAGCGCGAGCTGAAGATCCACTTGGTAAAGCGGTTTTCTTTACCAAGTTAGCTGAAGCCGTGCCCGCGGAAAGCGAAGTATGCTATCCAAGCGGTGGTCAACACTTTATTTGGATAGCATTGAAAACCTTCCATTACAGGTATTGTACAGTTTGTATCAAAAGGGAAATGTTAAAAGCACAAAGCCTGCGAAAAGGGCTTAAAGAAAAAAGCCCTGATGCCAACGGGATCAGGGCTTGTATTCACAAGGACTCATGAATGATTTTTTTGTAATAGAGAAAGGAAAGGAATCCGAATATTGAATAGAGCGCCGTGTACAGCCCCATCACGATCAACATCGGTGTCCAAAGTTCATTGCCGAAAAAGAACCAGCCGGATTGAACAGCAAAATAGCTGTGAAGCAGCCCGACAATTAGCGGAATTCCGAAGTTGAATACTTGTTTTCCGTGGATCCCCTTTTCCAAGTCTTTCCGGGTAAAGCCTAACTTGCGCAGAATGGTATAGCTCGGTTTTTCTTCTTCGCTTTCTCCCATTTGCTTGAAGTATAAAATACAACCCGAAGTGACCAGGAATGTCAGTCCCAAGAAACCGACAATGAACATGATCAATCCCATGTTTTGTTTTTGGTTCAGCGTAGATTGGTATAGCGAATAGTTCCCGAATTCTTCACTTATCTCCATGCTTTGGAAAATATCATTTGCTTCCTCAACTTGGTTTTCGTCCTTCAAAGTGATGCCGATATAGGTCGATGCTTCCTGCTGTACCTCTGGATTTAGATCCTGCTTCAACTGTTCATATGTTGTACGATCGACGACTGCAGTGGGTAGACCGCCTACGGTAAAGTAGTTGGAGATTACTTTTTCCTTGGATAGGCCGGCATAGCGCTGGAGTATTTCTTCGTTTTTTCCGTGAATCGTGACATTGCCCTCTCCATCTAAGTTAATCATTTTTTGAAGAGCGTCATTGTACCCGGTAAACAAGGTTTCGTTTTCTGTAAGATTCATCCCTTCCACATCTGTATCGCTTATAACTGGTACAGTCATATTTCCGCCATCTGTATTGAACTCTTCCAAGTTTGCATCCGTAATTTCTGAAATATCGATGTCAGCCGTCAATACTTCTATCTCGGTTTTTTGATAGGCAATACTATGTTCGGCTAAATTTTCTCCGAAGCTTTCGGCAGCCTCCTGGTCAATCAACGAAAAGTCATCAGGCGACATCGTTTCTGCTGTTTTTTCCGCCGAATAATAGGAAATGTACGTCAAGGACAACAAAGCGATCGCCAATGCCGATACGGTGGTAATAATCGTCAACAGCATGGCATTCGATTTCATCCGGAACATGATCGACGATAAGGAGAGTACTTCGTTGATATTCAAATAGCCGCCTTTGTTTTTTCGGATCAAATTTGCTACAAAACGGACGGATCCTTTGTAAAAGAAATAAGTCCCGACAATCACAGAACCGAGAATGAAAAGCATGGCCATATACAAACGGGTAATAGAATTGAAGTCTCCATCAAACAATTTGGAAGAAACATAATAACCTGTCACAATCAATCCAAGGCCTAAAATACCCATCAAAATCTCCCAGATTGATATTTTCTTCACTTTTTCTTCAGTACGAGAAGTGACGTGGAATAAAGAAAGTATGCTCTGCCGCCTGATAAACAGATAATTCATCAGCATGATTAACAAATAGATCGCACTGAACACGATAAGGGTTTGAACAAGTGCTTGCGGTGAAAAATAAAGATTTGCTACGGCTTCGATACCGGTTACTTTGAAGAAAGCCATGGTAATCAGCTTGGAGACTGAAAACCCTACCGCGATGCCGATTGCCAGCGACCCGAAATAAATGATCAGGTTTTCTGCACTGAGAATCCGGAAAATCCGGTTTTTTGTCATCCCGATTAGCTGGAACAGCCCGATTTCCTTGCTGCGCCTTTTGATAAATAAGTTGTTGGCGTACAACAGAAACACGGAGACGATTGCCACTAGCAGGACAGATGCTGCACGTACTCCTGCCGCCCCTTTAATTCCTGATTTCGCCTCATCCATTGCCGGATCGTACTGCATGGTGACAAAAGCAAAATAGAGAGCCACGCTGAAAATCAAGGCAAAGACATATAAGTAGTAGTTTTTTAAGTTCTTTTTCAAATTGCGGAAGATCAGTTGATTAATGTTCATATTGAACCCCGCCCAGTACCCCTTGGGTTTTCATGATATCTTTCAGGAAGGTTTGCCTTGTCTGATCCCCTTTGTTCAATTGCGTATAAATGCTGCCGTCTTTGATGAAAATGACCCGGCTGCTGTAGCTTGCCGCCACCGGATCGTGAGTAACCATGACGATGGTGGCTTTCCGTTTTTCGTTCAAGTCGCTCATTTTCGAAAGTAAGTCGGATGCCGACTTGGAATCGAGTGCGCCGGTCGGTTCATCGGCAAAAATGATGCTTGGTTCATGAATGAAGGCTCGAGCTGCCGATGTACGCTGTTTTTGTCCTCCGGATATCTCGTTTGGATACTTGTGCTGGATGTCGGCAATCCCTAATTCATCAGCTATACGTTGGAATCGTTTGTTGGCTTCTTGCTTGGACACTTTCGATATGGACAACGGTAAAAGGATATTTTCCTTCACCGTCAAGGTGTCGAGTAAATTGTATTCCTGAAAAATAAAACCTAAGTGATGCTTCCTGAACTCTGCCAGTTGCTTGTCTTTCCTGCCGGTGATTTCCTCCCCATTGACCTTGATTGTGCCATGACTGACTCGGTCGATGGATGAAAGGACATTGAGCAGCGTGGTTTTTCCGGAACCAGACGCTCCCATGATGGTGACGAACTCTCCGGTTTTGATACTTATGTCGATACCTGTCAAGACTTCTTGTTTGGTGAATTTGTTTCCATAGCTTTTATGGATTTTTGATGCTTCCAATACATTCATTTGTAACCCTCCAAAGTGCGTTGTTAGCTTCATTTTATAATGTCTGATTCTAGGAGTCCTTTCATTCTTCTAACAAAATAGCAAAGGCATGTGACACTTTTGTCACATGCCTCGGATTTTCACGAATTCATCCGGATCAGGGAAAGTCAACGTGAAAGTGGCTCCTGTACCAGGATCGGACTGTACGCGGATGTCTATTTTCAAGATATCCGCTGCCACTTTGGAAAGGTATAATCCCATGCCGGTTGCTGCATTGTCCCGGTGATCCGTCGTAGATGTGAAGCCTTTATCAAAAATGCGGGGAAGATCTTTGGCTTCGATTCCTCTGCCATTATCGGTGATTTGCAGTTGACTTTGTCCGTCTTTCTGGCTGCTTTTGACCACGATTTCGGACGAGACTTCACTGTATTTAATCGCATTGGTCAGGAGTTGGCGGATGATAAAGGAAAGCCATTTTGCATCGCTCAGGACAGTGGAAACAGAGAGGTCGACATCGATGCCGATCCGTTTTTGCATGCACCAGGATCGCAGGGAATTGATTTCATTGAACAAAAGCGGTTCCAGTTCGATTGTTTCCATATAAAGGTCGTTCTCGATAAAAGGAATCCGTTTTTGATGCAGTTGTTGATCCAGCAGTAAATGGATGCGCAGCCATTCGTTTTTCAATTGCGATTTCAATTGTTGCTCCTCTATCCGGTCGATGATCAAATGCATCGTCGTCATCGGGGTTTTCACCTCGTGAATCCACGATAGCAAATCGTCTTTTTCCTGTTCCAACAGTTGTTGATTGGTCGAAGCATCTTTTTTCAATTGTTCGATTGGAATCACGATACTGTCGATGATCAGTCGCTGGAATGGCGATTTTGGTTCAGGCAGGCTGGTTACATCGAGGTCATATTCACGGTCGGCCAGCTCCTGGAAAAACGTCGTTTCCCGTTGATACCGGACGATTAGAAAAATCACAAAGGCGACAAGAGAAAGAAATACATAATAAATGATTGAAGAAAAGCGGATGGCTTCATCCAGATAACCGATCAGCAGAGCCAGCAGCTGTATCAGCAAGTATAGGAAAATCCAGCTTAACCGTTCTCGTAAAAAGGTTCCGATCATCGACTTTCCAGCTCCTTCGCTACATATCCTTGGCCGAATTTTGTTTCGATCAAGTCGCCAAGTCCAAGCTCGCCCAGCCGTTTCCTCAACCTGTTCACGTTAACCGTTAACGTATTGTCGCTGACAAATCGCTGATCGTCCCACAACCGGTTGATCAACTCCTCGCGGTTGACAATTTTGCCTTTTCGCTCGATCAACAGTTTTAAAATATACATTTCATTTTTGGTCAATTCGATTGTTCCCGTCTCGTTGCTGACCCGGTTACGCTCCAAATCGATGGTCGCTCCCGCCCAGGTTTTCAGTTCGTTCCCATCATTACTGTAATTATATACCCTGCGGAGGATCGCCTGGATTTTGGCAATCAACACATCAAAATGAAAAGGTTTTTGGACAAAGTCATCTGCCCCGAGATTCATCGACATTACCATATCTGTCGGGTGGTCACGGGAAGAAAGGAAGATGATCGGCACATTGGAGTGCTCCCGGATCATCCGGCACCAGTGGAATCCGTCGAATTTAGGGAGCTGGATATCGATAATCACCAAGTCAGGCTGAATAGCTGTGAATGTTTCCATCACCCGTTCATAATCATCGATTCCATATACGTCATACGACCATTGCCCGAGCCGGTCTTTGATTTCCTGGTACAAGGCTTCATCATCTTCTATCAACAGGATTTTAAACAACACGCTCACCACGCTTTTTTTATTCTTCTAGCAAAAGTATAGCAAATATAGACATTTTATTCTCTACCTTCCAGACAATTTTAGCCCGAACCAATTAATAGGATTCAGTCCATTTCCTCTGTATGATAGGAGAATTGAATTTTGAGGTTGCGTTAGAGAGAGAAACAAATCGATCCATTATGCCTTCGGTGTTACACCATCTGAAAAGGCAGGGGTTTCCGGTAAGAGAGAAACAGGGCCGTTTAATCATCGAAGAGCCGGCTATGAAGGATTTTCAAGATTTTTGTCAGGACCATATGGATGCTTCCTCCGTTTGGTTTCGCTTGAGAAATCAGGAGTGGCGGCCGCTTTCTGTACTCGATCAAGTGTGGGAGTCGGAGTGGATTGACGAGGTAATCGACAAGCAGCTATTGACCTGCCACCCCCAGCCAATCGTCACGCCTGAAAGAGCGGTTTATGCCTACTATCCTTTATCAGCGAAAACAGATTGCTTGTTTCAAAGGGAACCGCAATCTGTTTTTTTACGTGGAAAAAGAGAAGAAAATAAAAGGAAGAAAGAGGAAATGGGAGCAAATATCAGCGATTTGTTCTTTATAACGAATAAATGAAGAAATTTGACGTTTTGAATTTTAGAGTTCACCAGTTAGAATGAATTCATCGTTCTTAAAAAAGAACAAAATTGTTCGCTGATAAGAGACGAGCACTCCCATTTTTTAATGGGTTGAAATATAACAAAATCAGAGGAGGAATCATTGTGTATAAAAAAATCAGCACAGCAATCATGTCAGCGGTATTGGGGATCGCTTTAGTAGGAGGAGGGACCTTTGCTTATTTCAGTGACACGACCACTACGGCAAGCACTTTTTCTTCAGGCACACTGGAACTTAGCGCCAACCCATCCACTATAGTAGAATTGGATAATTTAAAACCGGGGGATTGGACAGAAAAAAGCTTTTTCCTTACCAATGAAGGAACGCTGGATATCAAAAAAGTACTGCTCCATACCGATTATACGGTAACGGATAAAGACGGAAACCCTGTAAGCGAGGAACTCGCCACTCAGTATGCACAAGCACTTAGAGTGGATTTTCTTAAAAATACCGGTGATGGGAACGTTTTTGCTTATCCGGTCATCGTCAGCAGCACATCATTATTTGAATTAAAAGATATGGTATTGGAAAATGCGGCAACGGAACATGAATTATTAGATGGTAATTTCATGGGTTTAATAGACGGTATCGAAGCGGGTAATGGGGAAAATGCAGAGGATAGTCTTTACGTGAAATTCAGGTTCAAAGATAGTGGCGAACCACAAAATGAACTGCAGGGACTGCAATTGGACTTGGAATGGACATTCGAAGCGATGCAAGAAGATGGAGAGGAGCGATAAAAAGTTTATATGAACGAAAGAAAGACAAGCCCTTCAGGCTGGGGCTTGCTTGCGGATTGACGGTTTAACAGCAAAAGGTGCCCAATCACGGGTGCCTTTTGCTGTTTTATCGAGCGAAGAGAATCAAGTCATCGAGAAGATCCACTTTCGGCCCAAGAGGATCAACTCCGTCCGAAAGAAGAGCGAAAACGGAAGAAAGAGGATCAACTCCCCGGAAGAAGATCAACTTTCGGCCCAAGAGGATCAACTCCGTCCGAAAGAAGAGCGAAAACGGAAGAAAGAGGATCGACTCCGTCCGAAAGAAGAGCGAAAACGGAAGAAAGAGGATCAACTCCCCGGAAGAAGATCGACTTTCTGTCCAAGAGGATCGACTCCGTCCGAAAGAAGAGCGGAAACGGGTTAAATAAAATCAATTTATTTCTTGTGCTTCGGAATTTTAAGGTTCACTGGGCGGGATATTTATGAAAGCCCTTTACTAAACAAAATAGTAGTTTTTTTCTGAATATTGTATTTACTTTCTCGATAAACATGTTAAGATTGTTGATACTCTACTAGATTTTTCAACAGGAGGATTGGCAATGGTAACCTTTTTTGCAGCATTGATCTTACTTATACTCGGCTATGTTTTCTATGGTAAGTTTGTAGAACGGATTTTTGGAATCGATGATAGAACCGCTACCCCTGCGTACACCAAGCGGGACAATCTGGATTTTGTCCCGATGAGTTGGTGGAAAGGGAACCTTATCCAACTATTGAACATTGCCGGACTCGGTCCGATTTATGGGGCGGTTGCCGGTGCTCTCTATGGGCCTGTGGCATTTATTTGGATTGTAGTCGGGAGTGTATTCGCTGGAGCGGTTCACGATTATTTTTCTGGTATGATGTCGCTTCGCCATAACGGCGCGCAGTTTCCAACATTGGTAGGCCGTTACTTGGGAAAACCTGCGAAAGTGTTTATTAACGGCCTTTCACTGGTATTGATGCTGCTTGTTGCGGCGGCTTTCACAGCTGGACCTGCACAGTTGATTTCACAAATCACGCCGCTAAGCTTTATGGTTGCGCTCGCCATCATCTTTGGTTACTTTTTCTTGGCGACTGTTCTTCCGGTCAATCGGATTATCGGGAGGATTTACCCTTTGCTTGGAGCGATTTTGCTTATCATGGCAGTGGCTGTTGCAATTGGTACTATTGTATCCGGCAAACCGATGCCGAACCTGACGATGGCGAATCTCCATCCAGGAGACCTGCCGGTATGGCCATTGTTGATGGTGACGATTTCCTGTGGGGCGATTTCCGGGTTCCATTGCACCCAAAGTCCGATCATTGCTTGTACGATGAAAAAGGAATCGGATGGACGTAAAATCTTTTACGGAGCGATGATCATCGAAGGAGTGATTGCGTTGATTTGGGCAGCCGCCGGCATGACTTTCTTCAACGGAACAGCCGGTCTTTCGGAAGCCCTTGCTGCAGGCGGGCCGTCTGGAGTGGTAAACGAAATCTCAACCTCCTTACTAGGTACAATCGGTGGGATTCTTGCGATTTTCGGTGTCATCATTCTGCCGATTACAACCGGGGATACGGCCCTTCGTTCATCCAGGATGATTGCGACGGACATTTTGTCAAAATTCTATCGAATGGATAACAAGTGGAAGGTGTTGCTTGTCACGATTCCGATTTCGATTCCGGCATTTTTCCTGGCGACAATCGACTACACCTTTTTATGGAGGTACGTAGGCTGGACCAATCAGGTCGTGGCCACGGTGATGCTTTGGACTGGTACCTTGTATTTATTGAAGAATTTCAAGCTGCATTGGATTTGCGGTGTGCCGGCAGTGTTCATGACCGGCGTTGTCTGCACCTACATCTTCTATGCACCAGAAGGCTTGAGCCTTGATTACCAGCTGTCCGTCATTATCGGATTTTCGCTCACCTTTGTCGTCATCCTGTGGTATGCCAGCCAGATCATCAAATATCACAGTATCAAGCAGAAAAGCGCCCAATACAACATCGCATAAGGAAAAGCGTCTTCCGGAGACTTACCTGGAAGACGCTTTTTTAAGTCGAATGGAATGCTTACAGACCTTACAGGCCCGAAACCTGCAGTACGAGAATGCATGCCATCCATCCTCCCGTAACGAGGTAATGCTGCCAGTTGTTCTTTCCGAAAAGGAAGTGGCCATTGCCCACTCTCGAAAGGATTACTGCTGCCATTCCGGATATCACCCATTGAATTGGTGCATGCATGATGAACGAGAACATCCCCAACAAGAGAAAGCCCAAATGAGTACATGTAAAGAAGGTCAAAGCGATGATTTGGATTGGCCGCAGCTGGGGAAACGGACGGTCATTTCCTGTTCTTAAGAATACAACGACACCCGACAGACTGATTAATGAGAATAAAGTAATCAAAGTACTGCTGATCAACTAAATTCCTCCTTTTCCTATTGATGTAAAGGTAGATTAAACGGTGGGGTCGACCCCACGTCAATAGTTTTGGTGGAAAAGAAAGGAGACTTCTCGATGAGAATCGGAGAATTTGTCAAAGAAATGGAATCGACCAAGGATACTGTTCGTCATTATGAAAATCTCGAGTTGCTTGAACCCGCATGGAATAATGGCCAGAGGATATATGGATTGCAGCAAAAACGCGATTTTGAGGCAATTCGGGAAATGAAGTCACTCGGACTTTCATTAAAGGATATTCAGACTATCGTAAGGTTGCGGCGGATGAAGGGCTGTGGTTCCGGACATTTAATAAAGGGTGTTTCGGAAAGTTTGATGATACTGCAGGGAAAACTGGAAAAGGAAGAGCAGGCCATAAGGAATAAAAAGCGGATGGTAAAAGAATTGCTGGAAGCTTTAGGATAAAAGCGAGTTGTTTTATCTTTGCGAAGCCATCAAATTCCGGCTAAAGGCTGGTGCAAATGATTCCGTTCCTCTCTCGCCGTGGAATTGAATCGCTCGAATGAACATTGCAATGCGTTTTGCTCCATATTTTCACCTGCTTTTTTCTGGTTCTAAGGGTATCTTTTTCATCATACCATAAATTGGCAGTCCCTCGCATGTCACAGCCAGAGTATAAAGGATTTTCCAGACTTTTGCCGAATGATAGTAGTAAGAATATTTAGGGTATTTTACATAGTCAGTAAAACAGGAGGTGGCCGAATGTCCTGGATGAATCGGGACGGCTTAACCATTCATTACCAGTTGATGGAATCGGAAGACCCGTTCGCCAATGAAACGCTGGTTCTTATTCATGGAATCGGATTGGATATGTACTCATGGGATTTTGTCATTCCTTATTTTCGCAAGCATTACCATATTCTGCGTTATGATCTGCGAGGGCACGGGGAAAGTGGTACAGGCAGTGAGAAGAGAACCATTGATTTACTGACTGAGGATCTTATCTTCTTGATGAAGGAACTAGCAATAGAGGCTTATCATTTGATCGGACAGGGGCTGGGTGGATTTATCGGCATTAAAATAGCGGGGCAGCGGCCCGGACAATTGAAAACAGTGGTATTGTTCAGTGTACCCATCCATTATCCGAAACAGATGGGGGACAAGGTGGTCAGCCAGAGGAAGCATATGGTTGACGGGAAGGACAATATGCTGGCGATGGCAAAAGAAATTGTCGACAAAGCTTGTTATATACCCACAGAGGCAAAAACTTCCACACTGCTGAATGCGTACAAAAAGGTATCCCCGACGGTCTATTTTGAATTGTTCCATACGGGTTTTGGACCGGAGGGTGTTGAAAATCTACGCAGGATAAGGGTTCCTATTCTGATTTTGTCCGGTTCAGAGGATATCATATTTCCTCCCGAACTATCCAGTGCCATCCTGAATTTTAACCCGAACGCAAGGTGTTATACCGTTCCCGAGGCGGCATTCATGATTCAAATGGATCAGCCGAAACTGGTTGCCGACTGGATCGACGGTTTCATAAAGAAACACCGGAATCCCGCTGCTTCCATAAGTTTGCTGGATTATGACTACCAAAAGCACCTGACGTCGGAATTGTATTCCGAAATAAGAGGGTTGATGCAGCAGGAATTGGATTCATCCGGACAGGATAACATCCTGCTGGTAAATGTTATCCATGGCTTTTCCGTTTATTTGAATGGAAACCGATTATTTGAAGGCTGGGGGAAACGAAAGGCGAAACAGCTCTTAATCTATTTAAGCATTCAACAATCAGCAACCAGAGAGGAGCTTTGTGATATATTCTGGCCTGAAGCGGATTTGGTCAATGCCAGGAACCGGCTGCGTGTGGCATTGCATCATTTGAAACAGTTGTTGGAGAAAAACGGTTTTGCCAATGAGAATCCAATATTGATCACGGACAGGGAACATGTTTTTCTCCAGGCAAAAGTAAAATCAGATCTTCAGAGTCTCCTCGATGCAATTCGCCTGGCCAATCGTTTGAAAGGCAATGAAGAGAAAGCAGCGAGGTTTAAACAGCTGCTGTCTGAACAGAGTGAAAACATGATGCCCGGATTATACGAAGACTGGTTTATTGAAATGCGCAGATGGATCGAGAAGCAGTGGACGGAGATGGCTCTGTTTTTGGCGGACTGGTTTGAGGAAGCAAAGGATTATAAATCAGCCGCTATCTATCTGGAATTATACTGTACAGCCTATGGCGAGGACGAGGAACTGAATGACCGGCTGCTGTATTTGAAGGAACATCGGAATTCTTATAAAAGAAACTAAACTAAGAATGATCCATAAAAACTGCCGCTGAAGGTGGTTTTTTGTCCCTGGTGGGAGGATATTTCCGTTATCATTAAAAATTCTTTGTCTTTTTTCAAATCAAGCAGCTTTTTTAAAGGGTTATGTAATGAAGGTGTAATGAGCCATCAAGTAAAATGGGGGGAAGAAAAAATCGATAGTCAGGGTTCTCATTCGTGCTTCTTGCCGGAAAAACTCAGATAAGGGCAAACCTATTGAAAAATAGGGACGCAAAGCCACAGGTCTTCTATTGGAAACAATAATGACGGCTGGGCCGCCTGAAATACATCTGTATTTTAGGAGGGAATTATTGTGGACGTTTATGAAAAGCTTGATCAGGAATGGGTGGATTTGATGGTGGAAGCGAAGGATCTGGGAATCGGGATAGAGGAGTTGCAGGAGTTTTTACAGAACCATGGTCAGTTTAAGCGGAATGTCACGTACTATGCGTTGATCTCCAAACAGGAGCAAAGCAAGGTGAAACAAACCGGAGAGTCCTGATAACTTAGTGCTGAACACGTCCGTTCAAAAGGAACGTAAAATCCGGCTATCACGCTAGATAACAAATAAACGCTTGGATATAAGAATGTATCCAAGCGTTTTATCTTGCTTTCTCAACCGAAGCCAATCGAAATTATTAAGCTGTTGGAGAAAGGATTTGTTTTTGCTCTAATTGTGCTTTGGCTGCCTCATCGGCAGGCTTGTAGCCTTTCTCGATAAGCTCTTTTATGTAGATTTTGTTATAGACAAAGGAAAAAACTACCCCGCTTATCCAAGCCCCAATACCTAATGTGAAAGAACCAAGAATGGCTTCAATTATGAACATAATCGCCGCCCATTTTAAATCCCCGCGGAATAAGGCCGGGAAAAATCCAAAAAAGAAAGTAGTCCAGCTAAACCCAACTTTTACTACTTTTGTTAAACCCGCTTCATTTTGCAGTGTTACTTTCATTCCAACTCCTCCTTTTGATTTTTTGAAAAATAGAGTAAGAATGAGAAAAACCAAATATGAAAAAAGAACTATAATTCCGGCAAATCATACTCTATTTTTTCTAATAATACTACAAAATACCTATTCTGTTAACAATTATTTTCGACAGAAAGTTTTTTTTTCACCAAAATGCCAATGGAGAATGTCTCGGCAGTATAAATGTTTTCAAAGTTTCGTGAACAAGTACCCAGGTTATCAAAGCCCACTCGCTTGCAGCTTAATGCTCAGCCAATTTAATAATGATTTATTCATTTAAATAACAAAGGAAGGACATAAAAAAAGACAGGCCTGATAAACATCAAGCCTGTCTTTGTTTTACCTATTCAATACGCTTTCTTCCAAAACCTCTGATTTGTCTCCATACACCTTGGTAATATGCTGATCACCCCAAGCACACAGTGCGTCCAGAATCCCTTCCAGACTTTTGCCATAGTCACTCAACTCATATTCCACTTTCGGCGGCACCTGGTTGTAAATAATCCGGTTGATCACACCGTCCTCTTCTAATTCGCGGAGCTGTTGTGTCAGCATTTTTTGGGTGATATTGGGCATCAAACGCTTCAGCTCGCTTGTCCGTTTCTTCCCATGGGTGAGATGGCAAAGAATCACGCATTTCCATTTGCCTCCGATTACTTCCAATGTTGCTTCGACTGATATATTATACTTCTTCTTTTTCATTGCATTTTCTCCTCCTATAGGAACTAAAAAGTACCTACATCACTTTTTGGTTCCTATATCACTTTGAAGTACGTACTTCCTATATGTGTATCTGTGTATCATAATAACATTTGCCGGCAGCGATAGCCATCATTATTCAAATTCAAGAGGAGGAAAATGATACATGACGATAGAAAAAAAGCGTAGTGTCCTGGCTTTATTGGCTTTGGCAGTAAGTGCCTTTGCCATCGGGACGACGGAATTTATCAGTGTCGGTCTTCTGCCGCTCATTTCAGAGGATTTACACGTTTCTGTCACGACCGCAGGATTGACCGTATCTTTATATGCTTTGGGGGTGACCTTCGGGGCCCCGGTTTTGACATCCTTGACTGCAGCTATGTCTCGTAAATCCTTGTTGCTCTGGATCATGGTTATTTTCATTATAGGGAACAGCATTGCGGCAAGTGCTACAAGCGTCGGGGTATTGCTTGCTGCCCGAGTGCTTTCGGCATTTTCCCATGGCGTGTTCATGTCGATAGGTTCGACTATTGCCGCCAACCTGGTACCGGAAAACCGCAGGGCCAGCGCTATTTCCATCATGTTTACCGGGCTTACCGTGGCTACGGTGACTGGTGTTCCGTTCGGTACATTTTTAGGTCAGCAGTTTGGTTGGAGGCTCTCCTTTATGGCGATTGTCCTGATAGGGGTAATTGCCTTCATCGCCAACAGTATTTTAGTTCCGGCAAATCTGAAGACGAGTGCCAGGACATCTTTTGCTGATCAGGTGAAGCTTGTGACGAACGGCAGATTGCTGCTTGTCTTTGTGATTACAGCTTTGGGCTATGGCGGCACATTTGTCGTATTCACTTATTTATCTCCATTGCTCCAGAATATAACCGGATTTAAACAAGGGACAGTAGCTGTATTGCTGCTTGTGTACGGGCTGGCGATAGCTATTGGAAACATGATCGGCGGGAAACTATCCAACAAAAACCCGATTACGGCTTTGCTGTTTATGTTCATCATTCAGGCGCTCGTGTTATTCACGTTGACATTTACCGCTCCGTTCAAAGTGGCCGGACTGGCGACGATCATATTAATGGGCTTGTTTGCGTTTATGAATGTTCCCGGGCTGCAGGTGTACGTCGTCATGTTGGCGGAACGTTTTGTGCCAAGTGCAGTCGATGTGGCATCCGCCATAAATATTGCCGCCTTCAATGCCGGAATTGCGATTGGCTCCTATCTGGGAGGAATCATAACCGATTCCATCGGACTGATTCATACTGGCTGGCTTGGCGGATTGATGGTAACAGCTGCCGTTCTGCTTACTGTATGGAGCAGGTACTTGGAGAAAAAAGATCGTATGGAGCAAGTCGTACAGGAAGAAGCATGTTGAGTATTATTGATCAATTATTGATAAAACAGGAGGAATGAAAGATGACAAATCATTTACAAGCAGTGACAACATTAAACAATGGGACAAAAATGCCATGGCTCGGTCTTGGTGTATTTAAAGTAGAAGAAGGACCAGAACTGGTAGAGGCTGTGAAAACCGCCATCACAGAAGGCTATCGCAGTATTGACACGGCCGCCATATATGGAAATGAAACAGGAGTCGGTGAAGGGATCAGGGAAGGAATACAAGCTGCCGGTATCCGTCGTGAAGATTTGTTTGTCACGTCGAAGGTATGGAACGATGGCCTGGATTATGATGGAACGGTTCAAGCGTTTGAGACGAGTCTGGAAAAGCTGGGGCTGGACTACTTGGATCTTTATTTAATTCACTGGCCGGGAAAAGGAAAGTATAAACAGGCATGGAATGCGCTCGAGGAACTTTATAAAAAGGGCCGCATTCGTGCAATAGGTGTCAGCAATTTTCAAGTCCACCATCTCGAGGAGTTAATGAAAGACGCAGCGATCAAACCGGCAATCAATCAGGTTGAACGGCATCCGAAGTTGACACAGAGCGATCTATTAACTTATTGCCAGCAGCATGGCATCCAGTTGGAGGCCTGGTCGCCGCTTATGCAGGGACAGATTCTGGACAATCCAGTACTAAGAGAAATCGCAGCGAAATATGATAAGTCCCCTGCCCAGGTTATCCTGCGTTGGGACTTGCAGCAGAAAATTGTCCTCATCCCTAAGTCGACGAAAGCGCACCGGATTAAAGAAAATGCTAATCTTTTTGATTTTGAACTGACAAAAGAAGATATCGAACAAATCGATAATCTGAACGAGGACCACCGGGTAGGGCCAGACCCGGACACCTTCGACTTTTAAGCCCAAAGGCTATAGACATTTGTCTATAGCCTTTTTTGTGCTTGAATTGCTTCCTGTTTCTGTTCCATCAGCCTCGTGACGATTTCCGCTGCCGGTATATCCATGGCCATCCGATAACCTTGTCCTGCCCATAAAGCCATCGCTTCCAGGTCACTCGCTTCTGCAGCTGCTTTTCGAATCGGTTTGGTCATATAGTGGACAAAAGGGTAGGCTGCAGGTGCAGCGTCGTCATATTGTTGGATAAAGGCATTTTTCAGTCCCCGGGCCCGCCTGCCGGTAAACGCTCGGGTGACAGTTGTTCCCGAGAAACGGTTGTCTGCAAGTGCCTGTTTATGCAGGGATTTTGCACCGCTCTCCGGACAACGCAAAAAGGCAGTACCCAACTGGACCGCTTCCGCTCCCGCTGTCAACAAAGCAGCGATGTCTTGTCCATGCATGACGCCTCCTGCGGCGATCAAGGGAAGATCTACCTGCTGGCGGACGAGACGAAGTAAAGGGAGGAGCGAAAAGTCTTCTGTTTCGGCGTTGTTTTGAAACGTGCTGCGGTGGCCACCGGCTTCTATTCCTTGTAAACACAAGGCATCTGCTCCTGCTTGGACAGATTCTATCGCTTCTTGAGGCGAGGTGACAGTTACGATGACATAGCTGCCGTTTTGCTTCAGTCTGTCCACGACGGTGGAAGGAGGGCAGCCAAAGGTAAAACTGACCACCGGAATGTGCTCGTCGATTATTACTTCAAGCTTGTTTTCCCAGTCGTCGTCATCGTTTCTGGCTTCCCCTGTGGACACAGCCAACCGCTTTGCTGTGTGTTCCAGCCGGTTTGCATAGTCATCGAGTGTTGCAGACTCTGCCGTATCCTCACTTGGAACAAATAAATTGACTCCAAATGGACCGCTCGTTCGTTTTCGAGTTTGCTTGATTTCTTCCCGAACGTCCCGGGCAGTCTTATAGCCTGCAGCAAGGAACCCGAGTCCCCCGGCATTGCTAACTGCCGCTGCCAGTGCGGGATTTGCTGTTCCACCGGCCATCGGTGCTTGAATAATTGGATGCGTGTAAAAAGATGATAGTGTCATCTTAGTCCTCCTGTTTCGAAAACTGGTTATTTTAAACTATTTCTCTAAATGAAGGATAATTCCTTCCATAAAGAGAGTTTTATATTAGAGCAGGATAGAACGGTTTGCTTTTTTCTGACCAAAAAACCGAACGAATTATCGAATCGTTCGGTTTCATTTTGATCACGAAGCTTTTTTCCCAGGCTGGGATAACAATACTTATCCATTTGTAACTGTTTTCGGTTTTTTTGCTTCGGATTTATCAATGATCGAGGTGCCGACCAAGTCGCCGGTGACATTGAGGGCGGTACATCCCATCCCGACAAGGGCATCGATGGCTGTCAGTAGACCGACTGCTTCCATCGGCAGATTCAACTGGGCGAAAACGGTGGCAATCATAATGATTCCGGCCCCAGGGACTCCCGCCGTGCCGATCGAGGCGAGTGTCCCGATTAACACAACCTGCAGCATATCCGTGAAGCTGAGCGGGTCGCCGATTATATTGGCCGCAAAAACCGCAGAAACTGCGATTCGGATGGCGGCTCCGTCCATGTTGATCGTGGCTCCGAGCGGCAGGCTGAACCCGTAGAGACTGCGTGACAGTCCTAAATTGTCGGCAGCGTTCAAGGTCAACGGCAATGTCCCCGAACTGCTTTGGGTGGCGAATGCGGTCAGCATCGGAGTCCTGGCCTGGGAGAAAAAGCGCCCCGGGCTAAGCTTGGCCAGAAGAAGGAAAACGACGTATAGCAGTACTTGGGCAATCAAGACGATATAAAGCACGGCAACCATATTGCCCAGTTCAAGTAACGTATCGAGTCCCTGGCTGCCGACCGTGTTTGCGACAATGGCGAAAATACCGATCGGCACGTATTGCAGGATGACTTTCATGATTGTCAGTGTTGCCTCATTCAATCCTTTGATGACGTTATATACGCTTTCGCCCAATTCCGCATGGTTTTCCGAAGAGCGGAGAGAAGAAAGGGCAATCCCGAAAACAAAAGCAGTAAAAATGATTCCGAGCAAATTCATATTGGTAAAAGCTGTTACGATGTTGTCCGGCACAATATTCAAAAGGACACTGGATACTCCAGGGTTGTCCGGAACATCGACCGCTTCACTGTCTCCCAGGGTCATCCCGGTTCCCGGCTGGAAAACGCCGGCGATGGTAACACCGATGATAATCGCAAAGGCAGAGGAAACAATGTAGTAAAGGAAGACTTTCCCGCCCATCCTTCCGAGATTTCCGACTTCGGTTTGGTTCACACCTACCATCAGCGTAAACAATACCAAAGGAATAATCAGAAATTTAAGCAGTCGGATCAATAAATCTCCGAAAGGTTCCAGCAGGGACGCCTGACTGCCGAAAAGAAGGCCGGTTATGACGCCGAGCATAAGGGCGGCGGTTATTTTAACGATCAGGGGCGTATCAAGATAGCCCCTCCATACTTTTTTCATCGAATGACTCCTTTGTGTTTGGATTCTATTAATAATCCTACGTGATTACTAGGGATTTACGTTAATAACATACAAGACATATAGAGTGGAGTCAAAAGCACTGTTTCTGTCCTCCCGTGTCGGTTTTGAGCGAAAGAAACAATGATTAAACCAGTTGACATTATTTCCTTAATACATATAATTTGGTTTAGGGAAACAATTTGTTATTGTAGAAATACGGCAAGGGCAAATTTTTTTAAAGAAAGTTTTGCCCTAAGGAAAAATTAATGGAGGTGGGAAATGTGAAGTGGGTTTCGGTAGTGTTTTTAGGTGTATTGGCGGCAGCGTTGTCCGGTTGTTCGGCTGGAAAGGAGGCCGTCGGAAGCGGAGAAGAAAAGGTCAAGGTAGTGACCACGATCGCCCAAATCGGTGATATGGCAGCCGAGATCGGCGGCGACCACATCGAGGTGGAAAGCTTGATGGGTCCGGGGGATGATCCGCACTTGTACAACGCTGTCCAGGGGGATATCAAGAAATTGGATCAGGCGGATATCATTTTCTACAATGGACTGCATTTAGAAGGACAGATGGGAGAAATTTTTGAAGAAATGCGGCAAAAAAAACCAACCGTTGCTGTTGCGGAGGGGATACCGGAAGATCAGTTCCTGGCCGATCCACAGAATCCAAGCATCATCGATCCCCATGTCTGGTTTGATATTTCTATTTGGAAACAGGCTGCGGAGAAGATCAGGGACGAATTGATGGAAATTGATCCAGATAATGAGAACGTATATAAGCAGAATACGGTGGAATATGTAAAAGATTTAACAGAATTAGAGGACTATGCCCGGGAACGCATAAAGGAAATACCCGAAGAGAGCAGAGTCTTGGTAACAGCGCATGATGCCTTTAACTATTTCGGCAACGCTTTTGGATTCGAAGTGATCGGTCTACAGGGACTCAGCACAGAATCGGACTATGGCTTGACCGATATTCAACGGATTATCGATGTACTGGTGGAACGCAATATCAAAGCGGTCTTCGTGGAGAGCAGCGTTTCCGGGAGATCGATCAATGCAGTGGTCGAAGGTGCCGAAGAAGCGGGACATCAAGTCAGAATCGGCGGGGAACTTTATTCGGATGCCATGGGTGAAGAAGGAACAGTCGAAGGTACCTACCTAGGGATGTACCGGCACAATATCGATACCATTGTGGAATCGTTGAAATGAGGTGGAAACAATGAATGCCCTAACCGTCAACAAGATGACAGTAGTATATGATAAGCAGCCCGCTTTGGAACATGTTTCATTTTCGGTGCCGGAGGGCTCTTTGACCGGGATTATCGGACCGAACGGAGCAGGGAAATCTACGCTGATCAAAGCAGCCCTTCAGTTGATCCCGGCGCGAAGTGGAAGCGTGGAGGTGTTTGGTCAGCCATATAAAACGCAAAAACAGTTGATTGGCTATGTACCACAGCGGAGTGAAGTGGACTGGGACTTTCCTACAAATGCGCTCGATATCGTCTTGATGGGGCGATACCGTCAGATTGGCTGGTTCAAGAGGGCAACTAACAAAGACATTGAGTGGGCGAGAGCTTGTCTTGAGAAAGTCGGAATGGAGGAATTCGCGAAACGGCAAATCAGCCAGTTGTCAGGCGGACAGCAACAGCGGGTATTTCTCGCTCGAGCTCTTGCACAGGATGCCAGCATTTATTTTATGGATGAACCATTTGCCGGAGTGGATGCCGCCACGGAGAAGGCAATCATTCAACTGATGAAAGACTGGAAGCAGCAGGGAAAAACCGTGCTGGTCGTTCACCATGACTTGTCGACCGTGGAGGATTACTTCGACCATGTCTTGCTATTGAACAAGCGGCCGATCGACTGCGGTCCCACACAATCCGTTTTCACGATAGACAATTTGGAAAAAGCATATGGCGGCAGCATCGCCTTCCTGCAAAAAACGACAGCAGCGGGAGGGAGGCAATGATGGATTTCTTCTCGGTGTTCGGTTTCGACGCCAATACGGAATGGGTGCTGACAGGCAGTTTGCTGCTCGGTTTCGCCAGTGGGACCATCGGCAGTTTTGTTTTATTGAAAAAACAAAGCTTGATCAGTGATGCTATGGCACATGCTACTTTACCCGGAGTTTGTCTGGTGTACATTCTTTTCCAAGTGAAGTCGATTCCGTTGTTTTTGATTGGCGCCGCTTTGACGGGATTGTTGGCCACACAGGCGATTCAACTGATCATTAACCGGTCGAGGATCAAAACAGATGCTGCGATCGGGATCACCATATCCGTCTTTTTTGGTTTCGGGATTGTATTGTTGACTTACATCCAACAGCACTTTGGGGGAAGCAAGGCAGGCTTGGATACATTTATCTTCGGTCAGGCAGCTTCCCTGGTCAAAAGTGATGTCCAAGTGATCACGATTGGTTCGCTGATCTTAACGTTGATTGCGGCATTGTTTTTTAAAGAATTCAAAACAGTGGTGTTCGACCCGTCATTCGCAAAAGGAATCGGCCTTCCCGTCCGGTTGCTCGATGGGCTGCTGTTCAGCCTGGTCCTCCTTGTCGTAGTGATCGGAATTCAAATGGTGGGAGTGGTTTTGATTGCTGCACTGTTGATCACACCGCCGCTTGCAGCACGCTATTGGACGGAACAGCTTGGGGTCATGGCGTTTTTAGGGGGAAGCTTTGGCGCGGTTTCCGGTATTTCCGGGGCTGTTTTGAGTACGACCATCGACCATTTGCCGACAGGTCCGATGATGGTATTAAGCGCATCGTCGATTTTTTTCCTTTCCTTTCTGTTCGGCAGTAAAAAAGGAATGTTTACAAGGATGGTGAAGCAGCTGTGAGTTATACATTATGGATCATTCTTACCGGTTGTTTGGTCGGAATCACGTGTGGGATGAGCGGCGTGCTTTTGCTGCTTAAGAAGATGTCGATGATTGCAGATGCCATCAGCCACACCGTACTCCTGGGTATTGTCGGGGCTTTCTTTGTCAGTCAGTCGTTGAACGGACTTCCCATGCTGATCGGTGCGGCGGTGGTAGGGTTGGCAACCGCATTTTTCGTGGAATCGTTGCACCGATCGGGAATCCAATCTGATGCGGCCATCGGAGTTGTGTTTACATCATTTTTTGCGTTGGGTGTTGTGTTAATCTCTTTTATCGGTGACCAAGTGCACCTGGATACGAAACATGCCTTGATGGGAGAAATTGCATTTGTCCCTTGGGATACGTTGCAAATCAATGGAGAGAGCTACGGACCCGTTGCTGTATGGATGTTGGGAATCGTCTTGATTCTGAATCTGACACTGATCGCTGCCTTTTATAAAGAAATGAAAATTTCCACCTTTGACCCGCAATATGCCAAGTTAATCGGAGTACCAGTCGTGCTTGTCCATTACTTGCTGATGGGGATGGTCTCTCTGTCGACTGTTGCTTCGTTTGACAGTGTCGGCGCTATTTTGGTTGTTGCCATGTTGATCGTTCCGGGGGCGACTGCCTATCTGTTGACGGATCGGTTTCTGACGTTGCTGTTGCTGAGCGGCATAGTCGGAATTTTTTCGGCCATCATCGGTTACGGAGCGGCCGTTTATTGGAATGTTTCGATAGCCGGCGCGATGGCAAGTGCAACAGGCCTCTTGTTTATGGTGGCATTTCTTTTCAGTCCGAAGCACGGTTGGTTGATGAAAAAGGTTAAGCAAAGGCGTTTGGCTGCAGGTTCTTAGGAAGTCGTGAGAGGGGTTTCATACCCGTCCCTCTTCGGCAATATCATCCAATTTTTCAACCGGAATGGCATAGACTAACAACCTCCAGGTGCCGAGAAACGAAGGAAACACGCAACCGGGACTTGCTACATGGCGATACATTCAGTAGTATGGGTATAGGAAAAAATTAAGGAAACCTACTGAAATGAGGGTAACAAATGAACAAACAATCCATTTATGGATTAACTTTCGAACAACTGACGTCTTGGCTAACCGAGCATGGCCAGAAAAAGTTCCGTGCCAAGCAGGTTTGGGATTGGTTATATAAAAAACGGGTTACCGCTTTTAAAGATATGAAAAACGTGAATAAGGACTGCATTGAATTGCTGGAGGAACATTTTGTCGTGCAGACATTGAAACAGGCGATCAAGCAGGAATCAAAAGACGGGACGATCAAGTTCCTGTTCGAGCTTCAGGATGGAAACCTGATTGAAACAGTATTGATGCGGTTCAATTATGGACTTTCTGTCTGTGTGACCACGCAGGTTGGCTGTAACATCGGTTGTACGTTCTGTGCCAGCGGCTTGCTTCGAAAGAATCGCGACCTTTCCAGTGGTGAAATTGTCGAGCAAATCATGAATGTCCAGCATCATTTAGATGGGGCAGGCAAGGATGAGAGAGTCAGCCACATTGTCGTGATGGGTATCGGTGAACCATTCGATAACTATACGAACATGATGGACTTCTTCCGTGTAGTCAATGACCAGAAGGGCCTTTCCATCGGTGCGAGACATATCACGGTTTCTACAAGCGGGCTTGCCCACCGGATTTATGACTTTGCGGATGAAGACATTCAAATCAATTTAGCGGTTTCTCTTCATGCGCCGAATAACGAGCTGCGCACGAAAATCATGAAAATCAACAAGGCGTTCCCGCTCGAAAAGCTGATGCCTGCCGTCGATTATTATCTCGAAAAAACGAACCGCAGAATCACGTTCGAGTATATTCTGTTAAGGGATGTCAACGACCATAAGGAAGAGGCACTGGAGCTCGCCAGACTGTTGAAGGACAAACGCCATTTGTCCTATGTCAATCTGATTCCGTACAATCCGGTTGATGAACACAACCAATATCAGCGCAGTACCAAACAGGCCATTCTCGATTTTTATGAAACGTTGATGGACCAGGGGATCAATTGCGGTGTCCGCGTTGAACAAGGTTCCGATATCGATGCCGCCTGCGGACAATTGCGAAGCAAACAAATCAAGAAAGAAAAAGCGAAAGCGACCGTTTAACTAGAACGGAAAGGAAAAACCCGTCGGATTCCGGGAGGCCACTGAAAAACGGAAGGTCTTTGAAAAGTAGAATTTTAAAAAAGCGGTCTGTATGGAATTTAATTTCCATACAGACCGCTTTTTATCTAATATTCCTTCATGAGTTTAACGATTCGTTTCGCATTAGCTGTGAAAATCGCCATCGCACCTTGCATGCGCATGCCTTCGAGACCCGAAGATGAGGCGACCTCCTATCCGTGTCTGTGTTTCCATTCGCTATTCTTCGCTTCAGTCTTATATTGTTCCATCGCCCTGGCTTAAATTCATGGATAATTGACGGTCTAACATCGAATCTCTCCCTATTATGTATTCCTTTCATTGTACAAGAAAAAAGAGTGACTTTCTTTTAGAAATCAAAGAAGATCACTTCTTTTTCGTTTACCCACTGTTGATTCCACAATGAGCGTTCGGTGGTGACGCCTGCGATAACAGCGCGAGCCGAAGATCCACTTGGTCAAGTGATCTTCTTGACCAAGTTAGCTGTGGCCGTGCCCGCGGCAAGCATCCACCGATAAGCGATTCGTGAGAATCAACAACAAACTTTAAAATTTCTTCTAGATTAGAAAGGACTTTTTCAGTGGCCTTGATACCGGCGGGTTTTTCCTTTTCCAAATGTAAAGAGGGAGAGCGGAACGGCTTCATCCAGTCGATTAAGCTCAAATGAAGGCAGCGCGCCATCCAAAAAAATCCTTCATTCCGCATCGGAAAGGCTTGAGTAGGTTAAATGCCGTCAAAAATGCTGCCGATCAATCTGCCTACCCCTCTTATCAGCCAAACAACCAAACGGACAGGAAGCATGAAGATTTCCGGAATCCATGTTAATAACTCAAGGGCATCCCATTTCTCCTGCCGATTTTCTCTTTTTCTCCGCTTATTTTTTCTCCTCAATGTTCAATCCCTCCAGCCTCTTATGTATCGTGGTTTACTAAAGGATGCTCCCAGAAGCAGTAACAATAATCCCGCCACTATCCCGTAAGCTCCCTGCCCAAGCGCAGCGAACACTATACTGCTTATGGACGCAAGGATGAAAAAGTATTTCATTTTATAATCCACCTCAGAACCGGAACAAATTTTCTTACTTATTATAGTAACAGATTTTTCTTGCCCTCTTAGGGGTTTTTTTTCTGATCAACTAAGCATAATTTAGTGCGACTATTTAATTATAATGATTAAAAAATGATAAAAACTTTAAATTGCCTGTTTGTATACACGTTTACCCGGGAAGAAGACAACTGTCCAATCTTTACATAAAGGGAGGAGTTTATTCAATGAGTGAAAACAAAAACCGCAAACAGGAACAATTGGAACAGTTCAAGACGGAGGACAAAGGAGAAAAACTGACGACCAATCAGGGTGTCAAAGTATCAGAGGATGAATTTTCTCTGAAGGCGGGCAAACGAGGTCCGACTTTGATGGAAGATTTCCATTTTCGTGAGAAGATGACGCATTTTGACCATGAACGCATTCCAGAACGGATTGTACATGCCCGTGGTTTTGCCGCTCACGGAGAGTTCCAAGTCTATGAATCGATGAAGGAATTCACCAAAGCAGATTTTTTACAGGATCCTTCGAAAAAAACACCCGTATTCGTTCGATTCTCCACGGTTGCCGGATCACGTGGTTCCGGTGAACTGGCCAGGGATGCCCGCGGATTTGCCACGAAATTTTACACGGATGAAGGGAACTACGATTTAGTAGGAAACAATATACCGGTATTTTTCATTCAGGATGCCATGAAGTTTCCGGACTTGATTCATGCAGTTAAACCGGAGCCGCACAATGAAATTCCGCAGGCAGCGACTGCCCATGACACGTTCTGGGATTTCGTCGCCAATAACCAGGAGTCGGCTCATATGATTATGTGGGCGATGTCCGACAGAGCCATTCCACGTAGTTTCCGGATGATGGAGGGCTTCGGCGTCCATACTTTCCGTTTCGTCAATGCAGAAGGAAAGGCTCACTTCGTCAAGTTCCATTGGAAGCCAGTTTTGGGAACCCACTCAGTGGTATGGGACGAGGCACAGAAAATCAACGGGAAGGACCCTGATTTTCATCGTCGCGATTTATGGGAAGCAATCGAAAATGGCGACTATCCGGAATATGAACTCGGCGTGCAAATGATACCGGAGGAAGAGGAATTCCGTTTCGATTTTGATATATTGGATCCCACCAAGATATGGCCGGAGGAAGACGTTCCGGTGAAGCTGATCGGAAAAATGACGCTGACCCGCAACACGGATAATTATTTTGCGGAAACAGAACAGGTTGCTTTCCATCCGGGCCATGTCGTGCCGGGCATTGATTTCACGAATGATCCCTTGTTACAGGGACGGCTGTTTTCTTACACGGACACGCAGCTAATCCGGCTGGGCGGCCCTAACTTCCATGAGCTGCCGATCAATCGTCCGGTCTGCCCGTTTCACAATAACCAGCGGGACGGTTATGGACGGCAAACGATCAACAAGGGGCGTGTCAGCTACCATAATAACTCCCTTGCTGCCAATACGCCGGAACCGGCGAGTGAAGAGGAAGGCGGGTTCAAGCATTATCAGGAAAAAGTGGATGGATATAAAGTCCAGGCTCGAAGCGACAGCTTCAAAGACCATTTCTCTCAAGCTACGTTGTTTTGGAACAGCATGAGCGAAGCGGAAAAACAACATATGATCCAGGCATTCAGCTTTGAGCTGGGGAAAGTGGAAAGTGAATCCGTACGTCAACAGGTTGTCGATATGTTCGGCAATGTAAGTATGGAACTGGCGACAGAATTTGCGAAAGCGATCGGGGCCAATCCGCCGCAAGGAAAAGATACAGGCGTAACGAAAGCTTCTCCAGCCTTGAGCCAGGAAAACACGAAATTCAAGGCCGATACCCGAAAGATTGCTTTGATCCTCGGCCAAAACTTCAATGGCAAGGAAGTAAAGCCGGTTATCGATGAACTGAAGGGAAAAGGACTGCAAATAGAAGTGATCAGTGATAGCCAGGGTAAGGTGACCGGAGAAGATGGTACCGAGCTGGACGTCGATCATACCTTCCTGACGGCTGATTCCGTATTGTTTGATGCGGTATACGCAGCAGGAGGAGAGGAAAACAAAGAATTTTATAAACAGGCCGCCTATTTCGTGATGGAAGCATTCTCGCACTATAAACCGATCGGCGCGACACATGAAGGCAGAAAGCTATTGGAGGCAGACGGCATGGAAGACAGTTCCGGCGTTGTTTCAAGTGAAGACACAACAAGATTCGCCGAGCAGTTCAGTAAGGCGATTGCCGAGCATCGACATTGGGATAGAGAAGTTTTATAGAATGAAAAGGACATAACCCAGAGGGCCTCACTCCCTCTGGGTTATCATTTTGCTTTGGAAACCTCTTGAAATGCTTCTTTCTCCCGCATCCCGCTGTTAAGGCTGTGCAACACCATTCCGCCAATGACGAGAAAAACTCCGGCGAAAGAAAGCGCGCTTGGCATTGCTGCATGAAGAAAGATGATTTCCCCCATCAAGGCAAACACTACTTCCCCAGATTGTGTGGCCTCGACGCCGGCCAATTTTTGGTTGTCATGTTTAACTAGATTGGTAGCGTAGAAAAATAAACCAGTAGCGATGATGCCGGATGAAACAGCGACGATGAATGTCTGCACAAGCTGGCTGGAAGAAGGGGCGCCGTGCGCTATTGCACCGTAGACGGAAAGAATCAGCCAAAACGGCATGCTGGCGATGGTCATTCCGAGGATGCGTTGAAACGTATTGAGCTCGTTGCCGACGACTTGCATCATTTTCCGGTTTCCTAATGGATAACTGAAAGCGGATAGGAGCAACGGGAGTGTACACAACCAGACACTTGCCAAAGGGACTGCAGAAGCGTGTTCGAGCTGCATCAGAATGACACCGCCGAGTATAAGGACAGAAATGAGGACGCTTTTTACCGGAATCGATTGCTTTATCCCGGTTTGTTTTTCAAGAAAAGGGACGAGCAGGGAGCCGGCAATGATGGTCAGTTGAAAGGTTGCTGCGACTAGCCAGCCCGGACCGTACACAGTGGCAAAAGCGATAGGCGCATAAAAGAAACCGAAGCCGACGGAGCTCCAGACAATCCAGGCTGTCGGATGGTTTTTCAGATGTACCAACACTGGCCTGATTTTTCCTTGGAAACCGACGATTGCGATTAACATCGGGAGCATGAAGAAGAACCGTAAAGAAGCACTCCATACCCAGCTGCCGCCCTCCAGCTCCATGGATCGGTTCAGGATAAAGGTGACAGAGAAAAACAATGCCGCTAATAGTCCGACCACAAACACTCGCATCTGCTAACCTCCAGTAAACTTTCGGATATGCGAACCATTTTACTACAACTTCCAGCAAAATGGGGAAGTTCCTGTGACTTTCTTTCAAAAGGAAAATCAGATAAGATTTTTGCAGGATCAATCGTCGTCTTTTTCCTTCGCAAATCAGCGGGTTTTCTTTTGTGCAGCCAATTATGTACACTGAAAACAGAAGAAGTAAGCGAAAGGGTGGTATAGTGGAGGAAAGCGCAAAAACAAGGTATTTAGAAGTAGTGGAACTCAAACAAGTAGGGGAAGGTATGCGGGTCTGTCTGGATTTTATCGATCGTCTGCAAGAGGAAGAGGGACTTTATATCGGCAATACCGGCCATGGATATCTTAAAGTTTTGTCGGAAAACAGGCAATCGGAGGGTTACCCTCCACGGCCGTTCCGGATCAACTGTGGAGGATTCCACCAATATTTTTATCAGGAAAAGGAAAGTCGATACTTGCAGGAAATAAAGGCAGGAGAATCCCTTGTGGTAAGCAGTCCGCAGGGAAGCCGTTCGATTTCAATCGGACGCGTGAAAATAGAAAGACGTCCGTTGATACGCGTTATTTGTCATGGGGAGGAAGGGAGCATTTCGGCTACTTTGCAGTCTTCTACGAGCGTATATGTAGAGGAGGCGGAAAAAGGTGCCGTTTCTGTTCTCGATTTGAAAAAAGGAGACAGGATCGCCGGGATGATGGATGAGCCAGGCAGGCATCTCGGGAAAAAAATAGATGAATTCATAGAGGAAAGATAAAACTGGCAAGAAAAAAACGCTATTATATGTGATTGGGTGAACAAAATGAACGATCGACAAACCGGGCTGTTGAGGTTTCTTCTCACCCGGGAAGACAATTATATCCAAGTAGATACATTGGCGCAGCATTTCGATTGCTCCGAGAAAACAATCCGCAATGATTTAAAACAATTGGAACAATTTTTGTTCGAACATTCCCGGGGGCGTTTAGAAAAAAAGCCCGGCTTAGGGGTGTTCGTGAAGATTGAGGAGTCCGATAAATCACGTCTGTTCGACCGGTTGCAATCAATGCAGCCCATAGTGGAGCGGAAAACGGATAGAGACCGCAGGATGGAAATTGCTTACGAGTTATTGATAAAAGCAAAGCCGCTGACCACAGGAGAGCTTGCCGATAAATACTTTTTGAATAAAGGTACCATTCGCAAAGACTTGGATGCCATTCGTGAATGGTTGAAAAAAATGAATGTTTCCGTCATCTCCAAGCAAAAAGTGGGGCATACCGTCCAAGGCGAGGAGAAAAACATCCGGCTCGCCCTTTCAGAACTGTCGAGGCTCGGCAGCCAAGAGGCGATGCCGATTTCGGCATTTATGGAAACGATGTTTGCCGGTGCCGATATCCGGCTGGTAAAAAAAGAACTCGATGCCTTGCAAGTAAGACATAAGCTTTCCTTTACAGACGAGACGTTCGATCGCCTGACCATTCACGTGCTAGTGATGATAAAACGGGTGAAAACCAGACAGCCGATTTCCGTTTCTTCGAAAGAGAAACAGATGCTGCATGATAAGGAAGAGCTTGAATGGGCAGCTGAATTTCTTGAAAAGATGGCAAGTGCTTTTGCCGTCCGGTTTCCGGAAGACGAAATGTATTATCTCGCTTTTCATATTCTCGGGGCCAAGCTCCGTTATCAAACAGTACCCGGAGGTCAGGCAGATGCTACATGGACAAGCCAGGTGCCGATGGTGAACGAGCTGGTCGACAAGCTGACAGCACGGATGTCCGAAGTGACGATGATCGATTTTGCCGAGGATGACCAACTGAAAGAAGATCTCATTCTGCATCTTTCTTCTACTGTCAACCGGATTACGTACGGATTGCCGGTCAAAAATCCGATGCTTCAGGAAATTAAACAGATGTATCCATATATGTTCGATATGGTGATTTATATCGTGGAGGATATCCATGATCACTTCGATTTTACTTTGCCGGAAGAAGAAGCCGCCTATTTGACGATTCACTTTCAAACATCGATCGAACGGCTGCGTAATCAGCGTGTGGAAAAACTGCAGGCAATCGTAGTCTGCCATATGGGAGTGGGAGTATCCCAGTTGTTGCGGACGAAGCTGGAAGGAAAGTTTCCGGAAATCGAAGTTGTCGATAGTGTCGCGAAATACAACGTAAAACAATACCTTGCCGATCATCCAGTCGACTTTATCGTATCCACTGTACCAGTCGAGAAAACCGGTATCCCGGCGATCCAAATTTCTCCGTTGATGGAGGGACATGAAATAGACAAGCTTGCTTCCTTTATCGGTAAATTGCAGTCTGGATCAGGAAACAAGCAGGCTGTGACTGTACCGGGTTCTCATCTGGCGGAATTGATGGATCCGTCTCTTGTGTTTCTCCAAGTAGAAAGGGAACACCGCTATGAAGTCATCGAGATGCTGGCCAATCGGTTGTCCGAGCAGGGTTATGTCGATAAGAAGTATGCCCACAGGGCGATCAACCGCGAACAGCTTTCCGATACAAATATAGGGGCGGGCATTGCCATTCCGCATGGCAGTCCCGATTTGATCAAAACCCCGGCAATTGCTGCTGCCACGTTAAAAGAGCCGCTGGAGTGGGGCGAAAGCAGAGCTTCACTCGTGTTCATGCTGGCAGTGCCCAATGATCATCCAGCCGTCCGCGAGGTATTCAAAGAGTTGTCTGATCTTACGGAACAGCCTGGCAGAGTGGAACGGTTGTTAGGACAAACCGATGTGCAACAGTTTATTAGCTTTATATAGCTATGGCTTTTTTATATACTGTTATCCAATTTGTGTCCTCCGTTTGAGAAGGCACGGGATAGTTCGGCTCTCACCCCCTGTGGCTTCTGCGGCGGCTGGTCCTGCTTCTTTACTCGCTCTCTGTGCCGGTTATCTGAGTCTGATGTCGCATGTTCGTGCCGATTCTGGCAGTACAGCTGCTCGTCGCCCTCCGCAGTTCCATGAAGGAAAAGGCCGTGGGAATTATTGGCATGGTGACGCGCGAAAAACATCCGTTTTTCCGGAGCGGTGGTAAAAATCAAAACTTTTGGCCTGGGTCAGAAGGGGTATAGTGTATGTAAGCGATTACGAAGTCAGGAGGAATCAGGATGAAATTGTTAGCGATTACTTCGTGCCCCAATGGTATTGCCCATACGTACATGGCAGCAGAAAACCTGCAAAAAGCTGCCGATGAATTGGGTGTAGACATCAAAGTGGAAACCCAAGGTTCCATTGGAGTGGAAAATGAATTTAGTGAACAGGACATAGCGGAGGCGGATGGTATCATCATCGCTGCCGACAAAACAGTGGAAAAAGACCGCTTCTCCGGAAAAAAACTGTTGGTGGTAGGTGTACAGGAAGGGATACGCCAGCCCAAGCAGTTGATCAACAAAGTCATCAGCGGAGACGTCCCGGTGTATAAGGGACATAGTGATAGACAAAGTCAGACAAACACGCAGAAAAAGAAGGATAAAGAAAACCCGATCTACCGTCATTTGATGAACGGCGTTTCCTATATGATTCCGTTCATCGTCGTCGGCGGTCTGTTGATTGCAATCTCGTTATCTTTGGGAGGGCAACAGACGCCGGAGGGCATCCAGATACCGGAAGGATCGTTCTGGAAAACGATTGAAAGCATCGGAAGCGCCTCCTTTACCTTCATGGTACCGATCTTGGCCGGCTTCATTGCGTTCAGTATTGCCGATCGTCCCGGTCTGGCACCTGGTATCATCGGTGGTTATATTGCAGCTAACGGAAGTTTTTACAATAGTGAAGCAGGGGCTGGTTTTCTAGGCGGAATCATCGCCGGGTTCCTGGCAGGATATGTTGCGTTATGGATTAAAAAGCTGAAAGTGCCGAAAGCAGTCCAGCCAATCATGCCGATTATCATCATACCGGTTTTTTCAGCACTCATTGTAGGCTTGGCTTT
This sequence comes from Sediminibacillus sp. JSM 1682029, assembly GCF_041366435.1. Lineage (NCBI taxonomy): Bacteria > Bacillati > Bacillota > Bacilli > Caryophanales > Bacillaceae > Sediminibacillus > Sediminibacillus sp. JSM 1682029. Next base: position 203,918 of record NZ_JBEWYY010000003.1, read on the forward strand.
TGTATTCTTTATTGGCGGACCGGTTGCACAAGTATTTGAATCACTGACCTCTTGGCTGGCAGGCATGCAGGGAACCAGTTCCATCCTGTTGGCACTGATTTTGGGGGCAATGATTTCGTTCGATATGGGCGGACCGGTAAATAAGGTGGCATTCTTATTCGGTTCAGCCATGATCGGGGAAGGAAATTATGAAATCATGGGGCCGATTGCAGCAGCAATCGCCATCCCGCCGATCGGGCTTGGTCTGGCTACATTCTTGTTCAAGCAGAAATTTCAAAAAACCGAAATAGAAACAGGTAAGGCTTCATTCACGATGGGATTGTTCGGCATTACGGAAGGTGCAATACCGTTTGCCGCACAAGATCCGTTGCGTGTCATCCCGAGCATCATGGTCGGTTCCATGGCAGGTTCCGTCATCGCCATGCTAGGGAATGTAGGGGACAGGGTTGCCCATGGCGGGCCGATCGTCGGCGTCCTCGGTGCAGTGGACAATGTTATCATGTTTTTCGTGGCAATCATTGTCGGTGCTATTGTGACAGCCCTTATGATCAAGTTGATTAAAAAAGATGTAACAGACCAGCCGGCGCCTGTCGGAAGTGAAGAGGATGTTCATGCAGAAGATGCAGCTGAGCAATTAGCGATGGACAATAAAACGCCTGCTGAAACGGCTGACACGGAAGAGCCTGAGACCGAATCATTGGATGAAATCAACAAACTGACCGATATTACGAGTCCTGAGTTGATCGATATCGATTTACAGGGAAACACGCAGGATGAAGTAATGGATGAGCTGATCGGTAAATTGGATGCCAACGGCTTATTGACGTCAGCGCAAGAACTCAAGCAGAAAATCGTCGAACGGGAACAAGAAAGCACAACGGGAATCGGCATGAATATCGCCATCCCGCACGGAAAATCAAAAGCAGTGAAACGTCCGAGTGTCGTATTCGGGATGAAACCGGACGGTGTAGATTGGAACAGCATGGATGGCACGGCTGCCAAGCTGATTTTCCTGATTGCTGTACCGGAGCAAGCAGAAGGCAATGCCCATCTGAAAATCTTGCAGATGCTGTCCCGCAAACTGATGGATGAAAACTATCGTGAGCAGCTGTTGCAAGTCCAGACAAAAGAAGAAGCATACAAGCTGCTTCAACAGGTGCAATAAGATAGTAGGCATGCCTGCAAAATTCAATATCGTAAGTAACCATGCAATCAACCGAAAACACGCTTGGAAATAAATCCAAGCGTGTTTTTTCAATAAGGGCTTTATGTCCTTTTAATCACTATTAGGTTTAAATGAACCACTTGAATGATTTATTTCGCCTAATTCAATCCTATTTCCATCAGGGTCCAGTAAAACGGCAATAGTACCTAATCAAATTGTAAAGTCCTATTCAAGAATACAGCGCCACGGTTCTCTAACTTTTTTACTGCAGTAGTTAATGACTCTACATCAAAACGGAGAACAGTGGGATTTTGTTTTCTTTGCTTTTCATGAAAGGACAGTTTAGCTTAAACGATTTGTTCTGCTAATCTTAAAAGCAGTACCTTCTTCTATAGATTAACACAGTACCATTCCGCTTTAGGTTTTATTTTTATACGAGACAATACTTATCCTTCCATAAAGGGTCAGGTAAAGAAAAAAACGTGAAGGTATAAAAATCTTCACGTTTTCCCCATTTTCACGCCTTATATTTCGCTGTCTGCTCCTTCAATTCCTCTGCAAGGCGGGAAAGTTCCCCGGCGTTTCCGGAAACCTCCTCCATCGCGCTGGTGGATTGCTGGGCAGAAGCGGAAACTTGCTCGATGCCTGCTGCCGATTCTTCTGACACTGCTGCGATTTCCTGGATCGATTCATTCATGCTGTTGCTGTTTTCGGCGATATCGCGAAGGTTTGCGGAAATATCCTGGATTCTTTCCACCATATTTCTGACAGATTGGTCGATGTCGCCAAATGTTTCTCCAGTAGCACCGATTTGACGGGAACCTTCTTCGACTTCTTTATATCCCGATTCCAACGAGGCTGCTACGCTGCTGGATTCATGCTGGATATTTCCGACTATATCCGTAATGTCGCCTACAGAGTTGGAGACTTGTTCTGCCAGCTTGCGCACTTCGTTGGCCACGACAGCAAATCCTTTGCCGTGTTCCCCGGCACGCGCGGCCTCGATTGCTGCGTTCAGTGACAACAGGTTGGTTTGTTCTGCAATATCGTTGATTACATTGATCAGCTTGGATATTTGCTGTGACTGAGCGTCCAGTCCTTGTACTTTTGATACTGCATCTTTGACGATGCCTTCGATGTTTTTCATCTGGCTTACCGATTTTTCCATCATAGAGCTTCCGTTTTGCGTCATCTGCAAGACATCATCAGATGTACCGGCGATTTGCTCGCCATTTTCATGAGCTTGGTTGATTTTGGCCATGAAATCCGTCATCATTTCCGATAATTCGGTAGAACTGTTGGCCTGTGTTTCAGCTCCCGAGGTCAATTCCTGCATGGTCGAAGCGATTTGCTGGCTTCCTTCTTTCACTTCTTCTGCTGATCGGTTCAACTGGGAGCTTTGACCGGAAACCGCCGTGGTGGCTTCTGTCACGTTGCGGATAATCGAACGGAGGCTCTCTTTCATCTCATTGATTGATTGGGAAAGCTGTCCGATTTCATTGGTGCTATCATGAGTAAGTTCTACGGATAAGTCACCCTCCTCGACGGTCTTCATTTTTTCCCGTAAGGTTTTTATTGGACGGGTAATTCGACCGGCGATGATCCACGTAAGGAGCGTGGAAAGCAATAAGACTACAAAGATGCTGATGGCGATCGGTATGAGGATAGGCTGGGATTTCTTCGCCAGTTCAGCCTTGTCCACTGTCCCGAGAATGATCCAGTTCAAACGGTCATTCAAGGTGTATCCTGCTGTTTTATCCCCGCCGTCCCATGTGAAATCAACTGCGCCGGAACGTTTGTTTTGCTCGATGATCTGTTGATAAAAGGATTCCCCAGACATATCTTCACCGATATACGCTTCATCCGGATGTACGACGAACTTTCCGGATTTGTCCATGATCGCTGCATAGCCGGAGTCTCCGATTTCCACGGTGCTTATCATATCAAGGACGGATTGCATATTGATATCGATTGATAGTACGCCGACGGCTCCCGTACCAGCTTCCACTGCTTTTGCCGCACTGACAATCAATTCGCCGGTTTCGGCATCAATATATGGCTCTGTCCAAATAACCTCGCCGATGTTTTCGGTTGCTTCCTGGTACCAGGGACGTGTCCTGGGATCATAATCATCCGGCAGGTCCAATGCTGGAGCAGTAAGCATTTCCCCTTCTTTTTCGGTGCCAAGGTAAGCAGTCTGTATCGCTTCATCGGAAGAAGAAATATTCGTCAAGGTTTCCATCAAGTCACTTCGCTGTTCGTCGAAATGCGTCAATTCATTTTGTTCGACATAATGGTTGATGACTTGTTCTTGGCCCTGAAAAAACGTTTCAAAGGATTCGTTCAACACATTTGTCTGGCTTTCGATACTGTTGGTCAATTCATCCGTCGTCAAGGATGCGCTGAAAGTATAGCTGATATAGCCGATTGCACCCCCGGCAGCCAATATCAAGGTGATCAGCGGAATCAGGATCTGCCGCTGCAATGATTTAGAGAAAAAGCGACCCTTTCCTTTTTCTTTTTTTGTTTTGGTTGTCATTGAAATACCCCCGTTGTTGTTAGTATCTGGTCCGCTCTTTTCATGCAAACAGCTACTTTCTTATAGGTACAAAGCAGCGGTTCTACCTTTTTTATCGTCATAATATTCATAATTATTTATACTAATTAGAAAGAAAATTATAGATTCATGCATAGAAGGGGTGCTTGATGATCATGAGAGAGAGGATGCCATTCCTGCTTGTCATATGCGGGGCAGTACTGTGGGGGACGACCGGGACAGCGCAGACCTTCGCCCCGGAAACGGCACACCCAGTGGCGGTGGGAACGATCCGGCTTGCTGTAGGAGGTACAACACTTCTCCTGTTATTGTTGTTATTTGATTGGAAGGCCAGCTCCCTTCGGGGATTTTCGTGGAAGCAGGCGCTGCCTGCCGTGATCAGCATGGCTTGTTATCAGCCGCTGTTCTTTTCTGCGGTGACGATGACCGGCGTAGCCGTGGGAACAGTGACGGCAATAGGCAGTGCACCTATATTGGCCGGGATTTTGGAAGTGGTTTTTTACCGAAAAAAACAGACGGTCCGATGGGGAATTGCTACGCTGTTGGCAGTGGCGGGATGTATCATGCTGTTTGTTAACTCCGGAACGGTGACTGTCCGGCCGCTGGGAGTACTGTTTGCACTTGGTGCGGGCTTGTCCTTTGCTGTCTACTCTTTGACGAGCAAGCAGCTGATGGAAAACCGATCTGCGTTGTCTGTAACGGCGCTTGTTTTCACTGGTAGTGCACTCTTGTTGGCTCCGTTGCTTTTTTGGTATGATACGTCTTGGCTCGGGCGGTGGCAGGGGATAGCCGTCAGTTTGCACCTCGGTGTGGCTGCAACCAGTGCAGCTTATCTTTTGTTTTCCCTCGGGCTCCGGAGAGTGCACTCGTCCACAGCTGTCACGTTGTCCCTGGCAGAACCGCTTACGGCTGCTGTGCTTGGTGTGTTTTTGGTCGGAGAAACCCTGACTGCTTTTTCCTGGTTTGGCATGCTCGTTCTGTTGAGTGGCATGGTTGTTTTGACAAGTGGGAAAAAGCAGCCTGAAAACAGGGAGGGTAATGCAAAAACATTTGTAAAAACTAGTGAATGATTGGCGGCAAATCGATTGTTGTCTCATCTTTCAATGATATGTGCAGCTGCAATTGCTGGTTGATGGTGGCCAGAAAAACCGACTCCGATCCGGAAATGTTTTGTGCGGTTAGTTGCCTTAGCAGCCAGTCTTGATCGACGTCGAATTTTTTCAAAACGGAATGATAAATCTTTCCCTCCATGATGACGGGATAAGCAATAGTGGCTGTTTGCTGTGGGAGACCCATGTCTTCCCGCGTGACAGTGTTTTTACTCGGTTTTTTCAATACACTCAGGGAACCGTTTGCCTCTATCACACCTGTCTCTACTTCCGATATATCAAACACATTTTTTTCCCGGAGCATCTGCAGGACGTTATCGATGGAATAGTGGATTTTCTTCAAGTTTCCTCTTAACAGCTTTCCGTTCTGGATGACGATGGTCGGTTCAAAAGTCACCAGTTTACCGAATTTGCGACTCGACAATTTCCAACTGGCTACCAGACGTTGAAGTACTGCAATTCCGAGAATTGCTACAACAGTGGGCAAATGCTCGATACCGGGATCGGCGATATCTGCGCCGACCACTGCTCCGATGGTCAACACGATTAAAAAGTCGAATACGGGCAGCTCCCCGATGGCCCGTTTTCCCATGAACAAGGTGATGATCAATAATAACGGCAGGATAGTGGCTATTCGGAACAGGACGAGCAAGACATCCTTTAAAAAATCGGCCATGAATCGTTCACACCTTTTCGGTAAGATTAGTTCGTATTTAAAATGGCTTGCTTATCTTTTCTTTATACAGGAAAGTAGAATGGTTTGGCTTTATCTATCAAGCCAGGTAATGCAAAATAGAAGGATAACCGAAAGCAGGAGGGAAAAGCATGGATACATATAATCAATACGATGCAGTCGGGTTGGCTGAACTGGTAAAACAAAAACAAGCGAAGCCGCAGGAACTTCTGGAGGCTGCTTTTCGACGGTTGGAAGCTGTGAATCCCGCACTCAATGCCGTGATTCGCTCTCGTGAAGACAAGGTTTTCAAAGAAGCGGAACAACTTGATATAGACTCCCAGCCCTTTGCCGGAGTGCCCATCGCATTGAAGGATATTTCCCAGGCAATGGAGGGAGAACCTTTGACGGCCGGCTCTCGTTTATTGCGCAACAATATGGCAAAAAGAGATTCCAATTTAGTGGCGCGCCTGCGCAAAGCCGGTTTTTTATTTATCGGACAAACCAACACACCTGAATTTGGACTGAAAAATATATCCGAGCCAGAGATATATGGAGCGACAAAGAATCCGTGGAATTTGAACCATTCATCGGGTGGATCGAGCGGCGGGTCGGCAGCGGCTGTCGCATCCGGTGTTGTGCCTGCAGCCGGTGCGAGTGACGGTGGCGGTTCTATCAGAATTCCCGCTTCTTTTACCGGTTTATTCGGTTTAAAACCGACAAGAGGGAGGACTCCGGTCGGTCCGGGGAACGGACGGCAGTGGCAAGGAGCATCGATTGATTTTGCGTTGACCAGATCTGTCCGGGACAGTGCGGCATTGTTGGATCTGCTGCAGACCTTTCAGCAGGAAGCGGCATTTCATATACCACTGTATGATGGCAATTATCTGAGCGACATGCAAAAGCCTTTAAAGAAAAAGTACCGAATAGCTTATACCACAGCTTCGCCGGTGGGAACCCCCGTGAGTAAAGATGCAGAGACTGCTGTACATAAGGTGGTGAGCTGGTTGGAGGAACACGGTCATGAAGTCGAAGAAGCGGAAGCTCCCATCGACGGGATAAGGCTGATGGAAAATTACTATATCATGAACAGCGGAGAAATTTCTGCCATGATGGCAGGTATGGAGAGAGCGTTGGACAGGCCGATGACTTTCGATGATATGGAGATCGTCTCCTGGGTGTTGTACCGGGCCGGTCAGAACGTGACGGCGGCTGAATATTCCCGCAGTCTTGCCGAGTGGGATGCAGCAGCAGCAACTATGGCTGATTTTCACAAAACATACGATTTTTATATCACACCGGCCAATGCACATCCCGCACCGGAAAACGGGGAACTTACCCATGCTGCAGAAGAAATAGAGCAATTGTTGAAGGTGGATAGCGTCAGCAAACGCAGACAGCAGGAGATGGTGTACGAAATGTTCGAACCAAGCTTGACGTACACACCCCATACACAGTTGGCCAATTTGACCGGACAGCCGGCGATGACAGTACCTGTGCATCTGTCTGACAGCGGACTGCCGATGGGGGTCCAGTTCATCGCCCGGAAAGGATGGGAAGTTAATTTACTGCAACTGGCCGCTCAACTGGAAAAATCGGATTTTTGGCTGGATACGAAAGCGGCTGCAATCAATTGTTGATAATATATTTTCTCGTTTAGGATCCGTAGAAAAAAGGGAATTTACCTTCAACAAAGGAGGATCCGAATATGGGAAAATGGATTAAGAGATTGATTAAGTGGGGGCCGATGGTGTACCCTCTCATCCGGAAGTTCAGAAACAGCCGCCGCAATGCGGGTCGATATTAGTGGGAGATAATGAAGAAAAGCACCGTCATCAGGCGGTGCTTTTTTGTCTGGTGAGGTTTTTCTGCAGCTGTTTCACGAGAAACGGAATAGGAAACGGTCACGGAAAAAACTCCTTATTGAAAATAGCTTTTCACTTGCCGCTGAGGCAATTATTAACTGCTCACGAATCGTTTGAATTGGCGTTTTCTTTTGGTTCGAACGAAAACTCGATTTCATCGTACTTACGTTTATATTTAATATGGAAATCGTATCCTTCAAAATACCAGGCATCCGATTCCTCCACAAAGAAACTAATGCCTGACGCTTCTGTGTGAAAAAACGGATTCTTCGGCCGCTCGATTGCAAGTCCGAGAGAAAAACCTCTGTGCAAGCCGCCGTGCCCGCCGTATCTTGCATAAAATCGGACCGCATCTCCTTCTGATAGATCCAGTTCATTTATGTACCATTTTGCTGCAGGTTGAGTTATGGAAATCATGTTTGTGCCTCCTTGTCCCCTTTACTATATCAAAAAAACCCCTGTCTTCACTATATTCGCAATGGTACGACAAAAAATAGACACAAAAAAGCCGGCTCTGCAGCCGGCTTTTCTATTCATTACTTGTAAATCAACACGTTTCCTACTGTTCCGTCATCACTTTCTCCTATAATGCGGAATTTCAGGCCTTCTGTAGGTACAATGCGTCCTGCATCAGGCAATTCTGGATTGCTGTAATCCACACTGTCATCGAACAATGGTCGGCGTTTCGTATGGTTGTCTGTCAACGTGACGCCGAGTGTTTCGGTATAATCAAGGAACATTTTGCTTGATTTGTGCAGGCTGAATGCGGCGTCGTTCAATTGATAGCGTGTATCGGCCACTGTGCCGTCACTCCAATAATTCGTGTGCTGGTCGGCGTCGACTACACCAAGGAATCCTTCGCCGGGATGTATGCCGGTCCAGTTTTCGCTATAGGAATTATCGACATACCATACCATCAGTCCTTCATCGAAGCTCATCAAGCTTGCACCTCGGCGGATATGGGCCAATCCTTCGTCCACTCCGTTGTGGGATCTCCACTCGAGCAGATAATAATTTTCTGAATAGAACTTTCCTTCATCCTTCACGAATCCATCGAATGCAAAAGGAGAGTCACTTTCCGCATCGTCTTCAACGACAGCAGTTCCATCTGCAGTAACCGTTATGTCATCCACGTAGAGACCAGGCTGTGCCACTGCGACGTCTGTCCAGTAGTTCAATTCCAGTTCCACTTCCTGTCCGGCATAGCTGGACAAATCAAAGCTGGCGTCCACCCATCCATCGGAATTTCCGGTAATACCGTGTCCAGGGTTTTGTCCGTTTGGATCTTCGGTGGTGGTGAGATTTCCTTCAATCGATTCACCGTTCACTTTTACAGAGGCGTAATCCCAATCAGTTTCAATGTTATACCATGCTTTGAAGTTCAGTTCCGCACTGGATGCCCCGGTTAAGTCGACAGTCAGAGACATGGAATTATTCAAATTGTTGCCGCTGCCGCTGAAATACTCATATTGGCCGCTGAAAGGCTGGTTCACTTCGGTTTCCTTATCGGGAAGATTGATTCTTACGGCATCGTTGTTTGTCCCTTTTGTAACTCCTTCATCGAGCAGGATGCTTGTCCCATTGCTGGTGATATCATCCGCATTCAAGGTCGTTCCGCTCAGCCAGTTCCCGCCATGTTCTGCTTGCAAGTATTCTTTTGCATAAGGACTGAAACCACTAGGTTCCGTACCTGGCACGTCACCTGCCCAGCTGCCGCTCGACATGATCGACCAGTAAGAAACAGGTTCTCCTGCTCCGGTATATTGGGTATCATATTCATCCGGCAAACCAAGATCATGGCCGTATTCGTGTGCGAATACGCCTGCAGCTCCATCTTCTGGTTCGATGGTATAATCATAGGCTGCCAGTTGTCCGCCAAAACGAGGGCTGTCCGAGCTTGCGCCAGGTACGGCGACCAGGTTGCCAAGATTCCAGCGATGCGACCAGATAGCATCGGCTCTCAGGTTGCCTCCGCCAGCCTCTTCACCGACACCGGCATGGATGACCATCAAATGGTCGATAATTCCGTCTGGTTCATCGTAGACGCCGTCTCCGTCATAGTCATCGCGATCCCATTGATCGTACTCTGACAAATCAACGTTAGGATCTTCCGCAGCCTTGCTCAATGCTTCGTACACCAATTCACGTGGACGTGCATCACTGCCATCTGGAGTCGGGTAGTTTCCGCCATAGTAAGCTGCTTCATGATCGGCTGTGTACCAGCCGGCGACCGTTCCGTCCACGGTATAACTTCCGCCGGACTGCTGTTCATAATATTGCTTCATGGACACGAGGTTTTCTCCGTTCGGACCTTCATAGCCATTTTCTCCAAAAATCATGTCTTGGAAGTGATCATGGGTATAATTTTCATAGAACATATCTGTTTCATCTTCCGTGATCGAACTTTTTTCATAATCCGGAAAATCGATGGCCAGAACCAATACTTTGTCTTCCCGGACAGAGCCGTCATACGATTCTTCGTCGACGCTGCCGACTTTATTCTTCTTGGCTATGCCGAGTTTGTTTCCTTTTCCATTCGTCAATGCGTTATTGCTTTTATTTTCATTCAAGATATTCTTCTTGTTTACTTCCTGATCAGGAGTTTCCTCTTTAGGAGCACCTTTTGCTTTAGCCTTCAAGTAACGGTTAAGAACTTCCTGGGCCTCTTCAGCTGTTGCATCCGCAGCAATTTTCCCCTCTTCTTTCAACATCTCGATCAGCTTTTCATCGTTGGCTATTCCCAAATCTGTCGGCGAGCCGACTTGAGCCGTGGGAATCTTGGTACTCAATGTCTCTGCTTGTGCTTTTTGGACCGGTGATAAAGCCCCTGCAGTCAAGGTGCCTAAACCCAGAGCCACCGCCATAGCAGTTGAAACTATTTTTTGTTTGTTCAAAAAACTTCCCTCCCCTGAATTTTCTGAATATTTACATAGTATAAAATACCATATAATTCTAATAGATTGCTATATATAACCGTATGATTTCAAGAAAATGGTAGTATCTACCCGGAATACCAGGACGGGAATGGGTAAATGGTAGTGTGTTCTTTCATAGAAAGGCAGCAGTTTTGAAAAATGGGAGATATAGGAGGTTCTCTCGATGTGAAGGATAAAAATTCCATGATATGGTTGTAGTAGAAAAACTATTTCGATAAGCTTTTTTATAGAGTATGTTAGAAAGGGGATTGTATGCTGAACAGAGTGATGAAGTGGGCTTGCGCAGTGCTTATTGTAGGTGGCTTTGGCACACTGGGTATAATGAGTATAGAGATTTTTGATTATTTAGAGTATAGATCTGTAACAGAAAGGGTCTTTCATGGCTCGGATATGGAGAATCAATCAAACCGCGGGAAACCAAAGGCAGAGTCGGCAGCAATGACGGAAACGGGGGAAGATATTCCGCTGCCAGTGCAAGTGGATAAGGAACAACTTACCAAAGAAAACCATTTCGGACGAAGCACAGCTGACAAAAAGGTTGACATAGAAAACAACGTTGTATCCATCAATAACGAACCAGGAATGGCGATACACAGCGCTCACCAATCCATTGACAATCTGCGGAACGGGGATATTGGTGTGAAAGGGTTGGCAGATGAAAAGGCCGAGGGAGAGTTTGTAACATCTATCGTCCGTAAGGAAATACACACCATCAGAGGATTTGGGTACGCGGAAGATGATATGACCGGAGCATTGGAGCTTCTCGATAGATACGAAGAAAGCGATGAGGCATCAGAAAAAGAAGAGGTCCTCCAAGAGCTTGATGCTATTTTCTATAAGTTAGATAGAAAACATAATGCGTGGGACAATCATAACCAAACAGTTTTACCATAATGGTGAAGGCAAGGGATGGATCCCGGCCTTTTCCTGAAAAAGATTTTGCTTCTTTTGTTACTATATCTTCCTTGCCTAAAGCCCTGTAAAAGCATATAATCCGTATAGACTTGTCGAATTAAAGGAAGTGCTATACGTGATTTCTCGTTTTTTCTCTTATTATCTACCACACCGAAGGTTATTTATCATAGATTTCACCTGTGCCATTATTGTGGCCTTGTTGGAGCTGGCATTTCCGCTGGCAGTCCAAAGGTTCGTCGATAAATTGCTCCCGACCCATAATTGGAATGCCATTGCCTGGGTCAGCTTCGGGTTGTTTGCGTTATATGTGTTAAGTACCTTTTTGCAATATATTGTCAATTACTGGGGACACAAGCTGGGCATCAATATCGAAACCGATATGCGGCGCCAGCTGTTTCAGCATGTGCAAAAGCAATCGTTCCGTTTTTTCGACAATACCAAAACAGGCCATATCATGAGCCGTGTCACCAATGACTTATTCGATATCGGGGAGCTTGCCCATCACGGTCCCGAAGATCTGTTTATTTCGATCATGACATTCACGGGCGCCTTTATCATCATGTTTACGGTCAATATGAAGCTGGCTGTCATCATTTTGATCATTGTTCCGTTCTTGGTCTGGCTGATTTCCTACTGCAATTTTAAAATGAACGATGCCTGGAGAAAGATGTACAAGGAAATCGCGGAGGTCAATGCCAGGGTTGAGGACAGTGTTTCCGGTGTGCGGGTCGTCCAATCCTTTACCAATGAGGATTATGAAATCAGCCGGTTTCAAAAGGATAATCAAAACTTCCGGAAGGCGAAGCTGCGTTCCTATAAAGTGATGTCCTACGGAACGTCCGGAATTTACATGATGACCAGATTTATCACGCTGATTGTTCTGGTCGTCGGCGCTTGGCTCAGTTTTACCGGGGAACTATCCTATGGTCAGCTGGTGGGATTCGTCCTGTACGTCAATGTATTGTTCAAGCCGATTGATAAAGTGAGCGCGCTGATGGAGCTCTATCCGAAGGGAATGGCGGGCTTCAAACGGTTTATCGATTTAATCGATACCATACCTGAGGTGCAAGACAAGCCGGATGCGAAAAGAATCAGTGGATTGAAAGGGAATATCCGATTTGAGGATGTTTCTTTCAGCTATGAGCATTCCAAGCAAGTTTTGACTCATATCGATTTAACAATTCCGGCGGGGCAAACAGTGGCTTTTGTCGGTCCTTCCGGAGCGGGTAAAACAACGATATGTTCATTGATTCCAAGATTTTACGATGTGGATGAGGGAAGAATCACCGTGGATGACATGGATATCCGGGAACTGCGCAAACAATCGCTGCGTGACCAGATCGGCATCGTTCAACAGGATGTGTTTTTGTTTACCGGCACCTTAAAAGAAAACATCGCTTATGGCAAGCTTGATGCCAGTGACGAGGAAATCGAAGAGGCGGCACGAAAAGCCCATTTGCAGACTTTTATCGAATCCTTGCCGTTGGGTTATGAAACACCTGTTGGGGAGAGAGGCTTAAAGCTATCCGGAGGACAGAAACAGCGGATAGCAATCGCCAGAATGTTTTTGAAAAATCCTCCGATTTTAATATTGGATGAGGCAACTTCTGCTTTGGATACGGAAACAGAGCTGATCATCCAGCAGGCGTTGAATGAACTTGCTGAAGATAGAACGACGTTGATCATTGCGCACCGCCTGGCAACGATCCGCAATGCCGACCGGATTGTCGTCGTCACGGAAAATGGAATCGAAGAAGAAGGAACCCATCAGGAGTTGATGGACAAAGGCGGCGTGTTTGCCGGTCTGAACAAGCATGGTTGAATAGTAGAATGGAAGAGGCAGGGACAAATGGATCGTGGTCAAAACTAATTCGCCCGGTTTTTGAGTTATAAAAAGTAAACCGTTCTAACCTTCCCTTTTAAAAAGAGCAACGCCCACTCCGGCAAGGTACTTCGCTTTCCGCGGGCGCGGCTTCAGCTCGCGCTCATCCCGCAGGAGTCTGCGTACCTTGCCTTCGTTCATGTAGAATTACTCGCAAACCAGCTATGCATCCACTCTTTATAATGGTTTATAAATCTAAAGATGTAGAGAGAGGGGGTATATTATGAAGCAAACCATTATTTGGCTGGTCGTAGCTGTTATACTTTTCATTATATGGTTTTTAATGAAATAGAATATTATATAATTAACTATTGAAACTCGGTCCTCTAATCGCAAAGGTCCGAGTTTTTTGCATGAAATCTGGAAGTACAGTCTTGCAAGTAACATGAAATTATACTCCGACATCCTAATAGATAAGAAAAAATGCCGGCCTTCATGTCAAGTTTATTCACATATCCGTTTTCTATTGTCAGATTATCTTACATAAACATAGGAATGCTTTTGACAGCCATGTATAATCAGGAATAAGATGTTGACGAATCTAACTAGCGGTGGTGAGTAAATGGAACAGGACACATCTTATAAGGAAAGAAAAGTAATCACCATAGGCGTTGTCAGCGAACTGACCGGTTTGTCTGAAAGGCAGATTCGCTACTATGAAGAACGGAAACTGATATTTCCTGAACGCACCCATCGCGGGAATAGAAAGTATTCCTTTACGGATGTGGAGCAGTTGATCGATATTGCAAACAAGCGGGAAGAGGGCGTCCAAACTTTTGAAATCAGGCAGGAGATGTTAAAAGAAAAACGGAAGGAGGAGGACAAAAAAATCCGCAAAGAACTGATGCGCGGTCAAATCAATGCCCGCTTCGGCGTGCAAAAAGATGGCTGAGGGAATTGCCAGAATCAAACCGTCATAATAGAATCATTATTAACAGAATATTTTAATAACAGGTTCATTTTTTGATTGATTCTTTAAGGCGGGGTGATTCGATGGGTTTGACAGCGAATGACATTGTCCACTTGCCGGTGATGGAAACCTCGGCAGTAAAAACGGGGAAAGAATTGCTTGATGGGAAGCAAGTCGAATGGGTCTCGGTGATTGAAGGCCCGGTGGAGAATTTTGTCCGTAAAAATGAATTTGTCTTAAGCACCGGCATTGGGTGTGAGGAACACCCGGAAAGGCTCGAGCAATTTGTACTCGACGTTATCAAATCCGGCGCTTCTCTATTGGGAATTGCCACGGGGCGCTATGTATTCAATATACCAGACAGGATTATTTCTCTTGCTGCGGAACACCAGTTTATCATCGTGGAAATGCCATGGGAAGTCCGCTTCGGAGATATCCTGCAAAGTGTATTGCAGGAAATCAACAAGGATAAACAAGGACAAAGAAACCAGGCGGAAGAAGTTCGTAAGCAGCTTATCAGCAGTGTCCTGCACGACAAAGGGCTGACTGATATAACGGATCTTGTGTATCGGCATATCCAAATGCCGGTTGCCGTCCAAAACGAGGCTGGTGATATCCGCTGTCACTCTTGTTTCGATGAGGCGGAAGCTGCGTTGTTTGAAATCGGTGTTTCCAATCAGCAAAGCCGTTTTCCTGCCTCGAACGGTATCGTTGATGACCACCCACTTTATCACTATATGGAGCCGGGTTTTCTTCAGGGCCGCCCTTGCTACCGACTTTCCATCCAGAACAATCATAAAATCCAAGGGTATCTTTTGTTCCAGCCCGAAACAGGCCAACCTTTAACCTGGTTCCTGATGAATGTGCTCGAACATGCACTTACTGCTTTTGCCCTGCATTTCGCCAAAGAAAATGCGGTGGAAATGGCAGAGATCCGTTTAAAGGATACCTATGTGCTCGATTTGGTCAAAAGCGAGCAGCCAACAGGGTCCCAGTCTGCAAAAGCGGGTTTGCTTGGTTACGACTTATCCCTTCCATACACTTGTCTCGTCGGAAAAATATCCTACAAAAACCAAGTCGATTTCCGGAATGACAATCCGGACAACTCTTCGCTCCAAAGCCTCAATTTCAATCTGCAAAAAGAGATCACCAATGCGGGTGCCGTATTGAACAGAAGGACGATGGCGACCTTTGAGGACGGGGAAGTGATCATTTACCTGGAGGACAGTGAAAACCTGTATTATAAAGCGGCCAATCAATTTCTCGACATTGTGGAAAGACGATTGTATGCTTTCTTGCCGATTCTTGCCATTTCCTGGGGAGCAGGTAAACATGACAACGGGATTGCTTGTTTTAAAGAGAGCTATCAGGAGGCAAAAACGGCGCTGGAAATCGGGAGAAAACAACATGGACCTGGTGGCAGGACTTTTTTTGAAGATACGAAAATCAACCGTTTGTTAATGAATTTTGCAGGCGATGAAGCGATCGTGGAAATAGTCAGCCAAACCGTTTCCCCATTAATCGAATACGATAAAAAACGAAAGACCGATTTAATCCGGACTTTTCTCGCTTACAATCAGCATAAGGGCAATGTCAGTCAGACCGCCCGTTCTTTGAACCTACACAGGCAGTCCTTGCTGCACCGCCTGCGCAATATCGAATCCCTGACACAACTTTCGCTTGTTGATCCGGATGATTTGTTCCTGCTGGAGCTGAGTGTACGGCTTTGGATGATGCAAAAAATAGAGTGAACAATGCCTTCCAGGATGGAAGGTTTTTTCATGGGTTAAAAGGGCATTTTGAAATATCATCTCTGTCTCGGGTCAAAGGAATCCACAGTGAAGGAAGAGAAACGGGAAAAAATCCCTTCATCGAGGCGATAAAAACTCAAAATGAAAAGGAAAAAACTTATTTGATCGGAAGGTCTGCCGCTCTTCCAAAAAGTTGTATAACGTCCTGTTCCCCAACATCATACATCCTGCATATCGCAGTCGGCCTCTCCAATTAATTATCATAATAGTGAGAAAATTAATAACTGAAGGAGGGGTGGGATTGCTTCCCTTTGATATTTTGGAGTACCAGAAACGACTGATGGAGACGAAGCAGCAAATGGAAGCACAGGGTATCGAGGTGCTGCTCATTACCGATCCGGCCAATATGAATTACTTATCCGGTTACGATGCCTGGTCATTTTACGTTCACCAAATGGTTGTGATTATACTGGACCAGCCCCAGCCGTTATGGATCGGAAGGCATATGGATGCAGCCGGAGCCAAATCAGGAACATGGCTTTATGATGAAAATGTCATTGACTACCCGGATTATTACGTTCATTCCACCACACATCATCCCATGGCCTTCATTGCGGATATACTGAAACAAATCGGGCAGGGCAACCGCCGCATCGGGGTGGAAATGGATAACTATTATTTTACTGCCAAGGCGTTTTCCCAGCTGGTGAGGCATTTACCGGATGCAGTTTTCCAAGACGCAGACTTGCTGGTCAATCATATCCGGCTGATTAAGTCGGATCAGGAAATCGAATATATGCGCCGTGCGGGAAAAATTGTGGAACAGGCGATGACCAAAGGGATTACAACGGTTAAACCTGGTGGCAGGCAGTGCGACACTGCTGCCGAACTTTATTACCATATGGTAGCAGGTACCGAGCAGTATGGCGGTGATTATCCGGCTATCGTGCCATTTCTTCCGACAGGTGAAAATACGGCCGTCCCTCATCTGACCTGGTCGGATGATCGCTTTCAGGAGGGAGAGACGGTCAGCATAGAAATAGCTGGCTGCTATAAACGATACCACGTACCGTTGGCGAGGACGGTTGCCATTGGTAAGCCAAACGAAAAAATCCTTACAACCGCATCCTATGTGACAGAAGGCCTGAGTGAAGTTCTGCAAAGAATAGCTCCAGGCATGACGTGCGAAGAAGTAAACGGGATATGGAAGCAATCGATACAGCGGCATGGCATCGTGAAAGAAGCAAGGCTCGGTTATTCGGTCGGATTGAACTATCCGCCGGACTGGGGAGAGCATACGGCGAGTCTTCGCAGTGGCGACAAGACGATTTTACAGCCTAATATGACGTTTCATCTGATACCTGCACTGTGGTTGGAACATTTCGGGATAGAAATAAGCGAAACCATCCGGATCACCGAAACCGGCTGTGAGACGTTTACCAACTATCCAAGGGAAGTGATCATACGGGATTCCGTGTTTCTCAATCCTTCAGACGGTAAAATCAGTTAAACTTTAAATCAAAAAAAGGAGGAGTCGTGATGACAGATATCAGGAAAGGGACACAGGCGATATGGGCAGGGGAAAAGGAATCGCTGGCTTTTGGTGCAACGCAAGTTCCTGTCGTTCATAGTGTATCGTTTGGTTACGATGATATGGATGAATGGTACGAGGTGGCGGTTGGCAACAAGCCGGGACATATATACGGCAGGAACACGAATCCGACCGTCCAAGCATTCGAGGAAAAAATCCGCTGTCTGGAAAATGCAGAAGCCGCTACCAGCTTCTCGACCGGCATGGCTGCCATCAGCAATACGTTGGGAACTTTTCTCAGTCCGGGAGACAGAGTTGTGTCCATCAAGGATACGTATGGCGGCACCAATAAAATTTTCACGGAATTCCTTCCCCGTCAGCAAGTCGAGGTGATCCTTTGTGAAACGGGCGACCATGAAGCCATCGAAAAGGAGGTGGCGAAAGGCTGCAAGGTATTGTACTTGGAAACGCCGACCAATCCGACAGTGAAAATAACCGATATTGAAAGAATGGCGACGGCGGGTAAGCAAGCAGGGGCGCTGGTCATTGTTGACAATACGTTCGCCACGCCGATCAACCAGCAGCCGCTGGAGCTTGGAGCGGATTTGGTCATCCATAGTGCGACGAAGTTCCTGGGAGGCCACGCCGATGCACTCGGTGGTGCACTTTGCGGCAGCAAAAAACTTGTCGGCCAAGTGTACCACTATCGGGAAATCAACGGGGCTACGCTCGATCCGATGGCAGCATACCTGCTGCTTCGCGGGATGAAAACGTTGAAGCTGCGCATCGATAGGCAATGTGAAAATGCCATGGCTGTCGCCAAGTATCTGAAAACAAAAGATATTGTAGAGTCTGTTTACTACCCTGGTCTAGAAGACCATCCGGGACATGAAATTGCTTCACGGCAAATGGAACGATACGGGGGAATGCTCAGCTTCGCCGTTAAAGGCGGTGTGGATACCGTACGACACTTGCTGCCAAAATTGAAATACGCCAATCGGGCGGCCAACCTTGGTTCAGTGGAAACGATCGTAGGCCCTTCCAGAACGACTAGTCATGTCGAGTGCACCCCAGAAGAGCGGGCGGCCATGGGGATTCCGGAAGGATTGATCCGCTACTCTGCCGGCATTGAGGATATAGAAGATTTACTGGAAGACCTGGAGCAGGCTTTCCGTTCTATACCCGAAGAGGTATTGGTGAACAGTTGAGGGAGAGGTGGGCAGGAATGCCTGATTATGAGGAGAAACTTAAAGAACGGGCGGCAGGGATAAAGCAGGAACTAATCGAATGGCGGCGTTATTTGCATCAATTTCCGGAACTTA
The DNA here is from genome assembly GCF_041366435.1 of Sediminibacillus sp. JSM 1682029. Classification (NCBI taxonomy): domain Bacteria; kingdom Bacillati; phylum Bacillota; class Bacilli; order Caryophanales; family Bacillaceae; genus Sediminibacillus; species Sediminibacillus sp. JSM 1682029. The sequence goes on from NZ_JBEWYY010000003.1 coordinate 222,534, forward strand.
GTTTTCAGGAAGAGAGGACGAGTGCGTTTGTGGCTGCCCGTTTGGAAGAACTGCAAGGAATCGAAATACAAAAAGGAATTGCCGGTTACGAGATTGTGGCCGTATTGAAAAATGGAGCCGGTCCCGTCCTCGCTTTACGTGCTGACATGGATGCATTGCCGATTCAGGAAACAACCGGACTTCCTTTCGCTTCGGCTATTGATGGCGTGATGCATGCATGCGGTCATGACGCACATACGGCAATTTTGCTCGGCGCTGCGCGACTGCTTACGGAAGATTTTCATGCTGGATTGCTTCCCAATGGAACGATCAAATTCCTGTTTCAACCTGCAGAGGAAGATACCGATGACCATGGCTTGACCGGTGCACCTTACTTTCTGGAGGCGGGAGTGCTCGAAGATGTAGAGGGCGCCCTTGCTCTTCATATGTGTCCTTGGCGAAATACAGGGGACCTGCAAGTGAATGCTGGACCGAGCATGGCCAGTGTTGATAACTTTTTCCTGACAATCCAAGGAAATGGCGGGCATGCCGGCTACCCGCACCAGACAATCGACCCGGTGTGGATTGCGACTAGTGTGCTGCAAGGACTATATGGATTGATCAGCCGAAGAATCGATCCGCTCGGAGTTGCCGCCGTTAGTGTAGGAAGTATAAGTGGCGGGACTGCTTTTAATGTCATTCCCGATCAGGTGACGATCAAGGGGACGGTGCGGGCCTATACAGAAAGGATAAGGCGACAGCTTGTCGAGGAGTTGGAGGCCGTTGCCGCTTCTGCACGGCTTTTTGGTGGCTCTTATCAGTTGCATATTGAAAACGGTGAGCCGGCTCTGTCCAATGATGGAAAACTGGTGGAGTTATGGAAGGAAACTGCTCAGACTCTTTTCCCTGATCAAGAAATTTATGAAGCCCCTTATGGCATGGGAGGGGAAGATTTCAGTCACATTGCGAGTGAGTTGCCCAGTGCCATGGCGTTCTTGGGATGCGGATGGAAGGACAAGGAAAACTTTCCTCTTCACAGTCCCAACTTCACCTTGAATGAAGAGGTGCTGCCGCTTGGTGTTGCATTATTAACCGGAGCGACTCACAAATTTTTACAAAGGCAGCTATGAAAAGTGAGGGTCGGGACATAACATACATTCACTTGGAAAAAACATTTATCAGATAGCGGTAGTACTCCGCCTGCTATTTCAGTTCATTTTTCGTTATACGAATAATTACAACAGAAAAACCGAACAAGTTCGAATGCTGGGGGTTTTCGAATGATTGTCCGGTTTTTCTGTTTTGGGTGTGCGCCTTTGTCTTAGTCGTTTTTAATGTTTAGCTGTTCTGGACTCTGCGCAGTAACTCATGCGCTTTATCTCCGGCAAGGGCAGCCAAGTTCTCCCATGTTTCATCCCTTTTCAAATCAAGCTCGACGATCTTTTTTGCTAAGTCCACTGCCTCCTGATCAATCATGGATCGATACTCCTTTTCGCCTGGTATTTTTCTCTGCAGCTTTTCTGGTCAATTGGGAAACAGCTGCAACATCCGCATACTCATCCGCCAGTTCACTGATCGTTTTTTGATAGATGTCCCGGTCATCGATACTGATTAGTCCTTCAACTACCAACTGTTGGATCATTGCCCGCTTTTGTTTGTCGACCGCTTCTCTCAAAAAAGCCATTTCAGCGCTCCTTCGTCGTTAATATATCCTTATTTTAAAAGATGCTGTTCGAACTGACAGCAGTTCGGTGAGAAAACCTTACATGGTTTCTGATCCTCGATAGGTTTTGTGTATTCTTTCCCACTGCCAAGCCATGCTTCATGATTTTCTGTTATCACCGTGATAAGATGAGGAGAAAGACGAGCTAAGGGAGTCTTACTATTGAGCAGACAACAAGATTTTACGGAAGGTAACATAGTGAAACAGATGCTGGCGTTTTCGGCTCCGATCATTTTCACCAACCTGCTGCAGGTTTCGTATCAGTTTACGGACAGTTTGTGGGTGGGAAACTTGCTCGGTGGAAATGCGTTAGGCGCGGTCGCCGTTTCCAGTACGGTCATCTTTACTATCTTATCTTTTATTATCGGAATAAATAATGCCACTCTGACGATTCTGTCCCAGCAAAAAGGAAAAGACAATGAAGAGGGATTGAAGCGTTATCTCAATGCTTTTGTTGTAGTGCTGACGGCCATGGCCATTTTCCTGGGAATCGTAGGTTTCCTTTTCGCCGAGACAATATTGGGTTTGCTCGGCACTCCGGAGGCCATGATGGGAGAAGCAGTCACATACTTGCGGATCAATGCGCTCGGTATCCTTTTCTTATTGGGGTATAACTTCATTGGCACCGTACTGCGAGCGGTTGGAGACAGCCGGACTCCGCTTCGATTCGTCACGATTGCAGTAGTCTTGAATATTTTTTTGGATCCACTGTTGATCAGCGGGTTTGGATTAGGAGTGGATGGGGCTGCTTATGCAACCATTCTGTCCCAGGGAAGCGCTTTTTTATATGGCATTTATTATGTACGTAAGCATCAACTCGTGCCATTCACTGTCCCTAAACTGCCAAAACGGGAAGAAGTACTGTTGATATTGAATCTTGGCGTACCTTCGGGATTGCAGATGTCGGTCATATCTGCTGGAGTGGCGGCGATCATGAGTGTGGTGACATCTCATGGAGAAGCGGTGGTCGCAGGCTTCAGCGCTGCTCAGCGCCTGGACAGTGTCATCATGCTTCCTGCCCAAGCGTTGGGAACGGCTGTCAACAGCATGGCCGGACAAAACATCGGCGTACGCAAATGGGACCGGGTTAGCAAAATTACAACATACGGGCTGTTGTATAACTTGGGAATCATGCTTCTGTTGGCCCTGTTGCTGGTGATAATGGCTGAAGTCGCTATCAAATTGTTTATTCAGGAGCCAGGACCGGTGCAATTCGGCAGTCACTATTTACGCATCGTTGCTTTCTTTTATCCTTTTTTGGGAATCAATTTTATCCTGAATGGAACGGTACGTGCAGCAGGGGCCATGTATCAGGTGCTTATCCTGAATATTATCTCTTTCTGGGTGTTGCGTTATCCGCTGACCTACTTATGTTCGGAACTACTAGGGGAAACCGGTATCGCCTTTGGAATGGGTATAAGTTTCGTTATCAGCAGCTTGTTTGCTTTCCTTTATTACCGCTATGGAAAATGGCGGGAGAAAAAACTGTTCCAGAATAAGGATGACAGTCAAAAGACGAGGGGGAATAGGGATGAAAATTGAGCAATCGCAATTTACAGAACGAGACATGAGCAAGCTGGTCAAGGGAGCGGTAGTTCCACGTCCGATTGCCTGGGTGTCGACAATCAATGAGGAAGGCATCCCCAATTTGGCACCTTTCAGCTTTTTCACCGTGGCTTCCATGGACCCGATCACCCTTTGTTATTCTGTCGGTGGATCAGGAAGAGTAAAGGACACGCTGGAAAATGTCCGGGCTACAAAAGCATTTGTCGTCAACATTGTCAATGAACAGCTTGCCAATCAAATGAACGAAACAAGCAAAGCACATCCTCCTGAAACGGACGAATTCTCGATAACCGGCCTTGCAGCCGTTCCGGGTGAGAAGGTAAGTCCTCCGCGCGTTGCAGCTGCTCCTGTTCAAATGGAATGTGAGCTCGATCGTATCATCGATATCGGAAGCAACAGTCTCGTGCTGGGCAGGCTGGTTTGTTTCCATATCCAGGATGAAGTATATATGGAAAAAGATAAAGTGGATCCGGAAGCATTAAAGGTGATTGGGCGTATGGCGGGTGATTATACGCATATCGATGATTTCTTTATGCTTCCCGGACGGAAGGGCGCTTCTCGTGATTCACATGAAACAACATGAAGATGCCGTTCACAATGTGAAGAAAAAAACGTAATATGCAAACAGAAAAAAGAAACCCAGGTCCCTTCATGGCACCTGGGTTTTCATTACTGATCATTTGCGGTTGTCGGCAAAAACCGCCATGGCATCCCGCATGAATATGGCAAGGCCCGGTCCGAACCGGTCGATGTTTTTCGTGAACCGCTCATCGTCGACATACATTTGGCCCAGCCCCTTGAAGGCATCGGGCGAATAGCTGCCCATCCTGTTCAACAAATGGAACCAGTCTCCAATAGCAGTCTGTGCTTCATCTGATGCAGGGTCTTGGTGGCGTAAGCCGGCAAGGCACCGGTAAATCTTATTCATTTCTTCACCCAGAGCCTGCTGCTCTTCTTTCGTCATGTTTCCGATTTTTTGCTTCGAGTCATCGACGGCCTTATTTCCCCATCGATCCCGTGCTTCTTGCTCATAAGGGTTTTGGCTGAAATCAAACCCGGCAAACTTTTCTTCATTCGTCATTTCAATCTCTCCTTTTGCTGATTGAATTGTCTGTGCGACCAATGCAATCATGTTATCGAGCCGGCGCCTTTTTTCCAGCAGCATGCTATGCTGGGTTTCCAGGGCTTCTTGGCGGTTGAAGGAAGGGGCGTTTACTATTTCACTGATCCGCTTTAAAGAAAATCCGAGTTCCTTATAAAAGAGAATTTGTTGGAGCTGCTCTAAATCCTTGTCGGAATAGATTCTGTACCCTCCGGAAGATATGTCAGATGGAGGCAGCAATCCGATTTCATCATAATGATGGAGTGTGCGCACACTGATTCCGACTAGATCGGCGACTTGTTTTACTGTCATTCCCATGGTTTAAAACCTCCCTTCCTTTGTAACGATAAGCTATCACGTAACGTGAGAGTCAACCGGTTTTTTAATTTTTTGATCAAAAAGCCATAAAGGGCTGGTAAAGGTAAAAGGAGATTTTTAGAAAGTGGGGTTCCAAAAATATCCATCTGCGGAGTAAAGAAATCCACTGAAATTACAAGACTTAAAGACGATGGGTATATTACAGTACAAAAGTTTATTGACCTCTATTACGAGGTCTCTTTTTATGCACTCCGCAACATCTCAACCGTTGTGTAGTTAGACATTTGACACTCTGAAATAGGCATTTGTTCTACTCGTTTATCAAATGCTAAATTCTTTCCTATTTCAAGCCAACCAGTAAGGAATCAAAATTTCACTGCTGTCTTTTTCTTTTTGGCGTCTTTGTGATTGTCTTCACTAAAAGTAACGATGCAATAAAAGAAAACCAGCTACTGATCCAAGCAGGATTAGTGGCTTTTTATGTGGAAGTAAAGGTAAGCACAAAATCGGAGGAAGTTATGGGATATATTATGGATTTAAGGAAAATAGTGGGTAGTCGCCCTTTAATTATGACTGGTGCCTGTGTAATTCTTGTAAATAAAAATGGTGAGTTATTATTACAACTTCGTAAGGACAATCATTGTTGGGGATTAGCTGGAGGCTCGTTAGAGATTGGAGAAACGTTAGAAGAAGTAGCAAAAAGGGAATTATTTGAAGAGACTGGTTTGACAGCAAATCAATTAATTTTATTCAAAGTCTTTTCAGGACAAGATTTTTACTATAAATATCCTCATGGAGATGAAGTATATAATGTGGTGACAGCTTACATATGCAGGGACTATGAGGGAGGATTAAGAAGAGAAGAAAATGAAGTTCAAGAATTAAAGTTTTTTAATTTGACTGAACTTCCTTCTAATATTAGTCCGCCTGATTTACCAATAATAAATGCATATAAACATAAGACTTGCTAATCGTTCATCACGTACCTTTTATGGATTCAGGAAAACTAGGCAAGAATAAGGTTTTTTCTACTGTGCTAATGGAGGTGTTTCTGGAATACAGACTTCCTGTAAAAACTTTAAAAGTCCATTCTCAAATTAAATCGGGAATCGATTTAAAGTCTTTCTGTATGATTTTTAATCGTTGAAACTATTTCTTCAAACGTGAATTTATGATTAACCACATCAACTATGAAATCTTGTTCTTCTTCAATTCCCATCGTCCAAAGATGATGGTTTATTTTCAGGAAAACAATTAATGAAGCTAAAGCCGTTCGTTTATTCGCATTATGAAAAGCGTGTTTTTTTGCAATTGATTCGAAAAGTGCAGCTGCTTTTTCATAAATTGTAGGATAAGCGTCACTACCAAACACTGATTGTTTAGGACGATTTAAAGCTGAGTCAAGTAATTTTGGATCTTTAACTCCAGTTGGCTCAGCAGGGGAATATAGTCGAATTTGAACGGTATTAATAGCGATAACTTGATTTGTCGTTAAATAAATGACTTCACACATCATCTATCTACTAACCCTTTAAATGCCTTGTCATGCTCTTTTATGACGTCATTTAAAACATCCATGAATTCAGCATCAACGCCTTCAGGAAGTGTTATCTGTTCTTTTTTTCTCAACACAATTTTTCCATCTTTAACTTCAACTTGGATATCATCTCCCTGGGCTAAACCAACTTGTTTAAGTAATTCAGTGGGGAGGGTAATGCCAAGACTATTTCCAATCTTAGTAACTTTTCTATCGAATTGTTCCAAAAGATCACATCCTTGTTATAATTGTTATAACTATTATAACACATAAAAGCGTGTTAGAAAAAATATGATAATATGTGAATTGGTAGTTGGCGATGATTATAAAAAGGGGATTATATGGATATAAAAAAACTTCGTTATTTAATTGCTTTGATATCTTATCCAGTAATCATATGAAGCTTTGAGTCACTCTGATCAGGTACCAGGATGCCGAAAATGACATTCTTTATTCCCGGCTATGGAAAAGCAGTCCGTTGTCATTGTTTTTCGTCAGTATTTGCTCTTATAATACCAATATAAGCTGATTACGGAGAAGATGGATATGGATGTAAAATCAACACCGCCAAGTATTACGAGTGTCTGCCTGCTGGCAGGGAAAATCATGCTGCAAAGCGGGGCAGAAACACACCGCGTCGAGGATACCATGCAGCGGATTGCTGCTTCATTCGGAAAGACTGCCTCTCAAAGCTATGTAACTCCCACAGGCATTATCTTTTCAATAGACGGAACGGACCCGACCAATTTCATGCGGATTTCTGAACGCTCGACGGACTTGCATAAAATAGCCATTGTCAACAGTATATCGCGGCAGGTTACAAACGGCGAGCTTTCCATGGCGGAAGCAAATGATCAGCTGAAACAAACCGATTTGGACAGTTATAGCTTTTCGCTCTTCTTCCAAGTGATTGCAGCGGCACTGGTAAGCGGCTGCTTTGCAATCATGTTTGATGGGAGCTGGCTTGATTTTGTACCGGCGATGTTGGCCGGTGCTGCCGGCTATTTGGCAATGGAAAGATTTCATGATTGGGTGGAAATCCGCTTTTTTGCTGAGTTTCTGGCATCTGTGATTATCGGTCTGTTGTCCCTTCTGTTTATTCACCTCCAGCTTGGCGCTGAAATGGATAAAATAATCATTGGGGCTGTCATGCCGCTGGTACCAGGTTTATTGATCACCAACGCTGTCCGCGATTTGATGGCCGGGCATCTCGTTGCCGGCTTATCCAAAGGTGCAGAGGCGCTGCTGACAGCATGTGCCATCGGTGCTGGGATCGCTGTCGGAATTTCATTTGTTTGATAGAAAGGTTTGGATGGTATGGGAGAACAGCTGATCACCAGCTTTATAGCAGCCGCCGGCTTCGGCGTGCTTTTCAACGCACCACGCAAAGCATTGATACAATGCGGATTGGTCGGGATGCTTGGCTGGGTACTGTATTATGGATTGGCATCCGAGGGGACCGATGCAGTCCCGGCAACACTAGCAGGTGCATTTTTGGTCGGCGGGTTAAGCCAAGTATGTGCAAAATATTATAAAACACCTGTAATCATTTTCAACGTTTCTGGCATCATTCCGCTGGTACCAGGTGGACTGGCTTATGACGCCATGCGCAATCTCGTGGAGAATGACTATAATGCAGGGGTCCAACTGGCTGCAAAAGCGGGATTGATTTCAGGAGCGATTGCCATTGGGCTTGTGTTTTCTGAAGTAATCAACCAGGTGATAAAAAAAGCAGGCAGGAAACGGAAGGCGAAGTAGAAGGAAATATGATCCGAAAGAGGAGGAAATGAAATGTTACATAAGCAGTTGCAAGCATTTCCAGATGGGTTTTTATGGGGAGCTGCTTCGGCAGCCTATCAAATCGAAGGGGCATGGAACGAAGAAGGTAAATCTCCATCGATATGGGACGAGTTCGTCCGGATACCTGGCAAAACATATAAGGGTACCAATGGTGATGTGGCAGTAGACCATTATCATCGCTGGCGGGAAGATGTCCGATTAATGGCGGAGATGGGCTTGAAATCTTATCGTTTCTCCGTTTCCTGGCCACGGGTCATAAAGGACGGAAACGGGGAAGTAAACGAGCAGGGTCTCGATTTTTATGATCAGCTGGTCGATGAACTGCTCAAACACGACATTGAACCGATCGTCACGTTGTATCACTGGGATTTGCCGCAGGCGCTCCAGGAACAATACGGCGGATGGGAATCACGACAGGTGATTGATGACTTCTACCGATACAGTGTCACGTTGTTCAAGCGGCTTGGTGATCGGGTAAAGTATTGGGTCAGTCTCAATGAGCAAAATGTTTTCATCAGTTTGGGTTATCAGCTCGCCTTGCATCCCCCCGGCGTCCAGGATCGGAAGCGGATGTATCAGGCAAACCATCATGCCAGTCTTGCCAATGCCAAGGTGATTTCCGACTTCCATAAATATGTGCCGAACGGCAAGATAGGACCGAGTTTCGCGTACAGCCCTGCCTATGCGTATTCTTCCAAACCGGAGGATGTGTTGGCAGCTGAGAATGCCGAGGAGTTCTTAAGCCACTGGTGGATGGATGTGTACGCTTGGGGGAAATACCCTAAGGCAGCATGGGACTATTTGGAGCGGAACGGATTGGCCCCTGAAATGGAAGACGGCGATTTGGAACTGCTGGCACAAGGAAAGCCCGACTTCATGGGGGTCAATTATTACCGGACGACTACATATGAACACAATCCTCTGGAAGGGGGAGTTGGTTCCGGTGGAATGAACACGTCAGGAAAAAAGGGCACGACACCGGAAACAGGTATTCCTGGATTGTACAAAACCAAGAAAAATCCGAACCTGGAAGCGACTAATTGGGATTGGGAGATCGATCCTGTCGGCCTGCGGATCGGTATGCGCCGGATTACAAGCCGGTACGGACTTCCGATTTTGATAAGCGAAAACGGACTGGGTGAGTTCGATCAATTAGAGGATAATGACGTCATCAAGGATGATTATCGGATAGACTATATAAAAAGTCATTTGCAGCAGTGTCAGCAGGCGATAACGGACGGGGTGGATTTGCTCGGATACTGTGTCTGGTCGTTCACCGATTTGCTGAGCTGGCTGAACGGCTATCAGAAACGGTACGGCTTTGTTTATGTCAATCGCGACGAAGAAGGGGAAAAAGATTTACGACGGATCAGGAAAAACAGCTTTTTCTGGTACCAGCAAGTGATTTCTGAAAATGGTGGCACAATCAATAAGGAATAAAACTGTAAAGGGATCTGAAAAAGGTCCCTTTTCTTATGTAGGGGGTAGAATGGTGGAATTCTTTGGAGTCCTTATCCCGATTTTTGGAGTGTTCGCTCTTGGTTTCATCGGGCAGAAAGTATGGAAGTTCGAGTTAAAGCCTGTTTCGACCATTGCCATTTATCTAATGTCGCCTTTTTTGGCTTTCCGGACGTTTTATCAGAATGAAATCACGCTTGATTATGTTTATTTGAGCATTTATTTAGTCGTGTTATGTGCGGTATCCATTGTGATTTGTTATCTTCTTGCTTGGCTCAATCGTTGGGATAAAAACACGACCAGTGGCTTTATCCTTGCTTCTGCGTTTATGAATAACGGGAATTACGGAGCGCCGTTGATATTGCTTCTTTTCGGGGAGGAAGGTTTTCATTACGCGGTAATTTTGATGGTTTTGCAGCAGTTGATCATGTGTACGGCAGGCATTTACTATGCTGCCAAGGGCAGTGATCAGGGCGGACAGTCATTTTCCCCTTTGAAGGAAGTGGTCAAAGTACCGATTGTCTATGGCGCGATATTGGGGCTGCTGTTGAATGGATTGCAAATCGGAATCGGAGACCAAGTGATGTCGGCAGTCAGCATGGTGGCCGATGCAACAATTCCGACTGTAATGATTGTTTTGGGGATGCAGCTTGCCAGTATTTCCTTGAAACAATTGGATTATCGAAAGTTGGGTGCTTCACTGTCGATCAAACTGCTTCTTGCCCCGGTCATAGCGTTCGCGATTGCATTTTTTTTACCGGTCGACGATATGGTCAAAGCGATCATGATATTGACCGCCGCTACTCCGACGGCAGCGAACACCACGATTTATGCCCTGCAATTCCAAACAAAACCTGGATTCGTATCAAGCGCTACGCTGCTCAGTACATTGCTGAGCATCATCACGATTCCATTGTTAATGTTTCTTGTTCTTTAACTGCACAACAGGAACGTTTCTCTTTGTTAAAAACTAACAGCCGTGAAACTACAGCTTCTGTTTACACTAATGACAACAACTCGTGATGAATGGAGGCGGAATAGTGGCTTACGATTGTATCATTATCGGTGGCGGAATCGCCGGGCTGCAGGCGGCTATCCAGTTGGGCCGTTACCGTGACAATGTTCTGGTTATCGATGCCGCAGACGGCCGGTCCAGTATTTGCCGCTGTTATCATAATATTCTTGGCTGGCCAGAAGGGATAAGCGGTGCCACCTTGCGCCGTACCGGTCGGCTACAGGCCGAAGAACTCGGAGTAAACTTTATTGAAGAAACCGTAGAGCAGGTCAACAAGCAGGACCAGTTATTTTCTGTTGCTACTAGTAACAGTAATCACGAAACAAAGACGATTTTGATTGCAACGGGGATTAAGGACCATTTGCCGGAACTTGAACAATTGCCGCCTTGTCTCGGTATTAGCGTTTATATTTGCCCTGATTGCGACGGGTATGAAGTGCTGGATAAAAAGGTGGTTGTCATTGGCTCCGGCAATGCGGCGGCAGGAATGGCGCTCGCATTGACCAATTGGACCAGCCAAATCCAGTTGATCAATCATGGACGACAGCCGATTGAAGAGGAGATGCAAAGCAAACTTGATTCCCGAGGTATTAAACCGATTGACCAATCGATTGTTGAATTGAAGGCCGATGGGGATCAAATCAGAGGCGTGAAGCTCGAGGACGGCAGCAATCTGGAAACGAATCATGCCTTTGTAGCAATGGGCGGTAATGAAGTACGATCCCAGCTCGCCGAGCAGTTGGGCGTCGAATTATACAAAAACAAGCACATTCTTGTAGACCCCAGAACCAAGATGACGAATGTCGAAAACGTCTTTGCTGCCGGAGATATCGTCGCCCACTCGGAACAAGTGACCATCGCCATGGGTGACGGCATGCAAGCAGCCATTTGGATTCATAAGAAAATAAAGCAACAGCATTGAAAAATAGGCTGTCCCGCAAGTAAAAAACGTAATGGGGCAGCCTGCTTTATAGGATCTATTAAAGTGTAGTGTTGGTATATCCTTAAGTAATAAGGGAAATCGCATCGATAACTCCTTGTTTCCAATGAAGCAAGCTTTCAACGTTTTTTTATATAACCGCTTTCCTTATACGGTCTTCTGTTATTTTCCAATGCGAGGCGTTGCATACAATTTGTTGTTTATTTATCAGAAGAATTTGAGGTGATTTATGAGGAATGTTTGTATCATTTGCAATCTGATGTGATAATCTTCTGCTTTCGATAACCTTTACCATATAGCAATCTATTTTATCTTCACCAGATGTTTGAAAAAAAGCCTTTACATGCTTGAAGGCTCTTGCACTAATCATACAAGAAGTACTATGTTTAAAGACTAATATTGGTGAATTCATCGAACTTTCCCATGTATCTTTCCATTCTTCCGGTGTTGTCAGTTCATTGACAGTCCCCATCTGCACCCTCCCCGAAAATATATCAAATCCTACCTTTAGTGTTGATTCCGTTTGTCTACCATAGAACCAATTGTTAATCCTAACACAATGCCGATTGCTATACTTATCGCTACTTGATCAATGGCCACTCCGACGCTAGTACCAATCCCAACGCCAAGGATAATTCCTAGTCCACGAAACTTTGGTTTTCCCATATTATTATTCCTCTCCATTTGTTTGAATGAGGCAACCTGAAAAATTTTTAATCTATTCCTATACGATTATTTAATGCTGAAAGTTTCAAGTATTTACTACTTTTCAGCTTTACCTATCGGTTTACACCTCCCTAAGCCAACGGAACAAAATGTAAGCGCATAATCATTTCCGTTGTGCAACGGAAAAACAATGTGTGTTCATGAAAGCGGTTGTAACCTACAATGAAAGCAGATACAAAATAACAGCATCTGAGGAGGAATTATAGATGAAACATATATTACTCGCATGTTCAGCAGGAATGTCCACCAGCTTATTGGTTTCGAAAATGAAAGAGGCGGCAGAGGCAAAAGGCATCGAAGCTGAAATTTGGGCTGTCGCACAAGATAAAGCACCGAAAGAAATGGAGCGTGCCGATGTACTGTTGATCGGACCGCAAATGCGTTTTATGAAAAAGAAATTTTCCAAAACAGCAGAGGAAGTTGGCATTCCGCTTGATGTCATCGACCCGGTATCTTATGGCAGAGTCGATGGCGCGGCTGTTTTGAATAAAGCTTTAGAACTAATGGGTGAATGATAGTTTAACAGAATAAAACAGGCCCGTTCAAACCAGCGTGGCAAAGTACGTTGGATACGGCGGGCCGTTTTGGAAAAAAGGGGAGAATAAACGTGAACAAATTCATGGAGGTTTTAGAAAACATTCTGATGCCGATAGCGGACAAATTAAACAACAACCGCTATTTGACCGCATTGCGTAACGGCTTTATGGTTGCTTTGCCATTCATCATCTTCGGTTCCATTTTTGTCGTAATCGCCAATTTTCCTTTCCTTGATCAGTGGATCAGTGAAAGTGCATACGAAGCATACCAGGCGGCTTTAGGCCCTGCATCTGCTTCCACCTTGAGCATTATGGGGTTGTTCGTCATTATCGGCATTGGCTATAAGCTGACAGAGCATTATGGAGGCGAATCGATTTATGGCGGTGCGGTTGCCCTGGCTTCATTCTTGATTCTTACACCGCAAGTCATCGATTTCGAAACGGCAAATAAAACTGTCGAGCAAGTCGGCGGGGTCATCCCGACTGCAAGCTTGGGAGCGGAAGGGATGTTCCTTGGTATTTTCACCGCTTTCTTTGCGGCTGAACTGTACCGTTTCTTTGTAGAAAAAGATTGGACGATCAAAATGCCTGCAGGTGTACCGGACGCAGTATCCCGTTCCTTCAGTGCCCTTATTCCAATTACGTTGACATTGTCTATATTCCTGGTTGTCAGAATCATTTTCAGCTACACACCATTCGATACCGTACAAAACTTCATCTATACCTTGATCCAAGAACCACTTACAGCACTTGGAAGCGGACTGCCGGCTACATTGATTGCAGTATTGCTGATTCAATTGTTCTGGTTCTTCGGTCTTCATGGTCAGATTATCGTCAACTCTGTATTTGACCCAATCTGGTATGCTTTGAACAACCAAAACCTGGATGCTTTCAATGCCGGGCAGGAACTTCCGAACATTGTCACCAAGCAGTTCATTGATACCTTCATCGTCGGAATCGGCGGATCGGGTATGACTTTGGCGGTTATCATCGGTATCTTCCTGATCGGGCGAAGTCGTCAATTGAAAGAATTGGGTAAATTGGGAGCACCGGCAGGAATATTTAATGTAAACGAACCGGTGATATTCGGTCTTCCGATCATCATGAATCCGTTGGTCATCATTCCTTGGTTGATCGCGCCTGTTATCGTTACGTTCATCACTTATTTTGCGATGGCTTCTGGTATGGTTCCTTATCCGAATGGTGTCATCGTGCCATGGACAACGCCAACCGTGCTGAGTGGATTCTTGGCGACAGGCAACAGCTGGCAGGGCGGGGCCTTGCAATTGGTCAACATCGCTGTGGTGTTTGTCATCTGGTGGCCGTTCCTGAAAATCATGGATAAACAATATTATGAAAATGAAAATTCTGCGGAAGAGCAGCGGAATGAAACGGTAAATATGTAACTAACTTGAGACTCGAAGGTGGAATAACCGATGGATAACTTAACAGAAATTGCTTTTCAAATCATCTTGTACGCTGGGAATGGCAAGTCGAGTGCCATGGAAGCAATCCAGGAGGCAAAAGAAGGAAATTTTGCTGAAGCCGACCGTCTCATCGAAGAAGCAGGCGAGGAGCTTGGCAAAGCGCACGGTTATCAAACAAAATTGCTTCAAGAAGAAGCAAGCGGGGAGGGGGCTTCTGTGAATGTGATTCTCGTGCATTCACAGGACCACCTGATGACCTCGATGACCGTCAGAGATTTAGCCGTGGAAATCATCGAAATATATCGACACAAGTAACTGGAGGTAATAGCTATGTCTGTTCAATACAAATTTCCGGAAGGATTCTGGTGGGGAAGCGCTACCTCTGCCACGCAAATCGAAGGAGCTGCCAAGGAAGGCGGGAAAGGCCGAAACATTTGGGACGAATGGTATGATCAAGAGCCGAACCGTTTTTTTGAAGGAGTAGGACCACAGACCACTTCTGATTTCTATCATCGCTATAAAGAAGATGTCCAGCTGATGAAGCAAATCGGCCATAATACGTTTCGTCTATCGATTTCCTGGTCCCGTCTTATCCCCGGAGGTCGCGGAGAAGTGAATCAAGAGGCAGTCACCTTTTATAATAATGTAATCGATGAATTGATTGCCAACGACATTGAGCCGTTTGTCAATTTGTATCACTTCGACATGCCCCTTGAACTGCAAAACGAGGGCGGTTGGGAAAGCAGGGGCGTCGTGGAGGCTTATGCCGAATATGCCAAGCATGCTTTCCGATTGTTTGGCGACAGAGTAAGCAAGTGGTTTACGTTCAACGAGCCAATCGTTCCGGTTGAGGGCGGATATCTGTATGATTTCCACTACCCGAACGTAGTCGATGCCAAGCGGGCTGCTCAGGTTGGGTACCATACGATGGTGGCGCACGCCAAGGCAGTCGAGGCGTTCCGCACATTTGATATCAAAGAGGGAAAAATAGGTATCATCTTGAATCTGACTCCTTCTTACCCGAGAAGCCAGAACCCGGCTGACTTAAGGGCATCCCGTATTGCTGATTTGTTCTTCAACCGCAGTTTCTTAGATCCGTCTGTTTTAGGGGAATATCCACAAGAATTGATCGATATCCTAGAGGAACATGGCCAGCTGCCTGTGACAGAACAAGGCGATAAACAATTGATCAAAAACAACACAGTGGATCTGCTTGGTGTTAACTATTATCAGCCTCGCCGTGTCAAAGCGAAAGAAACCCTGCCTAACCCTTACAGTCCGTTCATGCCGGAATGGTTCTTTGATCATTACGAGATGCCGGGCCGGAAAATGAACAAATATCGCGGCTGGGAGATTTACGAAAAAGGTATTTACGATATCATGATGAATCTGAAAGAAAACTATGGCAACATCGAATCCTTCATATCTGAAAACGGAATGGGTGTCCAGGACGAGGATCGCTTTATCGAAAACGGCCAAATCCAGGATGATTATCGAATCGAATTTATTAAAGGTCATCTAGAATGGCTTCATAAAGCAATCGAAGAAGGGGCCAATACAAAAGGGTATCATTTATGGTCATTCATGGATAATTGGTCCTGGATGAATGCTTATAAGAATAGATATGGATTCTTTTCCGTAGATATAGAAACAAAAGAAAGAACACCGAAGAAAAGTGCTGATTGGATCAAACAAGTTGCAGAAAATAATGGCTTTTAACCTTGCTGCGACTGATTAGGGGAGGCGCAGCGGGAACCGATTGATTGTAATCATTCCGCTGCGTCTTTTTTTCCATCCTTTTTTTGCGGATTTGACTAAGAGCAATGACGATAACAGTGGAGAGGCGTGAAAATAATGACTGGTATCAAAGTGGTGACTATCGGTGGGGGATCAAGCTACACACCTGAGTTGGTAGAAGGGTTTATCAAACGGTATAACGAGCTTCCGATAAGGGAACTGTGGCTCGTCGATATTCCGGAAGGTAAAGATAAGCTGGAAACCGTAGGAGCACTTGCCAAACGAATGGTGAAAAAAGCGGGTGTCCCGATGGAAATCAAGCTTTCCTATGACCGCAAGGAAGCGCTGCCTGGAGCAGATTTTGTTACGACGCAAATTCGGGTGGGATTGTTGGAGGCACGTGCCAAAGACGAAAAAATCCCTCTGAAATATGATGTCATCGGACAGGAGACCAATGGTCCTGGTGGTTTGTTTAAAGGTTTGCGAACAATCCCTGTGATACTGGACATATGCAAGGATATAGAGGCGTTATGCCCTGATGCCTGGCTAATTAACTTTTCCAATCCAGCCGGGATGGTGACAGAAGCTGTCTTGCGTTATACCGACATCAAAAAAACGGTCGGGCTTTGCAATGTGCCGATCGGAATGCGGATGAGCGTGGCGGAGATGCTGGAAGTCGAACCCGATAGAGTACACATTGATTTTGCCGGTTTGAACCATATGGTTTTCGGACTCCGCGTTTACTTGGACGGTGAAGAAGTTACCAGCCAGGTATTGGATAAACTGACAAGCGGGGAGAGCATGACGATGAAAAACATCGTCGATCTCGGCTGGGAGCCGGAATTCATCCGGGCATTGAAAGTCCTTCCATGTCCGTATCATCGTTATTATTATCAAACAGATAAAATGCTGAACCAGGAGAAAAAAGAAGCAAACGAAGCGGGCTCGCGCGCAGAGGTTGTCCAGCAGTTGGAAAAGGAATTGTTTGAACTGTACAGCGACCCAGAATTGGCGATCAAACCTCCTCAGCTTGAAGAGCGGGGAGGAGCTTATTACAGTGATGCTGCCTGTAGCCTGATCGACTCGATTTACAACAACAGGGGGGATATCCAGCCGGTCAATACGAGAAACAACGGAGCAATTTCCGGCATCCCTGCAGAATCGGCTGTCGAAGTCAATTGTGTGATCACCAAGGATGGACCGAAACCGATTCAGGTAGGAGAATTACCTGTCCCTGTACAGGGACTTGTCCAGCAAATCAAATCGTTTGAGCGGACAGCGGCTGAAGCAGCTGTGACTGGTGATTATCGTACAGCACTGCTTGCCATGACGATCAACCCGCTTGTCCCATCCGACACGGTTGCCAAACAGATTCTCGATGAAATGCTGGAAGCGCATAAAGCACACTTGCCACAATTTTTTGAAACAGTAGTATAATAAAAGAACAGTACCTCGCAACCAATCGTGGATTGGGAAAAATCCTTTCAGTTGGAAAAGGTTCTGATGCCATCAGAACCTTTTTTCCGCGTGAAGGAACGAGTCAGCCCTCGATGAAAGGAGGCGTTTAGATGAACTCCCGGACCATCACCATACTGCGTGAATTAATGGCAGCCCGTTCGCCATTGACAAGTGACTACTTGGCCAGCATCAATCAAGTGACATCCAGGACGACAAGGGAGGATGTCAAACAGCTCGACGCCACACTCTTCCATAACGGAGCAGAAATCGAATCGATTCGCGGAACTGGATATAAGCTCTACATCAAGGATGACCAACGATTTCGCAAGTTTCTTCAGGAGGTTTTGGAAGAGGAAACAGGTGAAGGCACGCTCCTTCCTGATCTTCCGGAGGAACGGATCGCTTACCTGATCAGAAGGCTGCTGCTAACAGATCATTACTTGAAGCTGGATGACTTGGCAGATGAAATGCACATCAGCAAGTCTACGATTCAAAATGATTTAAAGAATGCAAAAAAAATATTGGCTAACTATGATATCCATTTGGAAAGCCGTCCGAATTATGGCTTGAAAGCCACCGGCAGTGAGTTGAAACTGCGCTTTTGTATGGCGGAGTATATTTTTGACCGTAGCGAAGAGGCCGGGCAAAATCTGTTGAATGACCAGCTGACATCCCTGGCGAAGGAAGACTTGACGGTTATTTGGAAAATCATCATGAATCAAATCAAGGAAAACGGACTGACCCTGTCCGATATTGCCATCAACAATTTATTTATCCATTTGGCAATCGCTTATCAACGGATAAAAAATGGATACCATGTCTCGTTGTACAATAAAGATTTGGATGACATTCTCGACAAAAAGGAATACCAGGTCGCCAAGAAAATCGTCGGGCGGGTCGAGGAAAGCTTTCAAGTCGCTTTTCCGCAGCCAGAGGTTGCCTATATAGCCATTCATTTACTAGGGACAAAAATGCTGTATCAGACCGGTATGGAAATCGATCAGGTGATGGAGGATGATATCTATCAAGTGGTGATGAGCATCCTCGACCGAATCGAAGAAAAACTGGCACTTGGCATCAAGCAAGACCAAGAGCTGATCATCAGCCTGGGCCTTCATTTGAAGCCGGCCATCAATCGCTATAAATACGGAATGAATATTCGGAACCCAATGTTGGAGGACATCAAGAGCAATTACCCGTTGGCCTTTGAAGCCGGTCTTATTGCTGGTCTTGTGCTCGAAGAATACACCGATGCCAAAATCGACGAGAATGAAATCGGTTACTTGGCGTTGCATATTGGGGCGGCCATCGAGAGGCAAAAACTGAAAACAGGACCGAAGCGGTGCCTGGTTGTTTGTGCCTCCGGGATGGGCAGTGCACAGTTACTGTTTTATAAGCTCAAATCACAATTCGGAGAAAAGCTGGACGTTGTCGGGACGACTGAGTACTACAGGTTGAATCAGGCATCTTTTCAAGACATTGATTTTATCGTAAGCTCGATTCCGATTTCTGAGCAACTTCCGGTGCCGGTCATCGAAGTGAACACCATTCTCGGAGACGCCGATTTGAAGAAGATCGAGACATTTGTAGCCGATCCGAAACATAGTATCGCCGATTACTTTAAGCAGGACTTGGTGTTTTTACAAAAGGATTTCACTTCGAAACAGGAGGTCCTGGAGTTTTTCGCCGACACTTTGACAGAAAAAAAACTGGTGGACGGGACCTTCCTTGCGGCAGTGGAAGAGAGGGAAGCTGTGGCTCCTACAGCATTCGGAAATTTGGTGGCCGTTCCTCATCCCATTACCCCGCAGTCGAATCAAACATTCTTGGCGTTTTGTACTTTGAATCGGGCGATTGACTGGAGCGGGAAACGCGTGCAATTTGTCTGCCTGCTCAGTGTGGAAAAGGACAGCACAGCCGACTTGCAGTCCATGTATGACTTGCTCGGCAGAGTAATCGATGACCCGGCAATCGTGCAAAAACTGGTGAAAGCCCGGGATTATAAAGCATTTATTGATGTTCTCCCTAAATAATTGGAAAAGCATTCAGAAAGCTTGAATGCTTTTTCTTTGTTGTATAGGAAATGAAAATGTAATCGACTGGATAATTATTGGCTGAAACAGCTACGTCCAGCTCCAGCGCCTACCCCCTCGAGGTCTTAAGCCCACCCTCTGTGTTGCAATAAGCGCCACGGCGAGGCTGTTCTTAAGCTTGTCGGAGGCCCACAGGATATAGGTCATGCAGGCGTTGCCACAGGACGTGGCGGCTTTAGCCTGTGCTCCTTTAAACAGACGATTGCGCTTTTGTTCCATGAATCCTTTATAATAAAAATATCATTACCGAAATTTTTTGAAAGCGGGGAAAAAAGATGAAGCTGGTCAGCTATACCTATAAAAACAAGCTTGGAGAGCCACGCATGGGCGCAGTCCATGGTGATCGTATTATTGATCTCCAGGAATCCCATAGGCAGTTCCTTCTGTCAAAAAGTGAAGAAGCGGATGCACTGTTGCTGCCATCCGATCCGACTGATTTCTATCACTTGGGCCGGAAAGGCATCCGTCAGGCGCAGAAGGCTTATGCATATGCAGTGGAGCAGCAAGTGACAACTGCGGAAGTGGAGCGAGCTGTCGTGAAGCTCGAGCTTCCAGTGCCTAATCCGGGAAAAATCATTTGCATCGGCACCAATTATGCAGACCACGTAAAAGAAATGAATAGTACTATCCCGCAACACCCGGTGCTGTTTGCCAAATTTGCCAACTCCCTGATCGGTCCGGAAGACAGTATCGAAAAGTCTCCGGCCACAGAAAAACTTGATTATGAGGTCGAACTTGCTCTGGTGATCGGGAAGCGTGCAAAAGGGGTTTCCAGAGAAGATGCGAATCAATACATTGCGGGATATACAATCGGCAATGACATCTCAGCTCGTGATTTACAGAAACGGACGCCGCAGTGGCTTCAGGGAAAGACACTCGATAGAAGTACACCGATTGGTCCTTGGATTGTAACAGCGGATGAAATCGAGGACCCGGGAAAACTGGCAGTGAAATCTTACGTCAATGGCGAGCTGCGACAATCTTCCAGTACAAGCGAGCTGATTTTCGATGTTCCTTACCTCGTCTCCTTCCTCTCGGAACTAATGACACTGGAACCGGGCGATATTATTTTGACAGGCACCCCGCACGGAGTCGGTTTTGCGATGGACCCGCCGCAGTTTTTGAAAGCTGGAGACCGGGTTACGATGGAAATCGAAAATATTGGGACGTTGGAAAACGCTGTTATCGATCAGGATGCATAAACATCGTGAGCAAGGGAATAGGGAAGAAAGAAAAAACGAACGATTATTCAGTGTAACTCTCCACTCCGTCAAGATACTTCACTATCAGCGGGGAGGCGCCGACTCGCACTCATCCCGCTGAAGTCTGGTATCTTGACACAGCGGTCAGAAACGGAAGAATGAAAGGAAATCCATCCAGGCAAAACCATTTTCCTTCGTTGTTTTTCCTTTGCGGTGATCAATTGAATGATAGAATTCGATTATTCCATCGCTGCTACGTCATCTCTAAGTCTCTCTAAGCCACTTGTTTATTCTTTGATAACGATTGCCTGGCTGCCCATTTGCTCCCAGGCCTTTTCAAAATTGTCCCGACCCACCGGTTTGTTTTTACCTCCATATGGGTCATTGATGTACACGGATTCGTCATCATAACCGGTTACAGCCACGCTGTGCAGGCTGAATGTCACCTCCACTTCGCCGCTCGGGGTCTGCCAAGTTTCAAAGCCGCCGACAGGAGCAAAGGAGGAAGTGGTAATGACCCATACAGGAAGCCCTTCATCCAACGATTGATAAATCGCATCGGGGCTGCTGCCGGTTAAATCGACTGCCCTGTCACCGACATATTGTTTCGCCAAATCGAGCATTGGTCCATGGTAGACTCCGAGGCCTGGGCCGTCTGCCATATTCCCGACAAACCCGTCGTTAGGATTTCCCTTCAAGCCGCTCTCGTAGGTGAGCGGGACGACACTCACATTTTCCGCCAGTTCGTTTTTCGTCACGTTCACCCCGTGATAATTCAGAATCATGGCCATGCTTGTTACCTCGCAGCCGTTATAAAGACGGGGGGCCGCCATTTGCTCGATAAGTGGCACGTCCAAAGGCAAATCCGCTTTTTCTTCGGGAATATCGAGTATAAATAAAAGCTCGTCATCTTGTTCTTGTTTAGCAATCGGGATATCGAACTGCTTAAGGAAGTCTGCCGTGGCATAAAGCTTATTTTCATAGGGAATCACTTGTTCCTGTTCGATTGAATCCGTCTTTAAAGCTTCCAGCATGTTCTGGTAACCATTTTCCCTGGACTGGGGAAAATGCAGCGTCTCTTTGTCTACCGTTGCGGTAGCTACCTGTAGAATCGGATCGTAAGCCAGTTCGGTAGATGGATGATAAGCCAAAATCGGGGCGGCCGGCAAGTAATAGTTATCCCCTTTACGGAGTACCGGGTTGCTGGTTTGTTTTTCTCCAATCTGCAGCTCAGCGTTAGACTGGACGACCGGTTCGGCGATCTGTTTTACGGATGGATTTGCTGCCGGAGTTTTTTCTTCCACTTTGGCGGGCAAAGACGTGGTTTTATAGAATAAATAAAAGATGGACGCCAAGCATATAAAAGGTAATAGAATAAGCAGTTTTTTCAATCGGATCAACTTCTTCCTGACAAACTAAATTAGTGTTTATTATAGTACAAGTTTCATAGAAAGAAAATCACCAAGATTGCTCATTTCTGCCCCAAATTGCACAAGACTGTCGAGGGGTGTCGTGGAAAGAAGGACATTCCGTCCATAGTTAAGTGAAAAGCCGATTTGTCCGTGTTCTGACGACAAATCGGCTTGATTGTTTCTGTTTATTCTAATTCGGCTGTTTTGACTAGCTGTTTACCTATGTTCTCACCTGTGAACAAACCGAAAAAAGCTTCCGGAATCTGGTCGAATCCGGTTTTGATTGTTTCCTCATACGTCAGCTTGCCATTTCCCACCCATTCTGCAAGCTTGCTGAAACCTTCTTTGAACCGGGGCTGGTAATCTCCGACAATGAACCCTTTGATCAACGCCCGGGATTTGACGATATGCATTTGCAATCGCGGCCCTTGAGCATCCGGATCATTATAAGTAGCTATGGAGCCGCATTGGGGAATTCTGGCATGGTCGTTCAGCAGGGGATATACTGCATCCGACACTTCTCCGCCGACATTGTCAAAATAGACGTCGACACCGTCAGGGCAAGCTGCGGCCAATGCTTCCGGAAGGTTGTCGGTTTTATAATTAACGGCTTTGTCGGCGCCCAGTTCTTCGGTCAAATAGCGGTTTTTTTCTTCGCTGCCGGCGATTCCCACTACATGGGCACCATAGATTTTCGCAATTTGTACGACAATCGATCCAACTGCACCAGCTGCAGCTGAAACGACGACTGTCTCTCCTTCTTTCGGCTTTCCGATATCGGTAAGGCCGAAATATGCAGTCAATCCAGGCATGCCTAACACACCTAAAGAGGTCGTGACTGGTCCGAGTTCCGGATTTACTTTTCTAAGCGTCTCTGCTGGCGCCGTGGAATATTTTGCCCATGGCAACGTTCCGGTGACAACATCCCCTGGCTGAAGATTTTCTGCATTAGATTCTACCACCTGGGCAATCACGCCGCCGCTGATGGCTTTGTTGAGAGCAAATGGTTCTACGTAAGACTTGGCGCTGCTCATCCGGCCCCTCATATACGGATCGACCGACACGTACACCGTCTTTAGCAGTACCTCGTCTTTTCCGGGCTCGGGCATTTCCGTATCCATCATGCGAATATGTTCTTCAGTCGGCATTGCCTCTGGTCTTTTCACTAATTGGATTTCTTGATTTTGAGTCATGCTTCTCTCCCTTTCTTTCCATAATAAAAGTCGTTTTATTTTAATGGTAACACTCTCCATTTTAGCTGGCATCTGATTTGATTATAGGTTATCCGGTCGAAGAAAAGCATGAAGGCGAAAATTCGAAAAAAAAGAAAAAACGCTGTTGTATAAAAATGCATAATAAAGTATAATTATTTACCAATCAATTGAAAGGTCAGGAGTGAGAATTCACGGTGAAGGTAGCGATAATCGGTGGGACCGGCTACGGGGCCATCGAACTGATACGGTTTTTATATAATCATCCATATGCAGAAATTGAAGCGGTTATTTCCCATTCACAAAGCGGCCGGGTGCTGGGTGCAGTTTATCCCCACACAGACGGCTTGCTGGAAAAGCCTTTGGAAGAGCTTGTGGTAGAGGAGCTGGCTGAGCGAGTCGAGGTGGTTTTCTTCGCCACGCCGCCAGCTGTCAGCAAAGATCTCGCGCCGCAGTTTGTGGAGCGTGACGTAAAATGCATCGACCTCTCTGGTGACTTTCGCCTGAAGTCACCGACGGACTATCAAGAATGGTACGGTTCCCCTGCAGCTGATGAAAGCTATTTGAAAACAGCGGTATATGGATTAAGTGAAATTTATGCCCAAGAGGTTGCAGGTGCTAAACTCATAGCCAATCCGGGCTGCTATCCGACCGCCACATTGCTCGGACTGCTGCCGGCCGTTCACGCCGGCTTGATCGAAGATCGTTCGATCATCGTCGATGCCAAGTCGGGTGTTTCTGGAGCCGGACGCGGTACCTCGCCAAGCACTCACTATCCGGAAATGAATGAAAATTTGAAAGCTTACAAACTAGGACAACATAAGCACATACCAGAAATCGAACAGATTCTGACAAGAACAGCAGGACACCCTGTGCAAGTGACGTTTTCCACTCATCTAATCCCGATGACGAGGGGGATTATGAGTACGATCTATGCTGACCTTACCCGGCAAGTTTCTACTAATGAAATAATCGAAGTGTTCAAAGCGTTTTATCGGGACCAGCCGTTTGTCCGCATCCGGATGAACGGCGAGCTTCCGGCAACGAGAGAGGTTTATGGAAGCAACTACTGTGACATCGGCATTCATGCAGATAAAAGGACGGGAAAATTGACGATCATTTCGGTCATCGACAACTTAGTGAAGGGTGCCTCAGGCCAGGCCATTCAAAATATGAATCTATTGAAAGGCTGGGACGTCACGACAGGATTAAACTACTTACCTATTTATCCATAAGGAGGGTGCGACAAAATGACAGAGCAAGTAAAACAAGCGGTCGAATTGACCCTGTTGCCAAAAGGAAGCATAACCACTCCCAGGGGGTTTACGGCTGGGGGAGTCCACTGCGGCATCCGAAAAACGAAACTGGATTTTGGTTGGGTTTATTCGGAGGTTCCCGCCACAGCAGCCGGTGTCTATACGACCAATACTTTTCAGGCTGCTCCGCTTAAGGTCACCCAGGAAAGCATTGACAGTGGGCAGAAAATCCAGGCACTGCTAGTCAATTCCGGCATCGCCAATGCGTGTACGGGCGAACGAGGGATGGCCGATGCCTATCAAATGCGGAAGTGGGGAGCGGATGCCTTCCGTGTCCCCGAGGAATTGACGGCCATTGCATCTACCGGTTTGATCGGTGAGCCCCTCCCGATGGAGAAAATCAAATACGGAATTGACCAAACCCAGCTGCAGGACAACAATCATTCAAATAGATTCGGGCAGGCCATTTTAACAACAGACACCCGGGAAAAAGCGGTGGCAGTTGAACTCGAAATCGATGGGCAGAAAGTATCGATCGGCGGAGCGGCCAAAGGATCGGGAATGATCCACCCGAACATGGCGACGATGCTGAGTTTTATAACGACCGATGCTGCAGTTGAAGCAGATGCCTTGTCACAGGCTTTGAGGGAAATCACCGATACCTCATTCAACATGATCACGGTGGATGGAGATACAAGTACAAATGACATGGTGCTCGTGCTTGCGAATGGAAAAGCGGGAAACCGCCAGCTGCATGAAGGACACCCGGACTGGTTTCTCTTCAAACAAGGGCTTGCGGCAGTTTGTGAAACACTGGCCAAAGAAATCGCCCGCGATGGAGAAGGAGCCACTAAATTAGTCGAGGTTCAGGTGGAAGGAGCGGAGTCAGACCAGGCGGCTCGTGCCGTCAGCAAGGCAATCATATCCTCCAACCTGGTAAAGACCGCCATTCATGGAGCCGACGCCAATTGGGGGCGGGTCATTACAGCGATCGGTTACAGCGGCCAGCCTGTTGATCCCGGCAAAGTCAGCATCTCGCTCGGACCGGTACTGGTAGTTGACAACGGAATGCCTGTTGTGTTCGATGAAAGTGCTGCAAAGGACTATTTGTTACAGGAGCATGTCTCGATCCACACCGATTTAGGCAGCGGAACCGGAACGGCTACTGCGTGGGGCTGTGACTTGTCTTATGATTATGTACGGATAAATGCATCGTACCGTACTTGAGGGAGGAATTGGATTGGAATATGTAGTGATCAAATGCGGTGGCAGTATTTTTTCCCAGCTGCCTCCTGCTTTTTATCAGAATGTTGCAGAACTGCATAATAAGGGAGAGGTCCAGCCGGTGCTTGTCCACGGTGGAGGTCCGCTGATTTCCCGTACTCTGTCCCGCCTGCAGGTGGAAACTCAATTTGTCGACGGATTGAGGGTGACCACAAAAGAAGTATTGGAAGTGGCGGAAATGGTTTTGAGCGGAACCATGAACAAACAGCTTGTCCAAAAACTGCAGCAACAAGGCGGGAAAGGATTCGGTCTAAGCGGAGTGGATGGCCGACTGCTGCAGGCAACCCAGTCTGACAATGCTGCACTTGGTTTTGTCGGTACGGTGGAAAAGGTGCACGTTTCGATTCTCCACCATCTCGTCGACCAAGGATTCATCCCGGTCATCTCCCCGATTTGCATGGATGAAGAAGGAAACAAGTTGAATGTCAATGCCGATGTGGCGGCGGCTGCCGTTGCACAGGCATTGCAGGCAAGATTATGTTACATCAGTGACATCCCCGGGATTTTAGTCGAGAACAATGGTGAAACAAAGGTTTTGCATGAAACAACCAGCAGCCAAATCGAACAGCTTATCGCCGATGGCACGATCACCGGCGGGATGATTCCGAAGGTCCGTTCAGCCTTGCAGGCATTGAAGAACCAAGTGCCGGAAACCGTCATCTTGAATGGTTTGGTGTCGGACAGCCTGCTGTCTTTTTACCAGGGAGCAGCAGTCGGAACAAAAATCAGTTTAACTTCGGAGGTTGGATATGTCTAAACAAACAATACCAGCGGCAGCCCCTATGCTCATGCCCACCTATAATCGCTTTCCTCTTACCTTGGTCGAAGGAAAGGGAAGCTGGGTATGGGATGACAAAGGTGGTAAATATCTCGACTATACGTCAGGCATCGCCACATGCAATTTAGGGCACGCACCTGACAGCGTCAAGCAACAATTGAAAAATCAGCTGGATAAAATTTGGCACTGTTCGAATTTATACCATATACCGGCTCAGGAGCAATTGGCGGAAAAACTGGTGGAGCATAGCTTTGGCGACCAGGTGTTTTTCTGCAACAGCGGAGCTGAAGCAAATGAAGCAGCTATCAAACTGGCGAGAAGATATGCGCAGGAAATCAAAGGGACCGACGCATACGAGGTCGTCACCTTTAGTCAATCGTTCCATGGGCGGACACTAGCTACCTTGGCAGCTACGGGACAGGATAAAATTCAACAAGGCTTTGCCCCTCTGGCCGAAGGGTTCCGCTATTTGCCGTATAATGACAAGAGAGCGCTGGAACAGTTGGTCACCGACAGAACCTGTGCTGTTTTACTCGAGCTTGTTCAGGGAGAGGGGGGAGTCATTCCGGCAGACGAAGATTGGGTGAAACAGCTGGCGGCTCTTTGCAAGCAGAACGACATCCTTTTGATGATCGATGAGATACAAACTGGTATTGGCAGAACAGGAACCTTGTTCGCTTATGAACAGTACGGAATCGAACCGGATGTCATCAGCCTTGCTAAAGGACTGGGGAGCGGCATTCCAATCGGCGCGATCATCGCCGGTCGAAAAGTGGCCAGCGCGTTTTCACCGGGTTCGCACGGCAGTACGTTCGGTGGTAACCCGTTTTCTTCGACAGCCGGACTCGCGACGATTACGCACATCATGGACAATGGGCTGATTGATCAAGCTGCAGAA
Organism: Sediminibacillus sp. JSM 1682029; assembly: GCF_041366435.1. Taxonomy (NCBI): domain Bacteria; kingdom Bacillati; phylum Bacillota; class Bacilli; order Caryophanales; family Bacillaceae; genus Sediminibacillus; species Sediminibacillus sp. JSM 1682029. Next base: position 249,990 of record NZ_JBEWYY010000003.1, read on the forward strand.
TTGAGTGCCTATTTAGAAGAGCAACTACAATGTCTAAAACAGCAGTTTTCCTACATCAAAGAAATCAGGGGAAAGGGTCTGCTGCAGGGAATCGTCGTCGAAGGCAATGCAATGGATTATGTGATAAAAGCGAGGGAACAACACCATTTGTTGGTCTTGGTAGCCGGGCCGAGCGTAATCCGCATACTGCCCCCATTGACAACCAATAAAACGGAAATTGATCAATTCATTTCTGTGATGGAAAAGGTATTTGCTTCATAAAGGTCTGCCGCTTTGCATTTTTCAGGAAGTATGGTGCTCAGGGATAAGAGACCAATCCAGTGGCTGGTATAGAAAAGGTGTTTCGAAGACCAAATCGGGATAAACAGGACTGGTATCTGGCGTGGTAACTTGCGGGAGACGACAAGATGCTTGCACTTTCCTTAAATATATTGTGCATATCGAGTACAATATAAAAGCAGATACTTAGCAAAAGAGGGATTTTCATGACAGATACATTGCAAACCAAATGGAGTGCTTTCCAGGAACAAAATAAAAACAAAGCGAGGTTACTGATTCATTGTCCGGATCAGCCGGGGATCGTCTCGGCTGTTTCTGAATTTTTATACCAACAGGGCGCAAATATCATCGAGTCTAATCAATATACGACCGACCCTGCCGGCGGGGAATTTTTTATGCGGGTGGTATTCGAAGCAGAACAGCTTCCATCTATTAAAGAAGAACTGGAGCAGAAGTTCCAAGCAATCGCCCGATCCTTCCAAATGGATTGGCGGTTCAGTTACCTGTATCAACTAAAACGGGTCGCCATTTTCGTCAGTAAAGAACTGCACTGTCTCCGTGAATTGTTATGGGAGTGGCAGAGCGGCGATTTAATGGCAGATATTCCACTCGTCATCAGTAATCATGAAGATGCAAAGGAGATTGTTGAATCACTGGGTATTCCGTTTTATCATATTCCGGCAAACAAGGATATTCGTCAACAGGTAGAAGCGAAACAGCTGGAACTGTTAAAGGAATATGACATCGATTTGATCGTTCTGGCACGTTATATGCAAATCCTCACACCAGACTTCGTGGCAGCCAACAGGAACAAGATCATCAATATTCATCATTCTTTCCTGCCGGCTTTTGTCGGTGCAAATCCATATGAGCGTGCCTATCAGCGCGGTGTGAAATTAATCGGGGCAACCTCTCATTTTGTTACCGATGAACTGGACGAAGGGCCGATCATTGAACAGGATATCAGCCGCGTAGACCATCGCGACAACAGTGAGGCCATGAAGAAAATCGGACAATCGATCGAACGGAGCGTCCTTGCACGGGCGGTCAAGTGGCAGCTGGAAGACCGGATCATCGTCCATCAAAACAAAACGATTGTGTTTTAAATAAAAGTAGCTTCAAAATGCATGGTGAACAACTAAAAGCCGAGCGATATTCGAAATGGTAAGCACTCGAATTCGTTCGGTTTTTTGATTTTTTCGTATAACTTTCAAATGAGCGAAGTACCAAGCCAAAGAGGCGTGGTTACGATGAAAAGAAAGTGCCGCTCACAACACCCTATGCATGTTCGGATTATAAGGAAATGGAGGACTTAATAATATGGGTGGAGTGGTAATTTTCTATCCATTTAAGCCTTCCTTGTTTTCCGTTATACTGAAAACGATGGATTATCGAAACGGAGAACGGAGGTGCCCGGATGCCGATTTTGCAGACTAAATCAAAAAAACAGTTTGTTTATGAAATATTCATGATTTTTCTGGCTGCATGCTCGATTGCAACGATTTGGCAAAGCACCCAGTATGACGGTTATATCGTCTGGGTCACTTGGGCTATATTTTTCGTCGACTTTGTTTACCGCTTTCTGCGCAGCAAGCACAAATGGCAATTCATCAAAAGTAATCCTTTTCTCCTCATTGCTGTAATTCCCTTAGATGCAGTCTTCCAATTTGCGCGCTTAGCCAGGATTCTGCATTTACTGCGATTGAAAACAATCACCAAATACTATACGAAGCCTTTCCTCAAGCTTTTACGACGTCAACATATAGGGACGACTTTTTCCGTCACCATGGTTTTGGTATTTGTATCTATCATTCCGTTGTATTATTACGAGCCAGGATTGACGAGTTACTGGGAAGCATTGCTCGGCAGTTTGATGAGTCTCACTTTTTTTGGGCAGGCGGACTTCGCACCGGCCACAGCAATTGGCCAGGTGACGGTGGTACTGCTGACAATAGTGGGGGTTATATTGCATGGACTGGTAATAAGCACTGCTTTTGATTACATGTATCATGCACCGTTCGTCAAAAAAGCCATGCAGAAAAGGAAGCAAAAACAGGCAAGTTAAGCACATTTTTCACTGCCACTGAATAGGTTAGCTATGGGCGGTGATGTAATTGACTAGTCATTTCCAATTAAATCAGGAACCGGAACGTATTACGATCCAATCAAGCTTCCTCAGGGAAGATGTCGGGCACAGTGTTTATATCGATCAGTTGTTGTATATGGTGCAAGTGCAAGGCGGTCGTTTTTCCATCGATACGACCATGCTTCGGGAAGGATTCCATCAGTTACAAATTATCTCTTTTGAACTGCCGACAGGAAGACCTGTAGCTTTTGCCGGCTGGAACTTTCGCATAGGTCAGCAAAACTTCAGAGAAAGGGATTTCCAACCTGGTGATATTCTGGTCGCGAGTGACAATCTCGATGAGATAAAAACTGGATATGTCGGGCATTCGGCGCTTGTTGTGGATCAAGAGAATGTCATTGAATCGCCGGGCTTGCATCCGGCCATTCGCAAAGCTCCCATACAACAGTTTTTGACGAAGCACCCTGTCCACGGTCACTTTCGGCCAAAAGCTTCGGAGGATGGTAAGGCTGCAGCGGAATATGCAGAAGGATATCTAAATGAATTCAAGGAAAAAGGGCAGCAGGCACCTGTTTTTTCATTCAACCTGTCATCCTCACTGGATGATCCTTGGGAATATATATACTGCTCGAAACTGATTTGGCTCAGCTATTACTATGGAGCTGATTATAAGCTGGAAAACGACTTTCTTTGGTTTTCGCCGGAAGACCTGTATAATAATTTAAAGGAGAACGGCGACTTTCAAACAGTTTACCAGCACCCGGATGTGAAGTTCATTCTCAACACGTAGCCGTTTATCCGGTTGCGTTTTTTTGTTAAGCCCGTTCTGTAAAGCAATTTACAAGGGAGAATGAAAGATGGGCAGCAAGAAAGATTATTCTGCCAGCATAGGTGGAAATACATAGGAGAAGGATAGACGGGAAAGGAGTATGTATATGAAGCAATCATTTAAAGCATACAAAGTGAATCAGACAGAATCTGGCTTTTCGGCCGGTATAAGGACCCTTCAACCGGAAGAGCTGCCAAAGGGAGAAGTGTTGATCAAAGTCCATTATTCCAGCGTCAATTTCAAGGATGCAATGGCCAACACACCCGATAACAAAATAGTGGAGACCTACCCGATGGTTCCAGGGATTGATCTTTCTGGTGAAGTGGTTGAGTCGGAAGATGACCAGTTTAAACCCGGAGATAAAGTGATCGCGACCAGTTATCAAATCGGAACCGGTCATTATGGCGGCTACAGTGAATATGCCAGAATTCCCTCAGAGTGGATTGTGCCGCTTCCGGATGGATTGTCTTTGAAAGAGTCAATGATTTTCGGAACAGCAGGCTTCACCGCCGCCCTGTCCATTCAGCAATTGGAAGCAGCAGGATTGAATCCGGATAAAGGAAAGGTCCTGGTTACAGGTGCAACGGGCGGCGTGGGCAGTACTGCGATTGCGATGCTGGCCAAACGGGGCTACCATGTAGTAGCCAGCACAGGAAAAGAGAGTGCCCATGGGTATTTACGCAATATTGGTGCTGACGAGATTGTTTCCCGTGAAGCAGTCTATGATGGGAAAATCCGTCCGCTGGACAAACAGGAGTGGGCCGGGGCAGTCGATCCTGTCGGTGGTGAACAGCTCGCTGCGTTGCTTGCGAAGCTGAAATACGGAGGAGCGGCAGCTGTCAGTGGCTTGACGGGTGGCACTTCCGTTCCTACAGCAGTATTTCCGTTCATCAGCCGCAGTATCCAACTGTTGGGGGTTGACTCTGTTAATTGTCCGATGGATATTCGTAAAAAAGTTTGGGAACGACTGGCAGATGATTTGAAGCCTGCTGGATTGACGGAATACATTGAAAAAGAAATCCGTCTGGAAGATTTACCGGAAGCCTTGAATACCATCTTGGAAGGAAAAGCTCAAGGGCGCATGGTCGTCAATCTTCAACAATAACCGGAAAGGCCCAGGGGTTGAAGCATACGGATAAAACAGAAACCGAGCGGTGATTCGAATTCCACAGCATTCGAACCCGTTCGTTTTCTTTTATAAAAAATACGTACATACAAACTTGCCCTTTTGTGCTAAATTCCCTTTCTCATCGCTAATCTCCCATATCTGTGCAATCCTTGATCGTTTTTGAAACGGCTGAATGCCATGTCCCCACTTCTTTTTTGTATAGTTTTGCAAAAGATGCAAAAAATGACGATAACGAGTCATAGATTGGAGGGATAGCGATGCGGCGTTTTTATCGAAGTTGTTGGGCCATTGCGCTACTGGCAGCCGTTTTGTTTACAGGTGCAGGCGGCATTCAGGCGGAGGACCAGAAGCCAACAGAAACCATGCCAGAACTAACGGAAAACCAACAAAAAGAGCTGGCAATCATGTATCAGGATATGTTTGATAAGCGCAAAGGGATTATCAGCAAATATGTGGAGTTCGGTGTAATCGAGAAGGAAAAAGCCGACAAAATCATCGAGCATCTTGATGAACACTACCGAATGCTTGAAGAGAACGGTTTTGTTATCGAACATAAACATCATAAAGGGAAGCATGATGATAAAATTCCCCACTAGTGAAAGGCTCAACCAGGTTTGGTTGGGCTTTTTTTGTAATAGTAGAATGGATGTAGTTTCTGTCAGGAGCTCTTCCACTCAGCCCCCTTTCTGACATCTGTCTACACTACGAAGCTTTTGCTCTCCCAGTCTTCCTCTTTCTCCTTTCCAACATTTTTTCTTTATATTCCTTTGAAAGTATTGATTGTACGTACAATTTGAATTATTATGTAGTTATCATTAACTTATACGTACAAATAATGATAACTCATTAACGAAAGGGGTAGCAGCATGCTCGAACAGCTAAAACAGGAAGTGTTGGAGGCAAATCTTGCTTTACCCAAACATGGATTGGTGACCTTTACTTGGGGAAATGTAAGCGGTTACGAAAGAGAGAGCCAACTCGTTGTCATTAAACCAAGCGGAGTGGCATATGAGAATCTTACTGCAGAAGACATGGTGGTCGTCGATTTGCAGGGCAATGTCGTGGAAGGTACTTTAAAGCCATCCTCGGATACGCCTACACATCTTGTTCTATATCGGCAATTTAAAGATATCGGAGGCATTGTCCATACTCACTCTCCCTGGGCTACGAGTTGGGCTCAGGCAGGGAAAGCGATACCAGCACTCGGTACTACCCATGGCGATTATTTTTATGGAAGCATTCCATGCACGCGTCGGATGACTGAAATGGAAATTCAACAAGATTATGAGTTGGAAACAGGAAAAGTCATCGTAGAAGCCTTTGAAAATCTTGACTACCAACGGGTGCCAAGTGTACTGGTACATAGCCATGCGCCATTCAACTGGGGAAAGGATGCCCGGGAAGCTGTCCATAATGCCGTTGTGCTCGAAGAAGTGGCGAAAATGGCCTTGCATACCTTTCAGTTGAATCCAGAGGTGGACCACATGGATCACGCATTATTGGATAAGCATTACCTGAGAAAACATGGAACTGGTGCTTACTATGGACAGAAATAAGTAAGGAGGGAGATAGGCAATGACAGAAAAATATGCAATCGGAGTAGACTTTGGTTCAGAATCAGGCAGGGCTGTACTTGTTTCCTTGAACGATGGAAGAGAAATCGCGGATCATGTAACGGCTTATCCACACGGTGTGATGACCGATCAGCTCCCTACGGGGGAAAAATTAGATTTGGAGTGGGCTTTGCAGCATCCGGATGATTATTTGGAAGTGCTTCGTCATTCCATACCTGTCGTATTGAAAATATCCGGCGTCAATCCGGGGGACATCATCGGTATCGGAATCGACTTTACTGCTTGTACCATGCTCCCAATCGATAATACAGGCAATCCGCTATGTTTCGATCCTTCCTTGACACATAATCCACATAGCTGGGTGAAACTGTGGAAACACCACGCAGCACAACCGGAAGCGACCAAGTTGAATGAAACGGCCGCAACCCGTGGAGAATCGTTTTTGCCTCGTTATGGAGGGAAAATTTCTTCTGAATGGATGATAGCGAAAATATGGCAAATCCTCAATGAAGCTCCTGACATCTATGAACAAACCGATCAATTCGTAGAGGCAACGGACTGGGTCGTTTCCAGGATGACCAATCAGCTTTTGCGTAATAGCTGTACTGCGGGGTACAAAGCAATATGGCATAAGCGGGAAAGTTATCCGGACAAAGACTTTTTCAAAGCATTGGATCCTAAGCTCGAAAACCTGACAGACACAAAGCTTCGGGGCGAAGTGGTATCGTTGGGGACAAGAGCCGGGGGATTGACTGAAGAAATGGCGCGTATAACAGGGTTGAAACCTGGTACTGCAGTAGCTGTCGGAAATGTTGATGCCCATGCTGCCGTTCCGGCGATGGGGGTGGTTTCGCCGGGGAAAATGGTGATGGCCATGGGAACATCGATTTGCCATATGCTGCTCGGAACAGAAGAGCGAGAAGTGGAAGGTATGTGTGGCGTCGTAGAAGATGGGATAATTCCGGGCTATTATGGCTATGAAGCAGGACAGTCGGCAGTGGGTGATATATTTGCCTGGTTTGTTGATAAGGCTTGTCCAGAAGAAATATTCCAGGCAGCTGAAGCAAAGGGCGTCAGCGTCCATGAATGGCTGGAAACCCGGGCGAACGCATATAAACCGGGAGAATCTGGACTATTGGCCCTTGATTGGTGGAACGGCAACCGCTCGGTGCTTGTAGATACTGAATTGAGTGGTCTGCTGATCGGAGCTACACTCCAAACAAAACCGGAAGAAATTTATCGCGCGCTTCTCGAATCTACTGCCTTCGGTACAAGAAAAATAGTCGATGCATTCCATTTTAATGGCGTGCCAGTTAACGAATTGTATGCATGCGGTGGACTTCCGCAAAAAAATAAATTATTAATGCAGATTTATGCCGATGTCACCAACCGGCCAATCCGGATTGCCGATTCCAGGCAGACTCCGGCCCTTGGAGCAGCTATGTTTAGCGCTGTTGCTGCTGGAAAAAGGCAGGGTGGTTTCGATTCCATCGTAGAAGCTGCAGAAAAAATGGGTCGAGTAAAAGAAGAGATTGTCCGGCCAATACCGGAGCATGTAACCGTTTATGAACGGCTCTATCAAGAATACAACAGACTGCATGACTACTTCGGGCGTGGCGAAAACGATGTGATGAAACGGTTGAAGCATGTAAAAGCAGATGTGAGAAAAGAAGCAGTGAAAACTACCTGAAATAATGATCGTTTAACTGGGCAGAGGAGGAACATTGATGTTGAAGATGAAACCTTACGAGTTTTGGTTTATCACGGGAAGTCAGCACCTTTATGGAGACGATGCATTGAAAGAAGTGGAAGAGCATTCGGTCCAACTAGTGAAAGGGCTGAATGAAAAAGGAGCATTCCCTTTTCAAATAATATTTAAATCTGTGCTTACGACAGCAGAAGAAATTTATCATCTAAGTCAGCAGGCAAATGCGGATGAAAATTGTGCGGGAATCATAACCTGGATGCATACATTTTCACCGGCGAAGATGTGGATTGCAGGACTCGGCAGTATTCAAAAGCCGCTGCTCCATCTGCATACCCAGTACAACCGGGACATACCATGGCGGGATATAGACATGGATTTCATGAATTTGAACCAGTCAGCCCACGGAGATCGGGAGTATGGGTTTATCGGGACGAGGATGGACATTGCCCGCAAAGTGGTGGTCGGTCATTGGCGTAGTCTGGAAGTCTTGAATAAAATCTCGAGCTGGGTGCAGACAGCGGTGGCCGTTGTGGAAGGTAGGAATATCAAGGTGGCCCGTTTCGGCGACAACATGCGTAATGTGGCAGTTACCGACGGGGACAAAATCGAAGCCCAAATAAAGTTTGGCTGGTCCGTTGACTATTACGGGATTGGCGATTTGGTGGAGGAAATCAACCGGGTGGAAGAGGATCGGGTCGATGCCTTGTATGAAGAATTCCAACGTCTCTACAACATCCGTGATGAGGATGAAAACAGAGACTCCATAAAGGAACAGGCAAGAATAGAAATAGGCCTTAAACAATTCTTGGAACGGGGAGGTTATTCGGCATTTACGACGAATTTCGAGGATTTACACGGCATGAAGCAATTGCCGGGATTGGCCGCACAACGTCTGATGGCCGAGGGGTATGGTTTTGCTGGTGAAGGGGATTGGCGTACCGCTGCATTGCTGCGAATGATGAAAATCATTGCCAACAATCAAAGCACCTCTTTTATGGAGGATTATACGTACCACTTGGAGCCGGGGAACGAGATGATTTTGGGATCCCATATGCTGGAGATTTGTCCTACGGTTTCTGACACGAAACCAGAGATCGTTGTCAATCCTCTGACCATGGGAGGAAAAGCAGATCCGGCCAGACTGGTATTTGACGGACGCGGTGGTCATGCTGTTAATGCGTCTCTCATCGAGATGGGCGGCAGGTACCGATTAGTAGTCAATGAAGTGACTGCGGAGCGACCGCCGTTCGCAACACCGAATCTGCCAGTAGCCAAGGTCCTCTGGAAACCTCAACCATCATTGAGCGTGGCTACAGAAGCTTGGATTTATGCAGGGGGCGCCCATCATACGGTTTTATCCTTTAATGTAACGACTGATCAGCTCTTGGATTTTGCGGAAATGACACGGATGGAATGTATTGTTATCGACAAGGATACCAACGTGCGTCAATTAAAAAACGAGCTGAAATGGAATGAAGCTGTCTGGAAATAACAATGAGTGTGGGGCAGAGATGATAAACAAAATCTCTGTCCTTTTTATGTCTAAGGGAGATACAGGCAAGAACGGATAATGTTTTGGAACCATAGCCTTTCATAGAAGGAGGTGTTATACTGACAAGGGTAACTTATACGAATAACTTACGGAATGGATAATAAACTGAGGTGTTTACATGCAAACGAAGCATAGTATGGTAAAACAAGCGATAAAATCAAAAATACTCGATGGCACCTTTCGGCCTAATCAAAAAATAAGCTCTGAAAGTGAACTAATGAAACAATTTAATGTCAGCCGGCATACAGTCCGTTTAGCTATTGGTGACCTGGTGAATCAAGGGTGGCTATATCGGGAACAAGGTTCTGGCACATTTTGTGCCGATCGTTCCCATTTAGAGGAAAAAGGCAGGAACGGTCAAAAAAGCATTGCCATTATCACGACGTATATTTCTGATTATATTTTTCCTTCTATTATTCGCGGTGCAGAATCATACCTAAGCGATAAGGGTTACAATGTGACGTTGTTCAGTACGAATAATAATCATCAAAACGAAAAGGAAATATTGGAGAGGCTGTTGACGCAGCAGTATGATGGTGTGATTGTCGAGCCTACGCAAAGCGCATTCAGCAACCCGAACATCAACTTGTACTTAAATTTAGAAAGGCTGAATATCCCCTATTTAATGATCAATGCCTTTTACGAGGAACTGGAACCCCTTTATATTGTGATGGATGATGAAAAAGGGGGGTTTAACCAGACGGAGCATCTTATAAAACAAGGGCATAAAAATATCGTCGGTTTTTTTAAAACGGATGATTTGCAAGGAGTAAAACGGATGAAGGGGTTTATCAAAGCCCATCGGGCCAACCGTTTGCAGATTGATCCGCAAAATATCGTCACATACAGTACAGAAGAGAAATTCCTGAAGCCCTCAAGAGAGTTAGAATCGCTTCTGTCCTCCTCCGAAATACCAACTGCACTGGTCTGCTATAATGATGAACTTGCGTTGAATATTTTAGATGTTTTGAGAGGAAGGATGTTATCAATACCCGATGATATCTCGATAGTGGGATATGATGATTCTATCCTCGCTCAATTATCTGAAGTGAAACTGACTACTATCGCCCACCCGAAGAGCAAAATGGGGGAAAAGGCGGCACAAGTGGTTGTTGAATTGATAGATGCCAAGAATGAAAGAGATAACAGGAACCAAGATTCTATCTCCTCTGTCGTATATGAACCCGAATTGATTGAAAGAAACTCTACGAAAAATCTCCAGATAGTGAAGGGATAACGGAACGCAGGGTGTTTGTCGAAAGAAATGATATATATAAGAGGATTTGGTTAAAAGTACGTACAACCAGATCCTCTTTTTTATTGGCATTTCTTACGTAAAACCCCCTTTAAATAGCCGGTTTACTATAAAAAACGTACAAGTTTTTAGAAACTTGCAAAAAGTCATTGCATAATGAAAGCGCTTATTTTATAATAATCGTACGTACAACTTAGGTGACGCTTGATAAACAAGTGGACTCGTTGTTGAAAGCGCTATCTAAAAAATTCGTTGAGAAAGGCGAGGGGGAGAAGCATGAAAAAATGCTGTGCACTAGTAGTCATTGTGTTTACGCTTATCTTGAGTGCTTGCGGAAACAGTGGTCAGGCAGGCGGACAGGGGGAAGGCGATAAAACCGTAGGAATTGCCATGCCGACAAAGTCATCGGAGAGATGGGTGCGCGATGGCGATAATATGGTGGAGCAGTTTGAAGAGTTAGGGTATGAAACGGATTTGCAATATGCAGAAGATGTAGTGGAAAATCAGGTGTCCCAAATTGAAAATATGATTACGAAAGGAGTAGACCTGTTAGTTATCGCTTCTATTGATGGAGAGGCCCTGACGGATGTCCTGGATCAGGCTCAACGTTCTGATATTCCGGTTATCGCGTATGATCGATTAATCATGAATAGCGAACATGTAAGCTACTATGCGACCTTTGACAACTTTCAAGTGGGTGTGCTGCAAGGAGAGTATCTAGAGGATAAATTAGGCCTTGCTGACGGTGAAAAGGGACCATTCAATATAGAGTTATTCGCAGGGTCTCCGGACGATAACAACGCTTATTTCTTCTGGGATGGGGCGATGTCGGTGCTTCAACCCTACATGGATGAAGGGAAGCTGGAAGTTCCAAGTGGTCAAACCGATTTTAATCAAGCGGCAACTTTAAGGTGGAGTGGTTCAGAGGCACAGGAACGTATGGACAACATCCTCAGCGCTCATTATTCAAATAAAAAACTGGATGCTGTTTATTCTCCTTATGATGGAATAAGTATTGGGGTTATCTCTTCTTTGAAAGCAGTCGGATATGGTTCCGACGACAAGCCGCTTCCGGTGATAACTGGACAAGATGCTGAAAGTGCCTCAATAAAGTCGATCATTGCAGGAGAACAGACGCAAACAATTTTTAAAGATACACGTACTTTGGCCGAACAAGCGGTTGCAATGGCCGACGCCGTATTAAAAGGGGAAGAGCCCGAGGTGAATGATACGGAAACCTATGATAACGGAAAGAAAGTCGTCCCTTCTTATCTTGTTGAACCGGTTTCTGTAGATGCTTCGAACTACGAAGAAGAACTTATCGAAACAGGATACTACTCAGAGGAAGATTTAAAGTAGATCTGATACATAGATGATTCGGTTGTTAACCGAGTCATCTATATCCTTTTTGCAGGAGTGATCAATCAGATGGCGACAATATTATCGATGAAAAATATTACAAAAACATTCCCGGGCGTAAAAGCGCTCGATAATGTAAACCTGGAAGTGGAGCAAGGGGAAATCCATGCATTGGTAGGAGAGAATGGTGCAGGAAAGTCTACGCTGATGAAGGTACTCAGCGGTGTTCATCCTTCCAATAGTTATTCTGGCGATATTTTTTTTCAAGGCCAGAAATGCGAGTTCAAGAACATCAACGAGAGTGAGGAATTGGGAATCGTAATCATACACCAGGAGCTGGCTTTAATTCCGGAGCTGTCGATAGCTGAAAATGTGTTCTTAGGGAACGAGCAATCGACCAAAGGTGTCATCAATTGGCCGGAAACAATTGAGAAGACCAGAGCGTTGCTTGACAAAGTAGGTTTAGCTATCAACCCCCAAACGTTGATCAAACATATAGGTGTAGGAAAACAACAGCTTGTGGAAATAGCCAAGGCACTCTCAAAAGAAGTAAAACTGCTTATTCTCGATGAGCCAACAGCAGCCTTGAATGAGGAAGACAGTGAGAATCTCCTGAACCTTTTGGTTGAATTCAAAAATCAAGGTATTACTTCGATACTGATTTCCCATAAACTGAATGAATTGATGGCTGTTGTAGACAGCATCACCATTCTTCGGGACGGGAAGACAATCGAAACCCTTTCAATGGAAAAGGACGGAGTGACGGAACAACGTATCATCAAAGGGATGGTAGGACGCGATATGGATGATCTTTATCCTGAACGCATCTCCCCGATTGGGGATACCGTACTGGAGATTCAGGAATGGAATGTCTACAGTCCGGAAAACCCTCAGCACCAAATTATCCATAATGCCAGTTTTTCTATTAAAAAAGGGGAGATTGTCGGAATAGCTGGTTTAATGGGGGCAGGCAGAACGGAGTTGGCGATGAGCATATTTGGGAAGTCTTACGGACGGAATATAAGCGGCCGAATTTTTAAAAATGGTCAGGAGATTAAAATAGACAATGTGAACCAGGCGATTGAGCAGGGCATGGCTTATGTATCGGAAGACCGCAAAAAGTATGGTTTGATACTGAATGATAGTGTAAGAGAAAACCTGACGCTGGCCAATTTAAACAAGATTTCCAACCACTGGATTCTTCATAAACATGAAGAGGTCGAGCAAGCTGAGAGTTTAAAAGCGTCGATGAATATTAAAACGCCTACCATTGAACAGAAGACAGTGAATCTAAGCGGTGGCAACCAACAAAAGGTTGTGCTTGGGAAGTGGATTTTTACCGATCCAGATGTGCTGATCCTAGATGAGCCTACTAGAGGGATAGATGTAGGGGCCAAAAATGAGATATACAAAAAAATCAACGATCTAGCTTCAGAAGGAAAAGGTATTTTAATGATCTCCTCTGAACTTCCTGAATTATTGGGTATGTGTGACAGGATTTATACGTTGGCAGAAGGGGCAATCAGCGGGGAGGTCAATAGAAAAGACGCAGACCAGGAAAAATTAATGACTTATATGACTCGTAGCAGGAGGTCTTGACAATGGGAGAGGTAAAAGAGGTATTTTCACAGAATATAAGAAGATTCGGAATGGTGATTGCATTAATTGGCATTGCGATTTTATTCCAAATACTTACAGACGGTATATTGCTTACTCCTTTGAACATAACTAATATCGTCATGCAGAACAGTTATATCATCGTACTGGCCATCGGGATGACGTTAATCATCATCACCGGAGAAATTGATTTATCTGTTGGTTCGGTAGCTGCATTTATCGGTGCGATTTCTGCTTATTTTATGATCAATCTCGATATGTCTGTAGCTGTTGCAGTCATTCTTTCGCTTTTGGTGGGAGCTCTCATCGGGGCCTGGCAAGGTTTCTGGGTCGCATTCGTCAATGTGCCGGCTTTTATTGTGACATTGGCAGGAATGTTGATTTTCAGAGGATTAACTTTGATTGTATTGGGCGGAAGGACGTTGTCCCCTTTTCCAGAAGGGTTCAGTACAATAAGCTCAGACTTTCTCCCGGATCTGTTCGGTGGAGGGAATTTACACATTTTGACTTTGCTATTGGGTGGATTGGCAGTGGTTGTCTATCTGTTCAACGAAGTGAAGTTGAGGAGAGACTATATTAAGTATAACTACAACATTATCAGTTTCCCTTTGTTTCTTGGTAAATTGATAGCTATTTCTATAATAATTCTAATTTTTTCTTATGTTCTCGCTTTGTATGCCGGGATGCCCAATGTATTGTTAATTCTTCTATTGCTGATTATCGGCTATAGCTATTATATGAACAATACAACGACAGGTCGTCATATCTATGCTGTAGGCGGCAATACGCACGCTGCCCAGTTATCGGGTATCAAGACGAAAAAAGTGACCTTTTGGGTATTTGTCAACATGGGGGTTCTTTCCGCGTTGGCCGGATTGATTTTTGCGGGTCGATTGAACGCAGCAACTCCTCAGGCCGGCAATTTATTTGAACTCGATGCCATTGCTGCTGCGGTCATTGGCGGTGCATCCCTCGCAGGAGGTGTAGGGACCGTTATAGGGGCAGTCATCGGAGCGCTGATTATGGGTGTTTTGAATAATGGCATGTCGATTTTGGGAATCGGAATTGACTGGCAGCAGGCGATAAAAGGATTGGTGCTTTTAGCTGCAGTAGCGTTGGATATGATCAGCAAAAATAAATCCAAATAAACAAAGAGGCCCTTTTATTTACATAAAACCGGTATTAGTTATAAGATAATGCCATAACATCGAAGAAAAGGGGTCATTCTCTTGGATCCACAAGTGAAAAAACTGGCAGCCGAAATAGATAACGCCAATGCGATTGCAGTCTTGACTGGTGCAGGTGTGTCCACGGCAAGCGGAATTCCTGATTTCCGGTCTGCCAACGGAATATGGCGGGAAGACCAATCACGGGAATACTATATGTCGCGTGAGTACTTTCAACATAATCCCGAAGATTTCTGGAACAAGTACAAGGAAATCTTCCGACTGAAGCTCCTGAAGAATTACGCCCCAAACCATGTTCATCTGTATTTGCGGGAAATGGAACAGAAGGGCAAGCAAGTTTCAGTAGTCACCCAAAATGTTGACGGCTTGCATTCCACTGCAGGGAATCACCATGTGATTGAATACCACGGCAATCTAAATACAGCAACTTGTCCTGCTTGCGGAACGCAGTACCCATTGGAGCATATAATGACCGAACAAGTTCCAGGCTGCACACAGGCTGGATGTGGCGATATATTGAAACCGGATATCGTTTTATTTGGTGATCCGATCACCAAGCATGAGGAAGCGGAAGCAGCTGTACGACAGGCAGATCTGTTACTGGTAATGGGCACTTCCCTGCTCGTATCTCCATTCAACCTGTTGCCGATATACGCATGGGATGGACGGAAACCATCCGGATTGATCAATCGGGAACCGACAGCGATGGATGATCAGTTTGAGTTTGTCATCCATGCCGATTTAAGTAAGACAATCGAAGAGTTGAAAAAAAGGGGGTAAGAAAAGGAGCTGCCAAATCATATGCAGCTCCTTTCCCGTTTATCCCTCAATGATTTTACCCAAGTATTTCCGGCTGCGCGGGCCGTCGAATTCACAGAAGTAAACACCCTGCCATGTGCCCAACTCAAGTTTGCCGTTGGATATAATCAGGGTTTGGGCATGGCCGACCGTGCTCGTTTTCAAGTGAGAGGCCGTGTTGCCTTCTGCATGCCTGTCTTTCGGGTGTTCCCAAGGAAATACCTCGTCGAGACGCATTAAAAAGTCTGTTTTCACATCAGGATCAGCATTTTCGTTCACGGTGACTCCTGCAGTGGTATGCAAAGAGGAAACAATGAGTATCCCCTCATCGACATTTTCCTGTCTAATCCAGGCTTCCAATTCATCGGTGATATCGATCATCTGTGAGTGGTTGCTTGTTTTCACTTGAAAAGTCTTCTTCATGACGAATCTCCTTTTCTCTTTTTGGTATATTAGAAAAAGATACATTAAGCAATAGCATCCTGTCGGGATAACCCGGACAGAGCATATTTGGCGTTTCGCTGCAGAAACACACTACGCTTTCCGCGGACTGTTGATGATTTTCCCCGAACTATCCTCTGCGGGGTCTCGCCAATATCTTTCCTCCCGCTCTAATCGTGTGCTTTCTGTATCAGACGGATATCGGATAAAGCTTATTCCTTAACGATTCTGGCAATCGGAGTAGAGATATAAGCATTTTCAACTTATTCCATCTTCCATCCAGCCAGTTCCTGAAAACTTGGAGATTTAAACTGTGACACGTCTCAATGAGAAGTGTTTTAGTAAAGCCGTATTACTGCCTTCTCTTTGCTGCTTTTTACTGCGGTTTCGATGATCTTGATGGTTCGCAATCCATCTTCTGCCGGAACCGGATTTTCAGCGCCATGCCGGATGCAATCATAAATCCCCTGATAATAAGCAGGATAATTGCCTGGAACGGATTTAATCGTTTTTTCCATCTCTTGTCCAACTTCGTTTACATACAGCTTTCCGTAGAATTCCGGTTCATCGGCACCCCAATCTCCTTGATCTGGTAATTGTCCTTCACTCAGGGCAGCTTCCTGTCCATCGATCCCATACTTGATAAAGCTCCCTTTGCTGCCGTGGACCATGAATTTCGGTCCCTGCTGCTTGACGATCGATCCGCAATGCAGAATCACGCGCATGCGCTGGTAACCCAGGATGATATGAAAATAGTCATCTACCAGCGAAGCTTCCCGCTGGTTCCAAAGGTCACAAAACACTTCCTGCGGTTCGCCAAATAAATACAAGGCTTGATCGATCAGATGCGAGCCTAAATCATAGAGCATACCGGAACCTTTTTGCCGGTGTTCCCGCCATTGTTGGTTCGGTTGCGGATTGAATCGGTCGAAATGAGCGACGTACGTGTTGATGGATCCCAGATTCTCGTTCTGGACTAATTCTTGGAGGGTCAAAAAGTCGCTGTCCCAGCGCCTGTTTTGGTAAACACTGAGCACAAGGTCTTTCTGGTTTGCCAACTCGATAAGTGCTTCTGCTTCTTTGCTGGTGAGCACCATCGGTTTTTCCAGTACCACATGTTTACCTGCTGTCAAACTTCGCTTGGCCATGTCGAAATGAAATTGATTGGGGGTGGTGATGACAACCAAATCTATCGTCCTATCATGGAGAATGTCCTCTAAATCATCGACAACTTCTACTTCTCCCAGGTCTTTTGCCACTTCCTCAAGACGGGAAGTCATTACTTTGGTGATAGCGAACTGTTCAGATACCTTTAGCAGCGGAGCGTGAAACACTGCTCCTGAAAATCCATAACCGACAAGGCCGACATTGATTTTATCCATAACATATCCTCCTCGCTGCTCCATTTGTTTTCCCTATTGTAACATGCAGGTTCTATAAAGCTTATTGAGAGGACTCGTATATGATAGACTGGAAATAGAAAAAGAATCAGAAACATGGGAGGAGAAAGCTGATGAACAGAAAAGAAATCCAAACAAAAGCCGCTCCACAGGCAATTGGTCCTTATTCTCAGGCTATCGAAGCGGGAGGGTTTGTGTTTGTATCCGGCCAGATTCCGATCGATCCAGCTACAGGTGAAGTGGTTGAAGGGATCGAGCAGCAAACCAACCAGGTGATGAAAAATCTCCAGGCAGTGCTGGAAGAGGCAGACCTGACGTTTGCCAACGTCGCCAAGTTTACGATTTATCTTGCTTCGATGGATGATTTTGCAACAGTGAATGAAGAATATGCCGGCTATTTAAGCAAACCATATCCAGCGAGAGCCACCGTGGAGGTAAGCAGGCTTCCGAAAGATGTCCGCATCGAGATGGATGTATTGGCGGTAAGGGAATAAAATGGAGGGGACCAGGACAAAACCATGGCCACTAAAGTAAAAACCGAGCAAAATGCCGCCTTATAGAGTTTGTCATTAGCCCGTAGCCCGAATACCCTCCGCTTTCCGCGGGGGAGTGGCAAGCCTCCTCGGGCAGAGCCCGCGTGAGCATCAACAACAACCTTTAACAGCTCTTTTGGTTTAGAAAGGACTTTTTCAGTGGCCTCCTTTCCTGCGGGATTTTCAGCTCGTGCTGTTCCGGTAGGATTCTCCGTATCTTGCCTCCGCTCCATCTGATTTCCGCATGATAAAGACAAGGTGACATAAGGAAAAACGATTAGCTTTTTGCTCATCAAAAAACCGAACGAATCGTTCGGTTTTCATTTTGGTCACGATGCTTCTGTCCCAGGATCCTTTATATTCTTTGACCTTCCATCAAGACTGGCTGGCATTTATACTCCCCCTTGCTTTAGGGAGCAGACTCCGAGAAAAATACGCCTTTAGGCCGATTCCTTTCTGCAGAGAGACTGATAAAGTTGGGGTGTGTTTGTTCCAATAACTTCTCAAAAATAACTTCCCATATTATGAGAAAACCAGCATAATAATAATAATGGGACAACCATTATCACTCGCTTTGAAAAAAGGAGACGTTAACACAATGAAAAAATGGTTAAAAATATCGTTCATTTTGATGTTAGTCATAGGATTTGTCAGTACAGCCACCACCGTATTCGCCAGTGACGGCAATGATAAAGAAAGCGGGGATGTCATCAATGAAAAATTGGGCGTTCCCCGGGTTGTGTATGGAGAAACATTGACAGAAGCCCAAAAAGATAAAGTGCGAAATCTCCTCGATGTGGAGGATCCTGAATCGGTGGACGAATACACTGTGACGGCTGAGGATCTGGTCAATTACATCGATGGTGATCCGAATTCCCGGATGTATTCCTCAGCGAAAATCACCCGTACGGAAGAAGGAAGCGGATTAGTGATCAATGTCGTCAATTCTGAAAATATCACCCAGGTCACCAATGAGATGTATGCAAATGCCTTGCTGACTGCCGGAGTGGAAAATGCGGTAGTAGATGTCGCTTCCCCGGTGAAAGTTACAGGCCATTCGGCGCTCACTGGTATTTACAAAGCGTTCAACGTGGAAGGCGAATCGCTCGATAAAGATCGCATGGAAGTAGCCAATGAAGAATTGGATGTTGCGACCGACCTTGCTGACAAGGAAGGAATGGACCAGGAAAAAGTAAGTGATTTGCTCACCCAAATCAAGCAGCAAATCGCGGAGCAAAACCCTGCAACCAAGGAAGAGGTAGAGCAAATCGTCCAGGAGCAGCTGGATAAAATGAATATCGAGTTGAGTGAAGAGGACAGGCAAATGCTCACGAATCTCTTCGAGAAAATGCGCAATATCAACATCGATTTTGACAATGTGCGCAGCCAGCTTGATGACATCGCCAGTGATATCCGTTCAAAGCTTGATGAGGTTGCCGGCGATGAAGGTTTCTGGCAGGGAGTGGCCGATTTCTTTAACCGGTTGATCGAAGGAATCAAAGGGTTGTTCAATTAAAAAGTGATATGGCAAAGCCGCTATAATAGACGATAGCGGCTTTTTCCTATTATGATAGATAAGATAAAAACCATTTTTGGCTACAGGAGCGTAGATTTGCATGGATTCTTCCAATACATCGATTTCCAAAACCGGGCTTGAGACATTGCAATGGTTCATCTTCTTGTTGGCAAGCTCGGTTGCCTTGCCGATTGTCATCGGCTCTCTTTATGAAATGAACTTTACCGAAGTCGCCGGCTTAATGCAGCGCACTTTTTTTATTGTTGGAGCTGCCTCGCTATTGCAGGGCCTGCTCGGCCATCGATTGCCCATCATGGAAGGTCCTGCGGGGCTGTGGATCAGTATTTTTTCCGTGATGGCGGTCACCGGGGCCCAGCAAGGGATGAGTACGGGAGAGACATTGCAATCAGTAGAGACAGCAATGCTGTTCACCGGTGGCTTTCTGGTCCTTTTTGGTGTCTTCCGCCTTGCCGAAAAGCTGCTGCCGTTGTTTACACCGCTTGTAACAGGTTCGTTTTTGTTCCTCCTGACAATCCAATTGAGCGGTACGTTTCTGGAGGGAATGCTTGGGATTCAACAAGAAGTAGAAGCGATTCACGGAACAGAAGCAGTGCTGGCATTTCTCACTTTCTTTATCGTGTTGGGCCTTTCGATATTCGGCAAAGGCTGGCTTGGCAATTACGCCGTACTGATCGGGATTGTAATCGGTTGGATTTCCTACAGCATATTCGTGGGGAATGACTCTTCCCGGACACCGGATGTGGCTGGATTTTCCGTACCGGAATGGTTTGCCTGGGGAGCCCCGAACATGGATTGGGGAGTCTTGCCAATCGCTTTCATCACAGCTGTCATCTTGCTATCGAACGTGGTGGCTTCCGTGGTGGCGACGAGCCAGTCGGTATATGGAAAAGCATCTTATTCCAGCAGTCAAATCAATAGAGGCAGCACCGTCCTCGGAGTCAATCATGGATTGGTGGGGATGTTTTCGGCAATTGCAAACGTGCCGCTTGCGACGTCGGCTGGATTTATCAAAATGACCGGACAAACGCGGAAACGGCCGTTTTTGCTCGCTTCCGGCTTATTGATCATCATTGCGTTCTTCCCGCCTATCGTGGCCTGGATTTCTGGTATCCCTGCACCGATAGCCAATGCAGCCATCCTGGCGACATTCGTACAGCTGATGGGACTCGGCCTCAGCAATGTCGCCAGCGAGCCGCTTGATTCCAGACGGTTGACCATCATCGGTGTCTCCTATCTATTCGGGATTGGCTGTATGTTTTTACCGATGGAGGTATTCGCTGAGCTCCCGGTACTGATTCAAAACCTGGCGAGCAATGGACTGCTGGTCGGAACCATTTTGGTCATTGTGTTGGAGCAGTCCTGGAGAGAAACAGAGAAGAGTCATGCAGCGTAAAATAACCGACCATGGGGGACGCTAATATTAATTAAATTTTGCAAGGATGTGTTTGCAAACCAATGAAGAATATAAAGGATGTAATCGGTATAGGTCTTGGTCCTTATAACCTCGGACTTGCGGCGTTGCTCGATAATGTGCCGGAGTTTGAAGCCGCTTTTTTTGATGAATCGCCAGAATTTGCCTGGCATCCAGGTATGTTGATCGAAGAAATGGATTTGCAAGTCCCGTTTTTAGCCGATTTGGTGACATTCGCCGACCCGACAAACCGATTCAGTTATTTGAACTTCCTTCATGAACGCAATCGGCTGTACCAATTTTATTTCTTTAAAAAGTTCGAGGTTCCGCGGAATGAGTACAATGACTATTTAAGATGGGCGATACAAAAGCTCGATAATCTTCATTTTCAGTCACGGGTCGTCGACATCCTGGATCACCAGGAAGCAGAGGTTCCTTATTACGAACTGATCGTGGAGGATATTGGCAATGGAACGCGCACCAGTCACCATGCGCGCCATGTCGTAATGGGCACCGGAAGTAAACCATCCGTACCAAAGCCGCTTGAAGGAATGCCGGCTGGCGATATTGTCCATACCAGCCGCTATTTGGCGGAAAAAGACAATCTGCTCGGTGCGGAATGTATTACGGTTGTTGGATCGGGACAGAGTGCAGCGGAAGTCTTTCTCGATTTATTAAAGGAACAGGATAGAATAGGCTGCCATCTGGCTTTGTTCACCCGCTCTCCCGGTTTGTTTCAACTGGAGCAGGCCAAGCTGGGACAGGAGTTCTTTTCCCCTGATTATGTCGATTATTTCCATGCATTGGATTTTGAGGAGCGGGCCGAAACCCTTGGTATGCTGGACAAGCTGCGGAAGGGAATCGATCCGGACACCTTGACGGAGATTTACAACACACTTTATCAAAAATCTCATGGCGGAAGGGAAATTCCGGTCACCATCCAGCCTTTGACGGAGATAAAGGATATCACGAAAAATCAGGATGGCTATCAATTGACATGCCATCAATGGCAGCAGGACAAGACATTCTCTTTTAACACGGACAAAGTGGTGCTTGCCACAGGATATAAGCCAGCTATTCCTGATTGGTTCCATGATCGGTTAGCGGATAAGATCGAGTGGGAGGATGACAAACGGTTCAAGGTGACGAGAGATTATCGACTTGCCTTCAAGCGGAACCGGCCGAACCAGTTTTTCACCTTGACCAATTTGGAGCATTCCCATGGAGCGGGTGCGACCAACCTGGGCTTGTCCGTTCAGCGCAATGTGCACATCATCAATCGGATCGCCGGCAGGCAGGTTTACTCCAATCAGCGCGATACGATTTTTCAACAATTCACCATGGATGAATGATCAATAAAGAGTTGAAATTGAAACAAAACCTTAACTTATGGAGTGCTTGTCATCGCTACGGCAAGCGAAGTAACTTGCCGGATTGGCGTGTTTGCGATCATTGGAAAGTTAAAAAGGTATCTTATTTGCCAAGTTAATTTTCAGGTAATAGAAAATCAAAAAACCGAACGATATTCGAACTGCTAAGTGTTCGAATTCGCTCGGTTTTTGCTTTGACAAACTTGTGTTTGTCCCAGCCAACCTTCTTGATATATTTCTATCATTCCTTGTCAATGGGAATGAGACTGATGCCCCGACAGGGCGGGATGGCGATACATGGTACCTAGCAAAACGATTCCGCTTAAAACGAGCAAGCTGCTTGTGACAAAAAACACGGAGGCGAAACCGAAAAAGCCGGACAACATTCCTCCCAGCGCGGGTCCGATCATATTGCCGAAAAAGCGGATACTGGTATTGTAGCCAAGCACTTCTCCCTGCATGGAAATCGGGGCCTCCTGCCGGATATAAGCGATGCGGACGGGAATGATGCCGCCAATCGCCACTCCAAGAAAGAACCGCAATACAACCAACTGCCATATATTCGTGACAAAGGCTCCCGGAAAATAGACAATGCCGGCCATGAATAATAGAAACACCAAAATTTTAATATAGCCGATCCGGTCGCCGATTTTCCCCCAATTCCTTGCCATCAACAAATTGCCAAGTCCCGCCGCCGAAAACGCGATGCCGGAAAAGAGGGCAATATTCGCAGTACCGTGCAATTCTGCCACATACAAAGATAAAATCGGCTGAATGCTGAAGTGGGCGATTTGAACGAACATCGAGACAAGCATCACGATCAACAAGACAGGATGTCGTATGATATGCAGAATGACTTCCTTACTTGTATAAGATGCTTGTCTGCCGGCTTCCTCCTCGATTCGCTGTTCCTTGACGCCGAATAATACGAGCAAGGCCGACAGGAGCAAAGCGATCGATATGCTTTTGAACGTTGTGGCGAATCCGAGCGCATCGGCGACCGCACCGCCGATCAATGGTCCCATCAAGCTGCCGGTGATGCTGCCGGTCTGTAACGTGCCCAGTACTTTACCGGCGATATGTTTCGGAGTCTGGGTGGAAATGAGCGCTTGCGACATCGAGATAAATCCAGTGAAAACCCCCATGAACAGCCGCAGCAGAAATAGCTGCCAAACCGTCGTGACAAAGCCCATTGCGAAAACAGATACACAAAGACCTGCAGCAGAAACGACCAGGATAGGTTTTCTACCGTATCGGTCTCCGATTTTTCCCCAAATGGGAGAAAAGGTAAAGGCGGCAACGAAGGTTATTCCAAACGTCCATCCCGACCAGTTTTGCACAAATGTATCTGAAAAATTGCCAAGCGTTTCAATGTATAACGAAATAAACGGCAGGATCATGGTCATACTGCCGCCGATGAAAAAGTTGGCAAACCACATGATGAACAAGTTTCTTTTTGCAATTTTCTCCTGTGTCGTGATAATGGGTCACTTCTTTCAAAATATTTCGTAACACTAAATATTTTAGCCGATACTCTTTCAAATAAAAAGGGATTTGCAATGTGCTTTTCCTCGAGTGGCGGAAATGGAACCTCGAAAAATGAATCCTCAACTGCCATACCTTCTTATCAATGACGTATAATAGTTAGTAGCATTCTTTGCTAACGGCACATTACGGGGGAAATAGGGATGAAGGAAATCGTTACATACGTAGCCAAATATAAAGCAGCTGCTGTCTTGGCTTTGCTTTTGATGGCAGTCGAGTTAGTCGTCGAATTGATTCAGCCGGTTATAATGGCATCGATTATCGATACAGGGGTAGTGCAGCGCGATATGGGAAGGATTGGCTTTTGGGGAGCGGTTCTGCTCGGTACGTCGGTGCTGGCCTTTGCTTCCGGCATTTTGAATTCTTTTTTTGCTTCAAAAGTCAGCCAGGGAACTGCATATGATTTGCGAAAAGATGTGTACGAACGGATTCAGCGGTTTTCCGTTACGCAAATTCAACGGTTTGCGGCGTCCTCCTTGATTACGAGATTGACTACTGACGTTACACAAATTCAGTCGTTGATTTTTATGGCAATGCGAATTATGCTGCGAGCCCCTTTGTTCATCATAGGCGGGGTTATCATGGCTTTTACCGTAAATGTCCAATTGGCGCTTATTTTGGCAGCATTCGTGCCTTTTTTACTGCTCGTCATGCTTTTTCTGATGACAAAGGGGGTCAAGCTGTTTGGTTCTGTCCAGGCTAAGATTGATCGACTGAATTCCATTATTCAGGAAAACCTGCTCGGTATCCGGCTTGTAAAGGCTTTTTTGCGGAATTCATTCGAGACGGACAGATTCCGGAAGGTAAATCAATCCCTGATGGAGACAAATAAACGGGCACTGCAGTTAATGGAGACAGTAATGCCGATCGTCATGCTGGGGATGAATGCCGGAATCATAACGATTCTATGGTTAGGGTCCATTCAACTGGAAACAGGGGATGCCCAACCTGGCGAAGTTGTCGCTATCTTGAATTATGCAACGCGAATCCTTGGTTCATTCGGCGTTTTTTCTTTTTTACTGATGAATTTTTCCCGGGGGAAGGCTTCTGCTGCACGCATAACCGAAGTGCTGCTGGAACCCCCTGAAGAACAATTGGATAAAAGTGACCAGGGGGAACAACGAATGTCGGGTCAAATCGCCTTTGAGAATGTCTCTTTCTGTTATCCAGAAGCAAAGCAGCCGGCACTACAAGGTGTATCTTTTTCAGCCGATGCAGGCGAAATGGTGGGGGTCATCGGGGAAACCGGCTCTGGAAAATCGACCTTGGCACAACTGATTCCGAGCCTGTTTCCGGTGACCCGTGGAGGTATTTTTTTAGACGGGAAGCCGATCGAATCATTTGAAATGCAGCAACTACGTCGGCAAATCGGCATGGTTCCGCAACAGGCCCACTTGTTTTCCGGAACTATCAAAGAGAATCTTCTATGGGGTAACGAAGAGGCGTCAGAGAAGGAGATCATCCAGGCGGCGGTAGATGCCAGCATCCATGACTACATCATGAGTCTGCCGCGAGGGTATGATACGGTTATCGGCCAGCGGGGGATCAATCTTTCGGGCGGACAGAAACAACGCCTTTCCCTTGCCCGGGCATTGATCCGCGAACCGAAAATCCTGATTCTGGATGACAGTACGAGCGCATTGGACGCCAATACGGAGGCCCGGGTTTTGCAGGCACTTCGTCGGCGGTCCTGTACGGTTTTTATTATCGCTTCCAAAATCAGTTCCGTTAAGAATGCCGAGAAAATATTGCTGTTGAAACATGGAGAGCTGGAGGCAAGCGGTCCACATCGCCAGCTTATCGAACAAAGTGCTTATTACCGTATGATCTATCAATCTCAATCAGAAGCGGGGGTGTTCGAGCATGCAGGGAACGAATCGTAATGTATCCGGAAAGCAGCCTGCCAGAATACCCTCCAGACACAACCATGGAGCTCCGAGGCAAAAGCCGAACATAAAAAACATGAGGCAGACGCTCCAACGGATATGGCGTTATATGTATGCTAAAAAAAAGCTGTTTTATCTTGTCCTCATCATGGTAGTTGTCAGTTCTGCCCTTTCACTGCTCGGTCCCTATCTGCTTGGTGTAACGGTGGATCACATGGTCGCCGATTTCCAAACCAACCAACTGACCGTGATGCTCATCCTGCTCGGCGTGATTTTTATTGCCCAGTCCGGTGCAGTCTGGATGCAAAATTATTGGATGATCACGATTGCCCAGGAAACCGTACAGACAATGCGAAACGACCTATTCAGTCATATACTGCTTTTGCCGTTACCTTTTTTCCAAAAGCGACAGAGCGGAGAAGTAATGAGCCGTCTGACAAATGACATGGAAAATGTAAGCAGGACGTTGAATTCCTCCGTGATTCAGCTGGCAACGAGCGTGCTGACGCTTGGTGGAACTGTTACGATCATGCTTTGGTTGAGCCCGCTGTTGACGTTGTTGACCCTTACAATCGTACCGTTGATGTATTGGGGGATGAGGTGGATTACTAACAGGACAGGGCGATACTTTAAAGCGCAGCAAAGAGATTTGGGGGATGTAAACGGTTATGTGGAAGAAACCTTGTCCGGACATCATATCATCAAAGCGTTCTCCCAAGAGGAACGGGTGACAGCAGCGTTCCATGAAAAGAATGAACGACTCCGGGATTCAGGGTATTGGGCACAGACATACTCGGGTTTCATTCCCAAATTGATGAACTCTCTGAACAATCTCAGTTTCACCATCATTGTCGGTTTCGGTGCCATTCTTGCTGTGAATGGCTTGGTTTCCATCGGTATCATTGTAACCTTTACTACGTATGCAAGACAGTTCACTCGTCCGCTAAATGACCTGGCCAATCAGTACAATGTGGTCCTATCTGCAGTGGCAGGGGCAGAAAGGGTATTCGAAATCATGGATGAAGAACCGGAAAAGGACGGTCCGCAAGCAAAACCTGTTGACAGGTTACATGGTGCGGTTGAATTCCGATCCGTGGATTTTGCTTATCAGGAAGGAGAGAGGACTCTCTCGAATATCAACCTTCGGGTGGCCCCCGGGCAGACGGTAGCGCTAGTGGGACCAACAGGAGCAGGCAAAACGACTTTGATTTCGTTGCTCGCCCAGTTCTATCAACCGGATGGTGGCAGGATTTTATTGGATGGACGGGATGCTTCCAAGTTAATGAGGGCAAGTCTGCGCCGTAACATGGGTATTGTCCTGCAGGATTCTATTTTGTTTGAAACCACTATCAGAGAAAACATCCGTTATGGCAGATTGAAGGCAACGGATGAAGAGGTCGTGCAAGCCGCAAAAGCTGCCAATGCTGATGGATTTATCCGTAAGCTTCCGAAGGGGTATGATACCGTCCTGAAAGCCGATGGTTCCGGCATCAGTCATGGCCAGCGCCAATTGCTGTCCATCGCCAGAGTGATGCTTGCCGATCCTGCGTTGTTGATTTTGGATGAAGCGACGAGCAGTGTCGATACAATTACGGAAATGAAAATCAATGATGCTTTCCAGCAGCTGATGAAAGGAAAAACGAGTTTTGTGATTGCCCACCGGCTTAACACGGTGAAAAATGCTGACATCATCGCAGTGATTCAGTCTGGTCAAATCACCGAACAGGGAACGCACCAAGAGCTGATAAAGCAGAACGGTCATTATGCATCGCTGGTTCAGTCCAGCAGAACACAGAAAAATGGATAACGTGTGTGCAAGAAATTGGAAAATACATATTTATGGATGTACCATATTAAAATAGTGAATAATCAAGCATTATAAATAAATCGAGATAGAGACGCTGCCAGGAAGTGCTTGCAGAGGCACTCTCTATTTAGGAGGAGTTACCATGGTACGTCTAAGTGTATTGGATCAATCACCGATTCCACGAGGCGGATCAGCCAGGGAAGCATTGCAGAACACGGTGAAACTTGCCCAGCTGGCCGAAGAGCTCGGTTACCACCGCTTTTGGATATCGGAACATCATTTGGAAACGCTGGCCCATTCCAGTCCAGAGGTGTTCCTTCCCCATATCGCAGCACACACGTCTTCCATCCGTGTCGGTTCCGGCGGTGTGATGCTGCCCCATTACAGCGCATATAAAGTTGCGGAAAACTTTCGATTGCTTGAAGCATTGCACCCTGGGAGAATCGACCTCGGGGTCGGACGGGCACCCGGGGGAATCCCTCTGGCCACGGCAGCCTTGCAGGAAGGTAAGGGGCCAGGGGGAGGAGACAGCTATCCCCAGCAAATCGAAGACCTTGTCCATTATTTATCGGGATCATCTGATGAAACCCACCGCTTTCGAGGATTGAAAGCAATGCCGGATATCGATACTGCGCCGCAATTATGGCTGCTTGGCTCGAGCGGGGGCAGTGCGGGCTTGGCGTCGGGTCAGGGGATTTCCTATGCTTTCGCTCAATTTATCAGTGGACAGCATGGTGGTTCGGTTGTAAAAAGTTATCAACGACGATATAAGCCATCGATATTGCAGAGAGAGCCGCAAGCATTAGCCGCATTTTTCCTGGTATGTGCAGAAACAGATGAAAAAGCAGAGTGGCAGGCTAAAAGCATGGACGTGCAAATGTTGAAAATGGCCAGAGGAGAGACCGGCGAAGGCATCCTTCCTCCGGAAGAAGCAGCGGGTTACCAATTTGCACCTTATGAGATACAGCTAGTCCGGGAGAACCGAAGGCGGATGCTGGTAGGCTCGCCGGAAACGGTTCGCAGCCAACTGTTGCAGTTAAGTGAGGAATACGGAACAGAGGAGTTCATGCTGGCATCGATGAACTACTATTTTGCCGATAAACAAAAAGGGTATGAGCTACTGGCCAAAGCCTTTTCCTAGGCTTCAAGTCAGGAGCGATTACATAACAATATGATGATCAATGCCGATAGGAGGGTGGCGGCTTGGACGAAAAAGACTGGAAGCAAGAAAGAGAACGATTGAATGAAGTATTGGATATCATTGATGCAACTGCTGAAAAGTTGCAGGAAAGAAAAGGCGGAATCAAAGACCGGGTTTTGGACCTCCGCAAAAACTTTTGGGAAGACGTTACCGTCAACCTGGATGAGCCGGATGACGTAATCGAAACGCAGGCGAGCCTGAAACAGCAGGCCGAGCTGCTATCGGAGCGGGAAAGAAGCCATGGTCAATTGAGTGAGCAGTTGAAAACACTCGCCAGATTAAAGGAATCCCCTTATTTTGGAAGGATCGATTTTCTGGAAGACGGGGAACAGGACGCAGACCAAATTTACTTGGGCATTGCTTCATTGATGGATGAACAGGAAGACGAGTTTCTTGTCTATGACTGGCGCGCCCCGATTTCGAGTCTCTATTATGACTATCCGCCCGGACCTGCGGCATACCAAACGACGGAAGAAACGATCAATGGCGAAATGAAGCTGAAAAGACAATATATTATCCGGAACAGTCAGTTAAAGGGGATGTTTGATACTGGATTGACCATCGGTGATCATTTATTGCAATCTGTGCTCGGCAACAATGCCAGCACACAGATGAAGAGCATCGTTGCCACCATCCAAAAAGAACAAAACCGAATCATCCGCAATGAGAAAAACGATTTGCTGATTGTCCAAGGGGTTGCCGGAAGCGGCAAAACATCGGCTGCCTTACAACGTGTCGCGTATTTACTCTATCGCTATCGGGAAGTTTTAACATCGGATAATATGGTGTTGTTCTCTCCAAATCCGTTGTTCAATAGTTATGTATCCACGGTTTTACCTGAACTGGGCGAAGAAAATATGCAGCAGACGACCTTTCATGAATATTTGGAACAGCGTCTTGGCAGTCGTTTTGACATTGAAACGCCATTTGCCCAAGTGGAATATTACCTGGCCGCAAATCAGGAAGCCGATTATCATACCCGGATTTCCGCGATGACGTTCAAAGCGGGAGCCCAGTATAAACGGTTGGTGGATCAGTTTATTGAAGGATTGCATGCTGGTGGAATCGAATTCAGGAACGTTACCTTCCGTGGCGCGGTGATTGTAGATAAATATTCCATAACTGATTACTTTTACAGGCTTGATCCGGCGATGAGTCTCCCGAACAGGATGGAAGCGACTGCCAAATGGCTTTTGAAACAAGTGGACAAGTTTGCAAAGGGGCAGCTGCAGGAGGACTGGGTGTTGGAAGAAGGGCAGCTTTTGGAAAAAGAAGACTTTCTTTCGGTGTACCAGCAGTTGCAGGAAGAGGATGCATCCTCCGATGACCCTTATTATGACTTTGTACGGGAAGAGGAATTGCTTCGTCAAAAGGTGATTGACGATAACTTCCAGCCGTTGCGCCAAAAGATAAAGCGTCGCCGCTTCTTTCATGCGGAAAAAACTTTTCAAAAGCTTTTTGATGCTGAGACAGGAGTCGATGGCGTAAAGCTTCCGGATAATTGGCCGGAAATTTGCCGGCAATCGCTGGAGTTACTGGAGAAAAGAAAATTGACCTGGGAAGAAGCTGCTCCATACTTATACTTTTACAATCGACTGGTCGGCTTTCAGGTGAATCGGTCTATCAGGCATTTATTCATCGACGAAGCCCAGGATTACTCCCCGTTCCAGTTTGCTTATTTCCAAGAGGTTTTCCCTCTTAGCAGGATGACGCTTCTAGGAGATTACAACCAGGCGATTTATGCGCATGCCTCCACGGAAGAAACCCTGCTTTCTTCTCGATTGGAAGCAAAGCACGAACGGATCACCCTGACGAGAAGTTATCGTTCAACCAGGCAAATTGTGGAGTTTACCAAAGCCTTTATGCCAGGCGGCGATGTCATTGAGCCTTTCAACCGGGAAGGTTCAAAGCCATTGATTATCCAGGTGTCTGATCAACATAAACTAAAACAGCAAATATTGCAGACAATAAAGGGCTATACCGCTGCAAATCACCAAACAATCGCCATTATTTGCAAAACGATGGAGGAGAGCCGGGAGGCGTATCAATTATTGCGCGAAGAAACGGAAGCAAAGCTGATGGATGAAGAAACGCACACCTTCCAAAAAGGGCTGCTTGTGCTTCCGGCATATCTGGCAAAAGGAATCGAGTTCGATGCGGCGATTATCTATAATGCTTCGGCTTCTCAATATTCTCGGGAACTGGAGCGGAATTTGCTTTACACAGCCTGTACGAGGGCGATGCATGAACTGGCTGTGTTCTCGATCGGTCCAATGTCCGCTTTTTTGCAACAACTGCCGGAAGATTTGTATGACAGGGCATAGGCAAGAGACATCTAGCAATTTCCGTCCGAATTGGGCGCATGCAGCCAAAACAAGAATCGCAGACTTTATTGTTTCGTCTCGAGAGTTGATAGAAACTATGCAGTAACTTTAATGGGGAGCTCCATTGCCTATGCAAAAAGCGTGTAACTAACGCTTCGGTAGCATACTTCGCTTTCCGCGGGCACGGCTTCAGCTAACTTGGTAAAGAAAACCGCTTTACCAAGTGGATCTTCAGCTCGCGCTGTTCCCGCTGGAGTCTTCGTATGCTACCTTCGCTAAGAAGTTTGCTGATTATCGCAAACATTAAGCCTCTTAATAAAACGCTTGTCAGGATATGTGTGTCTTTTCATAAAAAACAGTTTGGGTTTCGTCTTTTCCCCTTCTCTCGGCTTTCTGCTTGTTTTCCTAGAAATGTCTTTTGATAAGATGTTTCATGCTATTGAATGAAGAAAAATATATCTAGTATACTCGCTTAAAAACAGGAAGCTATTCTTAGCTGAGGAAATACCCGGAGACTCCTGCGGGAGCAAAGGCCTCGGAGAGATCCCGCAGAGCGTTAGCTCGAGGAAGCTCACCAGCCGCCCGCGGAAAGCGCAGGGTATTTCCTCAGCGCTGTTCTCCAACCTAAATAAAGGCCGGATGTCAGGGGGACTCACTCAAGTTAATTCACAGTTTATAGGTTTTATGAAAAACAAAATCAATGGAATTGTGGAAATCAACCAGTTGCAATTAACCCGAGTTATTTGATAAGATTACTTCAACCGAATAACGATTCTTATGAAGAGAGGCGGAGGGACAGGCCCGATGAAGCCCGGCAACCCACTGGAATTTCAGGAAGGTGCCAATTCCTACAGAGTGAATGTACTCTGAGAGATAAGAAGCTGAATGACGAATAAGCCTTCTTCCTCTCTGGGAGAAGGCTTTTTTATAACGCCTGGTTTCAAATAAGATCTTATTCGGAAACAAAATTTGTCAGCATTCAGGCAGGGGAGAGATAACATGAAGTACGGATTTTGGCTGCCGATTTTCGGCGGATGGTTGCGAAATGTAGAGGATGAACTGATGCCTCCAACCTTTGATTATGCAAAACAAGTGATCCAGTCAGCAGAGAAATGGGGCTATGATACCACGTTGATTGCTGAGTTATATTTGAACGACATAAAAGGAATCGATGCAGATTCTCTGGAAGCATGGTCGACAGCGGCCGGACTGGCAGCAGTGACAGAGAAAATCGAAATCATGACAGCAGTCCGTCCCGGGTTCCACAATCCTGCTGTAGCAGCAAAAATGGCTGCTAACATTGACCATATCAGTAACGGCAGGTTTACACTGAATGTCGTCTCGGCATGGTGGGAAGAAGAAGCGAAACAATATGGTGGAGCATTTACCGCCCACGATGAACGGTATGACCGGACAGAGGAGTTCCTGGAAGTGTTGAAAGGGATGTGGCAGGAAGAAACGTTTTCTTACCATGGCAATTATTATGAAGTGAACAATGCCAAACTTGCTCCTAAGCCGGTACAAAAACCTTTCCCGACCCTATATGCGGGAGGGGAAAGCGATCGTGGCAAACAGGCAATTGTCGATTCCTGTGACGCCTATGTCATGCACGGAGGCACGGTCGATGAGATTGCCAGCAAGATAGCGGAAATGAAGGTAAGGCGGGAAGAAGCCAGTCAGCCAGAATTCCAATCGTTTGGCATGGCGGCCTACGTGATTTGCCGGGATACCGAGGAAGAAGCATTGGAAGAATGGAAACGAATAACTGACGTGAAAGATAGCGCGGGATACGCCGGCTATCAAGACTTTGTCAGCAAATCGCAGTTGGAGCAACAAGTTGAACTTAATGATTATTCGGTCTCGAACCGGGGCTTGCGTCCAAATTTAATCGGGACACCGGACCAAATTGCGGAAAGGATCGCGGCATACGAAGAAGCGGGATTGGACTTATTATTGCTGCAGTTTTCGCCCCAGCTGGAAGAAATGGAGCGTTTCTCGCAGCAAGTCATGCCGCTTGTGGAAGAAAAACGACGTCAGTTATTGAAATAACTTGAAACCATACCAAGGAGAGGAGACGGCAGAATGAGCAAAGTATATGTCATCCATGAAAATAGTGAATGGACCGAGCACCTGACGAAACGATTGGAGGAGCTTGATGTCCCTTATGAAGAATGGTTTTTGGACCAGGGGATGGTCGATTTGACAGAAGAACCACCAGAAGGAATCTTTTATAGCCGGATCAGTGCCTCCTCCCATACAAGAGATCATCGGTATGCCCCTGAATTGACGGAGGCGGTTTTAGCGTGGCTGGAGCGACACGGGCGCACGGTGATCAATGGCAGCAGTACCCTCCGGCTGGAATTGAGCAAGGTCAATCAGTATATGGCATTGAATGAAGCTGGAATTCGTACTCCGAAAACGCTGGCAGCCGTCGGCAAGGAGCAGATTGTGGAAGCGGCAGAAAAACTCAAACTCCATGCAGACTCCTTCATCACGAAACACAACAGGGCTGGTAAGGGGTTGGGAGTGCAGTTGTTTCATACCATCGACGGTTTGAAGGAGTACTTGAATGGCCCCGATTTTGACGAGCCGGTCGACGGCATCACCCTGGTTCAGGAATATATACAAGCCCCCGAGCCTTATATTACCCGCTGTGAATTCATAGACGGCAAGTTTCTATACGCTGTCCAGGTCGATACGTCTGAAGGCTTCGAGTTATGTCCTGCAGATGCCTGTACGATCGACGACTTGTTCTGCCCGGCAGGAGAACAACCGGAGGATCAGACAAAGTTCCGCATTGTAGAAAATTTCAACCAGCCGATTATCGAAAGGTATGAACATTTCCTGGCGGATAATGGTATACGCGTAGCTGGTATTGAGTTCATTTTCAACCAAGATGGGGAGCTTTTCACTTACGACGTCAATACAAACACCAATTATAATTCTGAAGCGGAAGCAAAAGCCGGCCAGTATGGCATGCTGGAAATGGCAAGTTTTTTGAAGCGGGAACTGGAAGCGGTGAAACAGGAAAACACTATATCTATTTAATGGCATATTGCATTCTCAAAAAGGATCTGCAATTTACTAAAACATATCTTCTGTTTCGCGGAAAGAGTCGGGCGGTCTTTCTTCGGCCTGTTCTTCGTTCTGACCGGAAAGAAATCGAGGGTTCTCTTCAATCCAAGGGGTTATACCGAGTTTGTCGGATAGCCCTTTTTAATTGTCTGTGAAAGAATCAACGAAATGCCAGTGGAACAATAATGGCAGGAACCAGCCTTTAGTCAGGTTTCCTTTAGACAAGCGCTTGCGCTTTTCTTTGTTCTGTTTATAATATTTGACGAATGTTTGAAAGAAACCCTATAATATTTATTATCTTTGGCAAAATAAGAAAGGACGTGGACCGTTTTCCTTTAGCAGTAAAAATCGAATGAAAATGACACTTCAGACACAGTAAAAAATTCAGAGAGCAAGCCGATGGTTTTCGGACTTGAAAATTATTCGATTTTTAAATGGTATGATCATAAATTTTATAGCAGAATAATTTCCCATCCAATGGTCTGCAATGATGACAGATAGAGAGAGGGAAGCGTTATTGTAGGCACTTGCTCCTTAACTTTCAGGAGGAAAAAAGTGCGACAAGATAAAAAAACAAGTTTGAATAACAAGACGGATAATCCTGTTTTTATCGTAAGTGGAGGACTGCTGCTTTTATTTGTCCTTTTATCACTAATGGATTTAGATATGGTAGGAGGCTGGATCACAGCATCCTTCAACGTTTCTGCCAAATATTTTGGTTCTTACTGGCAGCTGCTGCTGTTGGCAAATTTGCTTATTGGCTTAGGCTTGGCTGTTTCCAAGTATGGAAAGGTAAGGTTAGGTAATAAAGCGAAGCCGGAAAACAGTTATTTCCGCTGGATCGCCATGATTTTATGCACCCTGATGGCCAGCGGCGGTGTGTTTTGGGCGGCTTCTGAACCGATGTATCACTTTATCACGAATCCCCCGTTGTTTGAAGACAACTCCTCGACCATGGCAGGTGTCGACCCTGCGTTAGCACAAAGTTTCATGCATTGGGGCTTTATGGCTTGGGCGATTTTGGGAACACTGGCAACCATCGTTCTCATGTATGCTCACTATCATAAAGGCTATCCGCTGAAACCTAGGGCGATGCTTTACCCGCTGTTTGGTGAAAAAATCTTTCAAAAGAGTGTAGTCGGCACGATAGCCGACATTGTTTCGATTGTGGCAGTTGCAGCCGGCACCATGGGACCAATCGGTTTTCTCGGCATGCAATTGACTTATGGTCTGCATTCCTTGTTCGGGGTGCCGAATAACTTGGTGACGAATATCATTGTTATCGCCGTTCTCGTCGTGATAGCAGCGATTTCTGTTGCAACGGGTGTGGACCGCGGTATTCAGTTCCTCAGCCGGATGAATGTCAGTTTGACTGTTGTACTGGCAGCTTTCATGCTGGTTGTCGGTCCCACGATGTTTATTATCAACAAGTTTATTTCGGCAGAAGGTTTCCATTTGCAAAACATGCTGACAATGTCGACATACCAGGGAGATCAAGCCTGGCTTGGTGCCTGGACAGTGTTTTTCTGGGGCTGGTTTCTGGGATACGGCCCGATGATGGCCATCTTTATCAGCAGAATTTCCCGGGGTAGAACCATTAGAGAATTGATCATCGCCGTCGCTATTGTAGCGCCGTTGATCAGTAATTTCTGGTTCACCGTTGTCGGTGGCAGCGGAATCGATGCCGAGTTAACCAATCCGGGAGTCATTTCCGAGCCATTGAACGCGGGTGGCATGCCTGCAGCAGTGATGGCCATCATGGATCAGATGCCGCTGGGATTGCTGTTGGCCATCGGCTTCTTGATTGTCACGCTCGTGTTTGTGGCAACGACAGTCGATTCGATTTCCTATACTGTTGCGGTCACATTGACCGGTAACGATCACCCGCAAAAATGGATTCGCGTATTCTGGGTGCTGCTTTTCGGGGTACTGTCGATTATTTTATTAGCGATCGATCCGGGGAGTATTACTGCCATTCAGAACTCAATTGTCGTGACGGCCGTGCCGGTGTCACTGCTGATGCTGCCGACATTGTGGGATGCCATCAGAGTGGCGCGTATTTTAGGGAAAGAACAGCAAATCTTTCCCTCGAAAGCTAGTCAGCCTGTCCGGAAAGAAGGGACGGCTGAAAAGGATTTAGTCGAAGATTAATCTGTTTATTTATGGACCGCCTTTATAAAAGGCGGTTATTTTTTTGTGAAACCACATGGTACTGAGATGTAGGAAGGTGAATATTCTATAGGAAAAGCCCCGGAAATCGTGCGTTCACGTTTTCCGGGGCTTTCTCTACGTAACTTCTTCCATCAGAGCTTGCAGTTGATCTTTGTTGATGATCAAATCGCCGAGAGAGTATTGGTCAAGTGTTTCCAGGAATGCATGCAGCGCTTTTCCGAGGACCCCCTGCAAACGACAGGCATCGCTGATAAGGCAAGTATCCTTCTTAGAGGGATCAAAACATTCGACGACAAAGAAATCTTCCTCTGTTTGACGCACTACTTCTCCTATTGAAATGGCATGCGGGTCTTTTGCAAGACGCAGACCTCCATTACGTCCCCTGACCGTTTCTATATATCCTAATTTACCAAGTTCATAAATGACCTTCATCAAATGGTTGTGCGAAATATTATAAACAGCTGAAATCGTTTTGATTTGGACCAGCTGACCTTCCGGACGGGTGGCCAAAAACATGAGTACTCGCAACGAATAATCAGTAAAACGTGTCAATTTCATAGTAATCTTCCTCTTTTCTGATTATGTGTTAAGTGTATCATATTTTTTTAGATGGAGAGAACAGGCCGTTTTTCCTTTGCCTGCTTTACCGGTATTTTGAACGTTTTGTGAAAGGAATGTGGCAAAATTCAAAAACATGTATTTATAATATTGCTTTAAATATCGAATAGTGAAAAGATGTATACGTAATACATCTTTAGCTGGAGGTAATCCTATGTTAAGTCAAAAAACGATTGATATTGTAAAATCTACAGTGCCAGTTTTAGAAAAACACGGCACGACCATCACAACCAGATTCTATGAACGTTTATTTGAAAACCACCCGGAACTATTGAATATTTTCAACCATGCCAATCAAAAGAAAGGCAGACAACAACAGGCGCTCGCCAATGCTGTTTATGCTGCTGCTGCTCATATCGACCAGCTTGAGACGATTTTGCCGGCAGTGAAACAAATAGCACACAAGCACCGCAGTCTCGGTATCAAGCCGGAGCATTATCCTATTGTAGGAGAGAATTTATTACTGGCTATAAAAGAAGTGCTGGGAGACCAGGCTACAGATGAAATCATCGAGGCTTGGGGGGAGGCATACGGTGTCATTGCCGATGTATTCATTCAAGTAGAGAAAGAAATGTATCAGGAAGCAGCCGAGAAAGAGGGCGGCTGGAAAGACTTCCGTCCGTTTATCGTGGACAAAAAGGTGAAAGAAAGTGATGTAATTACGTCTTTCTACCTTGTTCCTGCAGATGGAGGCAAACTGGCTGACTACTTACCAGGCCAGTATCTTTCTGTGAAAGTGAAAATCGAAGGGGAACCGTACACGCAAATCCGCCAATACAGTCTTTCCGATGCGCCGGGAAAACCGTATTACCGGATCAGCGTGAAACGGGAAGAAGGACAAAACAATCCCGACGGAAAAATCTCCAACCACCTTCATGGTCATGTGAAAGAAGGGGACACCCTGGAGGTTAGTGCACCCGCTGGCGATTTCACACTCGACCTGGATAGTAACAGACCGGTCGTGCTCTTGAGCGGAGGGGTTGGATTGACGCCAATGATGAGTATGCTACGGACAATTGTGGATCAACAGCCCGGACGTAAAGTAACCTTCATCCATGCCGCTCAAAATGGAAAGGTACATGCTCTGGACGAACAAGTGAAGGAGCTGGCAAGAACGAATGGAGATATCATCAGCTATGTCGTGTACAGCGATCCGACGGAAGCAGACAAAGCAGCCGGAAGCTTTGACAAAGAAGGCTATGTTACATTGTCATGGCTGAAAGAAGTCCTTGGCACCAATCAGGCTGATTTTTATTTCTGCGGCCCTGTTCCATTTATGTCGGCAATCAACCAATTTCTGCTGGAATGGCAAGTCCCTGAAAATCGCATCCATTTCGAATTTTTCGGACCGTCAATGAATTTGGAAACTGTTTCGTAACGAAAGCAAATGTATAGTCATGGTGGCAGGACAAAAGCAAGGCCGCCAAGCAAAACAGGTTGAATGCTAATAGCATTCAACCTGTTTTTTGGTTTTGTAAGTTCCTTAGATCTTTTTATCCTGTTGTTCGATGGGTTTCTTATCGCTACGGCGTACTACGCTTTCCTCGGGTATGGCTTCCACTTCCTCAGAAAGCACCAAACCGTTTTCTTGCGGGATTTTCAACTCGTGCTGTTTCCGTAGGAGTCTCCGTATCTTGCCTTCGCTATGTTATCGTGTTCTGATTTCCGTATATAACCGTTTCCTTCTATTGACTGATAGGTTTCTAAACAGCTTTACAAAGCAATAAAACCAACGATGACAGACTCTTAATAACAGGAAAAGCAATCCATATCCTTGCAAACCATGGGTCAAGTGTTATTAAATAATAATTGAAGTACTAATCTACTTTCTGCTTAATAAGGAGGAATCGCGGTGGCTTTTGTTATCACAAGTCCTTGTAAAGACGAAAAAGCGGCAGAATGTCTTACTGTCTGCCCGGTTGATTGTATAGAAGAAGGACCGGATCAATTTTTTATCGACCCGGATATTTGCATCGATTGTGGCGCCTGTAAAGCGGTATGCCCGGTGAATGCAATCGAAGAAGAGTATGATCTGACACCGGAACAGGAAGTCGATCTCGAGAGAGCGGAAGCGTTTTTTGCCAATCGATAACATACACGCCTGAAGGCAGGTTCTTCCAAGAAGGAGCCTGCCTTTTTGCACGTGTAAAGGAGAGGTTTTATGGACTACATAACTTATTTGCGTTCGATGGTCGGTCATGAAAAAGTGATCATGGTGGTGGCGGGGGTTTTCGTATTTGATGAACAGGACCGTCTGTTGCTGCATTTACGCTCCGACAATGAAACGTGGGGGCTGCCCGGCGGCTATATGGAGATGGGGGAAACGGTTTCCGATACGGCAAGAAGAGAAGCTTTTGAAGAAACAGGCCTGTGTCTTGGTGAATTGGAATTGTTCAGCATCTATTCGGGACAAACGAAAGAAAAGACGCTCGGCAACGGCGACCAGGTCGCAATGGTGCAGATTTGGTTCACTTGCAGAGAATACAGCGGCGAGTTAATTCGGGAAAATGAAGAGTCGTTAGATGCCAGGTTTTTTCCACTTGATGAACTTCCTGACCAATTATTCGAAAGCCATGTTCCGATTATTGACGATTATACCAGCGGTAAGCAGCGGCCGATCGTTGACTGAATTTACCCTTTGGAAAACAAGGCAAGGACAAAAGTACGCTACCATCATTTTGTATGCTCACTTTTCCCTTGTTTGTTGCGTGCTTCCTATGCAACTGCAAACTCGTTCGATGGAGGCGCAGCTTCCACTTTCTCAGCTCGTTCTGTTCCTGTAGTCTGCGTACCTTTCCTTCGTTCACGTGGAATTATTCGCAAACGAGCAATGATCACTCCTAGCTGATTTCTGTTTTTTCTCATACCGTTACATGAAGAAAGCTAAACCGTATGAAAACAGGAGTCCTTCTTTTTTATGTGGTGTTGGTTCTCAAGCTCCAATTTCTAAATTAAAAACCTTCCGTGCTGATTTTGTCTTCGTCCCTGTTTAGAAACCTTAACAGCCAGAAGAATATGCTTCTATTTATTTAAAAATGGGACCCCGAAAACGTATCTTGCCGCAGCAATCCCAGACACGTAAGTCTATCTAAGGAACACAAACATTAAAAACCGAGCGAATTTGATTGATAGTTCAACATTCACTCGGTTTTTGCTTTGGTGGCCAAGCTTTTGTCCCGGCCACTTTCTTTTGGTCCTGAAGTTTTTCCGGTTCCATTACTATATTCCACTTATTGGTTAACCTGCCGGGATGTGGAAAAGGGCTGCTTTTGTTCCTCCTCCTTATCCAAATAGGCAGCATATTTTTTCGTCCAATTCCTCAGTGCAAGGAAGTAAAGTGCAGCCGTCACGACTGCTAGAGCTCCGATTGTGTACCAGAAGCTTCCCGATACGACTGCATCTGGATAAGCGAGGCCGATAGGTGAAAACACCACATATACTGCACACATCAGTGCAAGCAGTAAAATGGTGACGGGTAAGGCATGCTTCCATGGCACGAGGCTGACTTTTGGATCCTTTTTGAAAACATACGCTTCTTTCCGCGGCTTGGTAAACCGGAAAGCCAGGATGATGCCGACTTCGATGACGAACAGGATACCATAAACATGGATATAGTTAATGTCCAATGAGAAACCAAATAAGTGATCGGTTCCCCAAATCATCAGGTAGTAAGCAACCACATGAAAGATGATGACCACTTTTGGTGCAATCGCTGGTGTGTATTTCGATAAAACCGCTGCCAGTAAAATGGTCACGATCGGAATATTGAAAAATCCTGTAAACTGCCGGATCAAATCCCAAAGCCCGTTCGGTGCATACATGAGTAGCGGGGAAATGAAAAATGTAATAAAGGCAATGATTGTTCCGAATATTTTACTGATTTTGATCAACTTTTCATCACTGACGTCTTTTTTGGCCCGTGGCTTGTATACATCAAATGCGAACATGGTCGCAGCACTGTTCAACAAAGAATTATAAGAACTAAGCACAGCCCCTAACAGGACAGCCAGGAAAAACCCTGATAAGTAAGTCGGCAGTACATTGGAAATAAGCGTCGGATAGGCCAGGTCGACGTTGCGTAAATTTTCCCCGTACAGATGAAACGCGATGATACCTGGAACCATCATGAACAATGGCACCAGCAGCTTGTAGAAGCCTGAATAAAGTACCCCTTTTTGTCCCTCTTTCAGGCTTTTGGCTCCCAAAGTACGTTGTATGACATACTGATTGGATGCCCAGTAGAATAGGTTTGCGATAATCAACCCGGTAAAAATGCTTCCAAAGGGAACCGAGTCGTCCGGACTGCCGATTGCGTTCAACTTTTCGGCATTGTTCACCGTGATTTCCTTCATGCCACTTAGCATGTTCCCGTCGCCTAAAGCGAAAAAGCCCAGGACGGGAACCAGGATTCCGACTATCAACAAGCCGATTCCATTTAAGGTGTCTGAAACCGCAACGGCTTTCAACCCTCCGAAAATGGCATATGCTGCTCCGATCAGGCCGACGACCCATACGACCAGCCAGACAGACTGTACATAAGGAATTCCCAGTAAATCCGGAATATTAAACAACCGGAGTACGGCTAAAGCACCGGAATACAACATGGAAGGAATCGTAACGAATACATATCCAAACATAAATAAGACAACAATATATAGTCGAACCGTCTTATCGAAACGCCGGCTTAAAAATTCTGGGAGCGTCGTTACAGATCCCCCTAAGTATTTTGGCAGTAAATAAAGTGCCATAATGACCACTGCAATCGGTGCGGTGACCTCCCAGGCCATATTGGACAGGTTGGCGCGATAGGCTTGTCCGTTCAAACCGACCAGCTGTTCAGCGGAAAGATTGGTCAGCAGCAAGGAGCCGGCTATAAATCCACCGGAAAGTCCGCGGCCGGCAAGGAAGTAACCGGCTGAGTCGTTGACTTGATTTTTGGTCTGCCGGTAAGCAATCCAGGCTACCAGCCCCATAAAAAAGATGCACGATAATAGTGTAAACCACAGATTGGTATGATTCATGGCAACCCGCTCCCATTGTTTGTAAGTTTGTTTTGGTGTGAACTTCCCCTTTTTTGACTTCCTTCAAACCAGACAATTAAGCAAAACGAAAGGTGAGTGGTGTTTAAGTTGAAGGGGGAAGGATATATAGGAAGTAATTGGTCACAACCGAAAAAAGGAGGCTATTCAATGGAAAATAAAAGCTTGCAGGGGAAAACAGCCATTGTGACAGGTGCCGGTTCGGGAATCGGCCGTGCCTCTGCATTGCGGCTGGCTCAATCCGGTGCCAAAGTGGGGCTTGTCGATATCAAGGAAGAAAACGCTGCAGAGGTGAAACAGGCAATCGGCGATGCCGGTGGAGAAGCAATCATTATCGAAGCAGATGTTTCGCAACCGATCCAGGTAGAACAAGGTGTCAAAAAGGTACTCGATACTTGGGGACACTTGGATTTTGTTTTTGCCAACGCAGGCGTCAATGGACATTTGGCTCCGATTGAGGATTTGCCTGTTGACGAGTGGGACCAAACGTTGACCAATAATCTAAAAAGCACCTTTTTAAC
The DNA here is from genome assembly GCF_041366435.1 of Sediminibacillus sp. JSM 1682029. Classification (NCBI taxonomy): domain Bacteria; kingdom Bacillati; phylum Bacillota; class Bacilli; order Caryophanales; family Bacillaceae; genus Sediminibacillus; species Sediminibacillus sp. JSM 1682029. The sequence goes on from NZ_JBEWYY010000003.1 coordinate 292,243, forward strand.
CGTCAAGTATGCAATACCGGCAATGAAAGATAAGGGCGGAAGTATCGTCATCACCAGTTCCATCAATGGTAACCGGACATTTTCCGGTATCGGAATGTCTGCCTACAGTTCTTCCAAAGCGGGCCAAATGGCGTTTGGAAAAATGGCGGCGTTGGAGCTGGCGGAATATCGCATACGGGTCAATATCATTTGTCCGGGAGCAATCGAAACCAATATCGGGGAAAATACCCATCCAGATCAAGAGAACTTGGAAAAAGTCAAAATTCCGGTAGAATTCCCGGAAGGCAATCAGCCGTTGGAGCATGGCGCGGGAAAACCGGAGCAGGTAGCTGACTTGATCCGATTCCTTGCCTCTGATGAATCCTCCCATATCACGGGGACCGAGTTGTATATCGATGGAGCGGAATCCTTGTTGCGATAGTTGGAATCTCCGCTCATTGACAGGTGCCATTCCTTGCATTATAATTATCTTGAATTCGAGATATAATATATATTAAAGTAGAAGAGGGATGCATATGGAACTGAAAGGACTCCATCATGTTTCGGCGATAACCGCAAATGCGAAAAACAATTATGACTTTTATACAAAGGTTTTGGGAATGAGGCTGGTCAAAAAGTCGGTCAACCAGGATGACACCAGCATGTACCATCTGTTCTATGCTGATGAAGCTGGCAATCCGGGCACGGACCTTACTTTTTTTGAAATTCCGCGGGCAGGTCATACGTATCCCGGGAATAACAGTATTTCGCTTACTTCTTTGCGAGTGAAAGATGACGAGGCTTTAGCTTATTGGGAAGACCGCTTCAACGAATACGAGGTTGAACATGAGGGGATTATCGAGCAATTCGGAAGAAAAGTAATATATTTTCGTGATTCGGAAGATCAGCGGCTTGCGTTGGTATCGGATGAGACCAATCAAGGTGTGGCCGGGGGAACTCCCTGGGAGCAGAGTCCGGTACCGCAGGAGCAGGGCATTACCGGCCTTGGACCTTCCAAGCTGACAGTTCCGCAGGCAGAACGTACCGTTCAAGTGCTGACAAACATCCTTGGATTCCGTAAGGTGGGCAGTTATACCTCACAAGGGGGCGGTGATATTCAAGTGTTTGCTACCGGAGAAGGCGGCACAGGGGCGGAGATCCACGTCGAGGAACAGGAAGGACTGCCAAAAGAACGCCCGGGGCGAGGCAGTGTCCATCATGTAGCTTTTCGCGTCGCGGATGAGCAAGAACTTGCCCAATGGGCAGAAAAAATCAAACAGGCAAGATTCCCTAACTCCGGACTGGTTGATCGTTACTACTTCAAGTCGCTCTATTTCCGGGAGCCGAATGGGGTTTTGTTCGAATTGGCTACCGACGGTCCTGGTTTTGCCACAGATGAGGATATTGAGCATCTTGGTGAAACGGTCGCATTGCCCCCGTTTTTGGAAGACAGGCGGGCAGAGATCGAAGCAAGACTGGAACCATTGGATACGAAGCAGAATGGCTAAAAGACAGCAGGGGGCTACCTCCTGCTGTCTTTATGGAAACGAACGTTCACTTTTTTTATGTCGGTTAACTTTGCAGAAACTAATGAAGAATTTAAACACCTGTAAATCTTCCGCCAGAAAAAGCGGCGTATGGTTCGTAATTGAAAATCGGGCAATACATCCTTCTAGTAATACCGAGTTTTATCGAGAAAAAATGCTTCCCTAACGAAAGGGAAGCATTTGTTCCATTTTACTCTGCAGGTTCAAGGTCTTCAATTGAATCGATGTCCATATACGATGGAACAACGAGGCCAATTTTGGCACCTGTCAAGTTTTCTCCTAAATCTTCAAATTCACCTTCATGCTTTTCATAGAAAGCGCCATGCGTTGCCGGCATCCATGGGGCAAGGGAAGCATCTGCATCACCTGCAGCGATTGCCTCAAAGACAACAGACGGATCGACCGGTGTAAGGGTAACATCATATCCTTGTTGTTCTAATACAATTTTCGCCACATTGGCTGAAGAGCGCTCGGTATCCCAAGGGGTAAGAACCAATTCGATCGACTTTCCATCGACAGGCTCGACTCCTTCCGTCCATTCATCCACCACGTCTTGGTTGTCATCTACCCACTTTTGGGCAGCTTCTTCAAATTCCATTTCCTGGGCATCAAGCATAACCGATTCCATGTCCTCCGGCTCCCAGTGGAAGTTGTCCAAAATCGTGTAAGCTTCAGGCATATCTTCTTTTAATCCTTGTCTTGCTATAGTGATGATCTTTTCTACATCGCCATAAACACCGTTAGGATCCTCTAGGTACTTCAGGTCCCATTTGGCAAACATATAGTGAGGAGACCATCCAGTAACGACGATTGGTTCTTCCTTGTCTATTGCATCTCCTAATGCTGTCAACATGGCAGCTGTGGAGGATTTTTCGTGTTCCCAGCCAGCGAGGTTTTCATACTCCTCTACAGCGTTATCCGTTGCTTGTGCAATGCCGGCACCTGGCTCAATTCCAGTGATGGTATGGTCTACCTCTTCACTGATATTTGCAGAACTATCCGATTGATCGTCTCCGCCGCCGCTATTATCTTCCTGTTGTCCGCATCCAGCGGCGATAAGAGCCAAGGATAGACCGGTGATAGCTCCTATTTTTTTCCACTTAAAATGAAACATACTGTCAAACACTCCTTTAATTTTGCCTAATGCTACCTGTTTCGTTTTTTATGTAGCATTACTATTCCTCATTTAACGTCTGTACATACTATATCTTTTTTGGGGGAGCATGCTCAAACGCCAAATTTAATGATTTTATTTGAATTGTTTGTACAGTTTAAACTTTACAAAACCTGAAAGCGGTCTACTATTCATATCCTTTCATTTTCTCCAGTTTCCACCATTATTTCTAATTTGATTTTACACTGAAAGTGAATTAATGACTGCAAATCGATGCCATTCCGGTATGGAAGGGCATTCGAACGCTGGCGAAGCATTTGTGTGTGTCTTGAAACCCTGGTTTATTCAATCATCCGCAGTTCCTAGCGTCATTCCCCCATCGACCACCATTTCTGTACCCGTGCAGTAAGAGCTTTCGCTAGAGGCGAGAAACGCCACCGCTTGGGCGATCTCAACCGGCTTTCCAATTCGTCCGAGAGGAACCGAGTCGTAATAAGCAGGAACATCCGCGCCTTGCTTGACCATATCTGTTTCAATTCCACCGGGATGAATCATATTCACCCGAATCCCCTTTGGTCCCAGTTCGATGGCGGCAGCCTTGGACATTGCCACCACCGATGCTTTCGTGGCGGCATATGCAGAAGATTTACTAATCGGAGCAAAAGCAGATATCGATACATTGTTTACAATTGAACCGCTTTGCTGTTTTTCCATCTGTGGGATGACTGCCTGCATTCCCATGAACACGCCAAGTTGATTAACATGAATCAGCTGTTGGTAATCCTCCAATGTTGTTTCTGTAAAAGGTTTCCTTTTCAGGACGCCTGCATTATTTACTAACACGTCAATCCTGTTGAATTTATTGACTACCTTATCGACTGCCGCTTTCCAATCAGACTCTTGTGTAACATCTAATGGAACTGGAATTGCACGGTCCTCTCCGATTGAATCAGCGACTTTTTCTGCCTCTGCATAGTTGCGGGCACCAATCCCCACCTTGGCTCCCAGTTCGGCAAGGTGATGGGCGATGGCTTTTCCCTGGCCCCGATTGGCCCCTGTTATGAGAACGACGTAATCTGTTAAATCTGGCATTTACTCACTCCTATAAGTTCATTCATTTGAAACGCCTATGTGAAAATACAAGCCAGCATATCCTTCTGCAAATAAACTCCGGTTCAAAAAGGGATTTGTAGTCTGTATGTATGTTCAGCTCTTTCACGGCTCAATGTTCATTCATTCCATGATATAAAAAAGTACTACCTCCGTTCAAGTTTGTCCCATACCTGCGACAGTAATGACGGTTATAAAGAATAATATAGCAGTCAGGCAGAGCAGTAATGCGAAAATGGCAATGATTTTTTTCTCGGATTTACTAAAAAAGGCGGTGAACGAAAATATGATCCCGATGGAAGCATTTATCAGGATGCCATATTGCATTATTTTTGGACTTCTGTATGTATAAATGAAAACACATGCCAATAAGCCAAAAGCTAAGGAAACGAAACTTATCCAAGAGTACCTTTTCATTCAATCAACCTTTCCTTATCCTTATTAATAGTGAATCATAAACAAATAAGTGTGTAAATTTCGGCTATCATTCCCTTCTTGATTAGGACTTTACACCATTTGACTTGCTAATGTAACAAAAAACGGTATTCTGGAAAAGGACTAAGTTATACAACGGAGGTAAACAGATGACATTTCAGGCGAAAGCGGTAATTCTAGATATGGATGGAACCATGCTCAATCAAACAAACCAAGTGAGCGACACATTGGCAGATATCATCAAAACAATCCGGCGAAATCGCAGACTGGTATTCATTGCCACCGGCAGGACTCTAAAGGAAGTGAAGGACCCCCTTCCCGCTGATTTGGAGGTGGATGGAATTGTTTGTGCCAATGGTATGGTGGTCTACATAAACGGAAAGCAAATCGTAAAACATTCCTTGGATGACAATTTGGTCAAGGAATTAGTGTCGAAGGCCCGGGAGGAAAAAATGTATTACGAAGTGCATCCGATAGAGGGAAGCGGATCTGCTTTGATGAAGGATAAAGGTTATTTTACTGCAGAGATTGCAGAGCCGATGCCGGCTTCAGTGAAAGAGGATGAATGGCTATCCCGAAAAGCGGCAATCAAGGAAGACATTGAATGGACAGACAATCTGCCGGTGGCCGATGCTGCCAAGATTTATTTCTTCAGCAGAGACAAGAAGCGGATGACTATCTGGAAACAGACTTTGGACGAGCTAAAGCAAAAGCATGACTTTAGTGCTTTCGCTTCCTCTGACCACAATGTAGAAGTGATGGAGAAAAACGTTTCAAAAGCGACAGGTGTTCAATATTTGTTGGAGCATTATTCTTTGACCAATGACGAAATCATGATGATCGGCGACAGTGAGAATGATTTGCCATTGATGAAAATAGCCGGGTATGCGGTAGCGATGAAGAACGCGGCGGATATAGTAAAGCAGCAAGTAGACGAAATTACGACATACAGCCACAAAGAAGACGGGTTATACAAGTTTTTATCTGAAAAGTTCGCAGAGTGAGCAATAGGGACCAGGCTAATCTTTCCCTTCACCATTCGAAAAACGAGCGGGGACAAAAGCATCGTGATCAAAATAAAAACCGAACGAAATTGATTAGTATTTAGAATTCGCTCGGTTTCTGCTTTGGTGGTCCTGCTTTCATCCCTGCCTTGCTTTTTTCGTCGATATCTGAATGTTTGTTAAAATATTTCAAGGATCAACATGTGCTTGATTGGAAGATTCGTTGAATACTTGAAAGGGAATTGCATGAAATGAGGTGACAGAGTGCTTAAGAAAAGCATGAGCTTTCCTTCAACATACTTTGTTGTATCAACAGTTTGGCAATTGATTTTCAATAAAGAGATTGAATGGCTGGATAACATAATGGTGTGTTTTATCATGTATTTGTTTATTCTGTTTCATGAATGGTCGAAGACTCCCTATAAGTGGGGGAAGGATGAACAATAAGTTGAATTTGCAGGTGGATATTTCGGTTCATTTGTTGATGGGAAAGATTTTGAGACTATTATCTATTAATTAAACAATCTAGTCCTTGGATGGAATTATCTATTCTTGGGGGCAAGGCGCTTCGCTTCTCATGAAAGCGTTACATTTGTAGTGGTTATGCGGGCATGCCATAATTGATTTGTATTTCAAAATTTTAAGGACTTTTGGAGGGAGCAGGTCAGATGAATTACCGTCAATTAGGCAATACGGATCTAAAGGTAAGCGAATTGAGCTTTGGTACTTGGGCAATCGGCGGTTCCTGGGGAAATACCAATGATGAAGAATCATTGAAGGCCCTCCAGCATGCCATGGAAGCCGGAGTTAATTTTTTCGATACAGCAGATGTTTATGGCGATGGACACAGTGAGGAGCTGCTGGCCAAGGCGACAAAAGGAAAAGAAGATGACATCCATATTGCGACAAAATTTTGCCGGGCCGGCGATATCGAAGATCCTGAAACGTACTCGGAACGGCAAGTAAGGGAGTACTGTGAGAACAGCTTGAAACGGTTGAACAGGGATACAATTGATTTGTACCAGATTCATTGCCCGCCACTCGCCATTCTGAAAGACGGCAGGGTCTTCGAGGTGCTGGATAAATTGAAAGCCGAAGGGAAAATCCGCCATTATGGAGTCAGCGTTGAAACCGTGGAAGAAGGATTGTATTGTTTGGAAAACACGGATGTTTCGGCCTTGCAAATTATTTTCAATATTTTCCGGCAAAAGCCTTTGGAAGAATTGGTTCCACAGGCTTACCGAAAAGGAGTTGGGGTCCTGGCACGCGTGCCTCTTGCAAGTGGTCTGTTGACAGGGAAGTTTAGCGAGAACCACAGCTTCCAGGCAGATGATCACCGCAATTTCAATCAAAACGGGGAAGCATTCAATGTGGGAGAAACGTTCGCAGGTCTCGAATTCAACAAGGGTGTCCAATTAAGTGAACAGCTTAAATGGATCGCCAACGACAGGGACAGCATGTCGAAAGCGGCGCTTCGCTGGATTTTGGACCATGAGGAAATCACCTGTGCAATTCCGGGCTTCAAAACAGTCAAGCAGGTGGAAGATAACTTGAAGTCATTAGAGGTGCCAAGCTTCAGCGCCGAGGAAATGGATAAATTGCAAAAGTTCTACCAACACGATGTCCATGACCACATTCGCGGCGCTTACTAAAGAATCCATCCGAAACATCGTAAAAGAACAGTTGGCAGATAAAGAGGTTGGGACAAATGTATCGTGAACAAACCAAAAACCTGACGATTCTAGTTCGTTGGGTTTTTGGTTTATAAAATTTATAAAAAGAGCAACGCTTCACTCCGGCAAGGTACTTCGCTTTCCCCCGGCCGCTTTTTGACTTTCTTTTTTCTGTGAGAGGATTTTTAAATAATAAATTAACTTAATTAAGCTGTGGTATAATCTAGGTACAAAAATAACAACAGGTGGGAAAAGCGATGCAGCGTGGAAGCTTTCAGTGGATGAAGACATTGAACAAATCCATCATCCTGAATAAAATAAGGACGAGCGGGCCCATATCGCGGGCCCAGATAGCCAAAGATACTAAATTGACGCCGCCTACGGTCAGCAGTATTGTCAAAGAGCTGATCGAGCAGGGGATCGTCCGGGAGAGTGCCCAGGGAACCTCGCAGGGTGGCCGCAAACCGACGATGCTGGTCATCAACCGTACAGAATTCTATATCATCGGAATCGATGCAGGACCTCGAACCGTTAAATTTGTTCTGGCGGATTTGTCGGGCGACTTGAAAGAAGAAAAGATTACTCCAATAGACAGTACGATAACCAGTCATCAATTTATTGAGGTCCTGATCACCGGTGTAAAAAGCCTTCTATTGGCCCGGAAAGGCTTGGTTGGCAAAATTGTCGGGATAGGAGTCGCTATGCATGGCGTAGTGAAAGTGGAAGATGGAGTGTCCGAATTTGCACCGAATCTCGATTTGCGCGATGTGGCGATAAAAGAGGAGCTAGAAAAGACCTTCGACTATGAAGTGAAGGTTGAAAACGATGCACGGGCGATGGCGCTGGGAGAGGCATGGTTCGGGGATAGTGAAGGAGTAAAAAGCATGCTGGCATTGAATATCGGCAGCGGTATCGGTGCCGGATTGATGATTGATGGAAAGCTCTATCATGGCGAATATGACTTGGCGGGAGAAATAGGTCATATGACGCTCGATCTTCACGGTGAAAAATGTACATGCGGCAACAATGGTTGTCTGCAAACAGTTGCTTCAGGGCCTGCTATCGAAAAACGTGCTAGAAGACTGCTGGACGAAGGAAGAATGTCCGGCTTAGCTTCCTTGATGGACGATAAGGAGAACCAGGTATCCGGCGAACTTGTTTATCAGGCGGCAGTCCAGGGAGATAAGGACTCCAAGGCAATACTGGAGGAAACCGGAACCTATATCGGCATTGGTCTCACCAATCTGATCCATGTCATCAACCCGAGTAAAATCGTCATCGGCGGGGGCGTTTCCAACGCAGGGGACATAATTTTAAAGCCTATTAAGGAGACCATTAAAGCAAGGGCATTGACAGCTGAAGCGAAACAGACAGAGATCACCATTTCGCCGTTAAGGGGAAATGCGACGGTTTTAGGGGCGGTGGCCCTGGTACTGACCGAGTTGTTTGATCCGTTGCCCCGTATTTCCGGTTGAAGAAAGGGGAAACTATGGATGATGGGAGAGAAAGTTAGATGATGAAATATGAATTGCAAGCTGATTGCTCCCGTTGCTTTGGACTTTGTTGTGTTGCCTTGCCTTATGCAAAGTCCTCGGACTTTGCTGCCAACAAAGCAGGAGGAACGCCTTGTTCCTACCTCCAAGACGATTATCGCTGCCGTATTCATGAAATGCTACGAAAAGAAGGATACCGTGGCTGTACTGTATATGAATGCTTCGGGGCCGGGCAGAAGGTCTCCCAGCTTACATATAGGGGCAGAAGCTGGCGGGACCATTCCGAGTTGAAAGAAGAAATGTTCAGCGTTTTTTCGGTTATGCAACAGCTGCAAGAAATCATTCGTTATTTGCATGAAGCGGTTCATCTCGCGGAAGCGGGGTCACTGTCAGGTGAACTGAAAAAGGTCTTGGAAGAGACGATACGGCTTACTGAATTACCTCCGGCTGAACTCTTACAAGTGAAGGTTTCAATTCATAGAAAAAAAGTAAATAAGTTGCTGGTCAAAACGAGTGAATTGGTGCGCAAAAGGATACGTAGCGGAAAAGATCTTCAGCTAACGGAAAAGGATGACCTTATAGGCGCTGATTTACGCGGAACGGATTTGAAGGGTGCTGATCTCAGAGGTAAGTGGCTGATAGCTGCAGATTTGTATAAGGCAGACTTACGTGCTGTCGATTTTATTGGAGCGGATTTACGAGATGCAGATGTAAGCGGAGCTGATTTCACGGATAGTATTTTTCTTACCCAGGCGCAGGTAAACGCAGCAAATGGCGATGATGCTACTATCCTTCCACCTGCACTAAAGATACCGGAACATTGGAAGTAAAGGACAAAAGCGCAAGCGCCTGTTTAAAGGAGTACAGGCTAAAGCCGCCACGTCCTGGGGCAACGCCTGCATGACCCACATCGTGTGGGCCTCCGACAAGCTTAAGAACACTCTCGGCGTGGCGCTTTTTGCTACACAGAGAATGGGCTTAAGACCTCGAGGGGGGTAGGCACTGGAGCTGGACGTGGCTGTTTCAGCCATTAATTATCCACAGTCAATTAAATTTATAATTTATACTAAGAAAAAGGAGCCGGGTTCTTTCCGCCTCCTTTTCCGTTGTCACTTATTTCAAGTCCACTTTTATAGGTTCCATTTTAATCGGTTTTTCATTTGCGCTTAAGGTAGCGAACGGAACAAGGAGGGAGTAGTTCTTAAAATCGAAATCAGCCGGATTATCTATGGTATAAATGGATTGAAAGTGCAAACTGTTTTCATCGAGTAAAGTTGCCTGATCACTCCGAATCTCGTGTTCAAGCATCTTTTGTCTGTCCAGTTCTCCTTTTTCATTCCTTTGAACATTGTCTGATTTAATTAGTTGGATAAAATCAGCAAAGTTTTGAATGATATCTTTTCTGATTTTACTTGTATCGGTATGTTGTATCGTATAATCCACTATTATTTGTTCTCCGTTTTGTTCCATGTTGGTTACCTTAACAGCATAGTCAAACCTGTTGCTTTCCACTGTGAAAGGTGCTTGTTGATCCATCGCTCCAATCTGCATCGTATCATTTTTTATTATCTCAGGTTGAATTGTTAAAGAGTTTGCATCCTCACTGATTTTGCTGCTAAATAATTCTTGGTATTCTTTTGTAACAGAAGACCCATCTGACTCGGTTGTCAAAAGATTTGGATGGTATTTTGATAATCGATTACCTTTATTATCGACTACATGGATTCTGATTTCATCTTTCTCCCCCACTAATGGAAAAGTGGTCTTGTAATTTAATGTTGTGGTTGCTTCCCCTTTGACGACCGATTCCATTGTAAGAGAGTAACCTTTACCTTCCAGTTTGCTCTCAGCATTTGAATAAATGGTCTCTGGAGGAATTTGCTCAACAGGAATATCGAAATTCCATTTTCCCTTTACACCGGTAATCGAAGTAAAGGTTAAGGGCAACGAATAGCTAGCGGGTAAATCAGCTTCTGCGTTATAAAACTCCATTGAAGCGATATAACCATCTTCGGTTTCTGTCAATTCTTTCATCGTTGAAGACCATTGATTTTGTTCTTTTCCATCAAAAAGGTGAAAGGCATATCCGGCTTCTGGTCCGCGATCGCCCCCCATGTTTTCCAGAGAGATTTTCTCCCCTTTTGCTTGGAACGTGACTCCGATGATATTCCCGTCATAATAAGCGCTTGTTATGGTTATATCGACCCCGTTACTCGTCGCCTTTTTGTTTAGCTGGGTCACTAAATCACTTTCCATTAACTCATGACCAATTTGTAAGCCAGCTTTTTCATAGACACTGCCCAACAAGGGAACCGTTGACAAGGCATAGGAAACGGGAGCGAATACGAATCCGGCTGCCAGGAAAAAGGTGGCTGCACCTGCTGCAATCGTGCCGGAAAGCTTGATCCTGGATTTTCTACGTGCCCTTTTTTCTCTTCGCCCTCTGGTTATTCCTTTGTCTATCGCATGGAAAATCTCGCTTTCGGGAACATCGATTTCGCTGATTTGTTTATGATAACGCTCTTTGTCCATAGTGATGCACTCCCTCCAAATAATGTTTTAATTCCTTTTTTGCTCTGCGCAAATAGGTTTTTACGGTGTTTTCCGGCTTTTCCATGGTTTCAGCGATTTGATGAATGGGTAAGTCATGGTAATAAAATAAGATGATGACTGTCTGATATTGTTCACTTAAATAAGAAATAGCGTTCAGCAAATCCATCTTCGTTTCTACATCCTGATTTCCTTCTGTTTCAGGCAAATGGTGAATAAGGTTTTCATCATAAACAACCTTTTTCCGTTTTCTTAATAACTCATAAGCTGTGTGAATAAGAATTTTCGTAAGCCATGTGTAAAAGTATTCGGGTTTTTTAACTTGGTTTATGGAGACAAAAGCTTTATAGATTGTTTCCTGAAGCACATCGAGAGCGTCTTCCTTATTTTTAACGTAAAGAAATGCTGTTTTATACAATTTCTCACTTTCATTTTTTACAAGTGTTTCAAAGGCAGCTTCGTCTCCTTTTATTGCTTTTTTGACTAGGGATGAGTGTTTCAAGTTTTTGCCCTCCTTTCACCTGTTAGAGCAATTAGTGAATAGAAAAGTTTCAAAAAAGTTATTATTTAAAAGAACAAATCGATATAAAGGGAGTCCCCAACCATAAAGAAAGGGTGCCAACTCATATTAGCACCCTTTGTCAATAAGCAGATATGGAATTGTTGTATTTCTCTCTAAGAAAAAAATTGAAACATTGTCCGGGAATAATAGTCTTCTCCGGCAGGCAGGAAGCAGGAAGGAAATCCTTTATGGTGCAGCGAGGCAGGAGAAGCCTGTGTCTCAAAGCAAATACCCAGGTATTGCGCAGATTCCCGCTCCTTCAGCTGTAACCCTTCCCCCAAGCCATTGGAAGTGTACATGACCATTCCAGGCTGGTCGGTTTTAATCGTCATTTTCCTTCCGCTATGTTGATCGGCGGCAGTGACTTGAGACTCCTTTTTCTTATCAAAAATAAAGTAATGATCGTAGCCGTGCCCGGCATAGATATTCTGCTGGTTATCGGATTGGATTCCATCCTCTATTTTTCTACCCTGGCGGAAATCAAACACCGTTCCTCTGACATCCAGTTTGTTGCCGGTTGGAATCAACGCTTCATCGAGCTCGACGAACTGACTGCTGTCGAGGGTAACTTCGTGATTCCGGATATCAGATTGTAAATCACCGCTTAAGTTAAAGTAGGAATGGTTGGTCGTGGTCAACACGGTATCCTTGTCTGCCGAACCCTGGTAGGTGATGGAAAACTGATTGGTGTTGTCCAGGGTGTATGTGATTTTCATTTCCAGATTGCCGGGATATCCGTTTTCTCCATCCCCACTTTGATGGGTAAAGACAACGCCCACCATATTTTCTTTTTCAAAGGTTTCTGTCTGCCATATCGTTTTATGGAAAGCATCCGGTCCGCCATGTAGATGGTTTTCCCCTTCATTTGACGGTAGTCGGTAGGTTTTTCCGTTAAGGGAAAAGGAGGACCCTTCGATTCTTCCGGCTACGCGGCCGATCAGAGCCCCAAAGAAATTTGGATTGTCGAGATAATCTTCGTAGTTTTTATATCCAACCACGATATTTTCTTTGCGGCCGTTCTTGTCGGGCACCAGTATCTCCGTGATAATGCCGCCGAAATCGAGGCAGCTCAACTCCATGCCACGGTCATTGGAGAAAGTGAACCGTTTCCAGTTTTGTCCGGTGGAAAGAGCAATTTGTTCCTGTTTGATTTGCATTCGATACACTCCTTGCTAGTCTTGATTCAATGCCATGATAAATCGCTGAAATGCCTGGCTGCCTTGTTCATCCCGTTTGAAGACACCTGCATCTTCCAATACTTTGGTGAATTTTCTTCCTACTTCATCTTGTAAAATTGCTCCCACGTTCTCTTTGTGGATCTGATTATTCCGTTTGATTTGTTCTGCCCAGTTGCGGTGATGGTTAGGAACCGCTTCCGTTTCTTCGAGTAAAAAGCGTTTGACTTCCTCCAGTTCGGATTTGAGTCTGGCTGGCAGTACCGCTAATCCCATCACTTCGATCAGCCCGATGTTTTCCCGTTTAATATGATGCACATCGGCGTGGGGATGGAATATCCCCAAGGGGTGCTGTTCGGATGTACGGTTGTTGCGCAGGACAATGTCCATTTCCAAGCGGCCGTCCCGCATCCGGACTATCGGTGTAACCGTGTTATGTGGCGTACCACCGCTATAAGCTATGATTGCCACATGCTCGTCCTCGTAATTGCGCCATGTTTGCAAGATATGGGTTGCAGCTTCCACCAGCTCCATACGGTCAGGAGAAGAAAGACGTATAACAGAAAGCGGCCAGTCGACTATTCCGGCTTGCACAGCCGGGAAATCCTTTAACGAAAATGTTGCCGTTTTACCAGCAGCTTCCATGGCAAACTGATAACGGCCGCCTTGGTAATGATCATGGCTGAGAATCGACCCCCCTACAATCGGCAAATCTGCATTGGAACCGAGAAAATAATGCGGAAACTTTTCTACAAATGCGGTCAGGCGCAAGAAGGTTTGCCTGTCGATTTTCATTTCCCGGTGCTCTTCCGCTAGTACAATGCTGTGTTCGTTGTAGTAAACATAAGGGGAATATTGCAGGTACCAGTTTTCGTCCTCCAAAGATATTTTCACGATCCGGTGGTTGGACCGGGCCGGATGGCCGATCCTGCCGACATACCCTTCGTTTTCCCTGCATAACACACATTGCGGGTAACCAATCGCTTGTTTTTCTTCTTTTTCCCGTCTGATTTGCTCTGGATCTTTTTCCGGTTTGGACAGGTTGATGGTAATATCCATTTTCCCGTAAGCAGTGTCTGCTTTAAAGTGGATGTTTTTACTGATACGCTTCATTTGGATATAATTGCTGTCTTTGCTTAAAGCATAAAAGTAATCTGTCGCCTGCTCTGCTCTTTCCCGATATTTGGCTTCAAATGTCTGCTGGACGGCAGAGGGTTTCGGCAGGAAGATATTCATCACATTGGCCGAAAATATTTCCTTTTCATCCAGCACATCCTCGATGATTTGATTTTCAACCGCGTAACCGACAAGCTCCTCGACGAAGTCGGGAATGGAAGTCTGCTGCGTATCAGCTGGGCCTTCATCTTGATAATCGTTCATTTTCAACAGCCCCAGCAGCTGGTTGCGTACATAAACAGCATCTTGCCGCTCAATCAATCCGGTGGAAATGGCTTTATCTATTAAACTGGCAATCGTTTGAAAGACAGACATTATGCCCCGACTCCTCCATCATAGCCGTGAGGATGGTTGCGATGCCAGTTCCATGCATCCTCGATGATCGTTTCGATCGAGGTGCGTGAAGGCTGCCAGCCCAAAATGCGCTTGGCCTTTTCCGCCGATGCAATCAGGACGCTTGGATCGCCGGGTCGACGCTCACCGGGCACAGCCGGTATCGGTTTGCCGGTCACTTTCCGGGCGGTATCAATGATTTGTTTTACCGAAAAACCTTGATTGCTTCCAAGGTTGAAAATCTCGCTTTCTCCGCCATTTTCCAAGTAAGACAGCGCAAGCAGGTGAGCATCAATCAAGTCTTCCACGTGAATGTAATCCCGGATGCACGTGCCATCTTCAGTGTCGTAGTCTTCTCCGAAAATAGTGATGGCCTCACGCTGCTCCAGTGCGGTCTGCAATACAATTGGAATCAAGTGCGTCTCTGGCTGGTGATCCTCGCCGATCTCTCCTGTCCTTCTCGCTCCGGCTACATTGAAGTAACGGAGGGATACGTATTTGAGACCATAGGCAAGGGCACACCATTTCATCATTTTTTCCATTGCCAGTTTTGTTTCCCCGTAGGCGCTTTCCGGATTTGTCCGCATGTCTTCGGTAATCGGAACAGCTTCCGGCTCTCCGTAAGTGGCTGCTGTGGAAGAGAAAACAATCTTGTCGACGTTGTGTGCCTTCATGGTTTCCAGCAGTACCTGGGTACCGTGCACATTGTTGCTGAAATATTTCAGCGGCTCCTGCATCGATTCGCCGACAAGCGAATTAGCAGAAAAATGCAAGACTGCTTCAATATCTTCCTTGTTGAATACATTCTCTAAAAACTCTTTCTCCCGGATGTCACCCTGGTAAAAGGTTGCATCAGGATGTACGGCTTGGCTGTGTCCAGTTTCCGCATTATCTATTACCACCACGTGGTGTTTCTGATCGATTAATTGATAGACTGCATGTGAACCGATATATCCAGCTCCGCCTAATACCAAAATACTCATTTTTCCCACTCCTTTTGAGGATTTTCTTTTATAATGGTTTAGCTCCGTCGCTTATTGTCGCGGGGTAAAAAGAGGCATCGTATCCAACTTGTTGCCGGTATAATTGGTTGACATTTTCTCGGAAGCTATTCACATCTTTTTCCGGGACGATGGCGATGGCGCAGCCGCCGAAACCGGCTCCTGTCATTCTTGCCCCCAGAACACCAGGCTGTTTCCAGGCTGCTTCGACAATCGTATCGAGTTCCTTGCCTGTAACCTCGTAATCCTGCTGCAACGAAATGTGCGACTGGTTCATTAGTTCTCCGAATTGCTTGAGGTCATTATCCTTCAAGCTTTGCAGCGCCTTTAACGTCCGGCGGTTTTCATAAACGGCATGCTTGGCGCGTTTGCGATCGAGTCCATGTTGAATGGCGTGTTTGTTTGCTTCAAATTGCTCCTCTGTTAAATCTCCCAAACTACTAATGCCGATTACTTTCTGTAAATCGGCAAGTGCCCGCTCACATTCCATCCGTCGTTCATTATATTTCGATCCTGCCAATTCTCTTCGCTTGTTGGTGTTGATGATCATCACGATATACTCCTTTAGCTGAACAGGGGCATAGGAATAATCCAGTGATTGACAATCGAGCAATATAGCATGATTTTTTTTGCCCATTCCGATGGCAAACTGATCCATTATCCCGCTATTGACACCGATATACTCGTTTTCTACTTTTTGGCCTTGCTGGATCATGCGGATGCGGTCAATAGGTAATTCATAGAGTGACTCGGCCAAAACGCCGGTCACCATTTCGATCGAGGCAGACGATGATAAACCTGCGCCATTGGGAATGTCTCCCCAAAATAAAATATCTGCTCCCGAGGAAATGGTGAGCCCATCCTTCATTAAATAGTTTATCATGCCTTTTGGATAATTGGCCCATTGATCTTTTTCCTGATAGTCCAGCTGATTCATTTCACATTCAATGATACCGGTTTCAGGGAAGTTGACCGAATAAAGCCTGATGGTCTGATCATCACGTTTGGCAGCGGCCGCATAAGTGCCGAATGAAATGGATGCGGGGAAGACGTGGCCGCCGTTATAATCCGTGTGTTCCCCGATTAAGTTGATTCGTCCGGGTGCAAAGAACGTATGGGGCTGTTTTGTAGACTGAAAAATCTTCTGAAACGTATGAATGAGTTGTTTTGTATCCATCTAATACTCCTCTCTCCTGAAAAATAAAACAACTTAATTAAATTAATTAATTATCTTGTTTTCAGCTTACTATGCTTTCAATTCTTTTTCAAGTTCTTTTTAAGGTATGTTTCAAGGACGGTTACTACCCTCCGCGCATTGCGGAAAATTCACGACCTAGATTAATAGGAAAGGGCATATAATATGGAAAGTGATTTTTTTGTTTGCAGAAAAGGATCGTGTCTGGCAATCAGGAGGAGTTTGAAAGGAGAATTGACACATACCGTAAATCTGATAAGATAAATTTGACAGTAAGTGATAATGATTATCACTATTGATAAATGGTCGAACTTCATATAATTATATAATAAAGCAAAGGGGAGAAAATCATGAATCTTTCTGAATTAATGAAAGACCGACGTTCCATTCAGCTTTATGAGGACCGTCCGGTACCATTGGATGAATTGAAACAAATGTTGGAATCGGCGGTTTGGGTACCCAACCATAAAATGACCCAGCCATGGCGTTTCACCTTTGTCCATGGCGAGTCGCTTAAAAAGGTAGCCGAAATCAATCGCAAGCTGGGCGAAAAAGGCGCCGATCCAGAAGAGCGCAAAGCAAATGGAGAAAAAGCTTATCAAAAGATTGCCAATGTACCTGCCTTGTTGATTGTCACGATTAAAGAAAACCATAATCCGAAGTTCCGTGAAGAAGATTATGCCGCCACTAGCTGTGTGATCCAAAACTTCAGTCTACTGGCTTGGGAAAAGGGAATCGGCATGATCTGGAAGACAGGTGCCATTACCATGGAGGACGCGTTCCGGGAGGCTGTCGGTGTACAGCCTGGAGAAAGAGTGGCAGGAATGCTGCAAATCGGTTATCCGGCAAAAGTTCCAAAACCAAGACCGAGAGCGGACGTTCAACAACTGATAACAGAATTAGATTGAATGGAGAGCCTGGGGAAAAAGCATAGCGAACCAAAACCGGACAATTCGTTCGGTTTTTTTGAAAGATAAGAAAGTATAAATTTCAGAGATGTCTAGCTCCAGCGCCTACCCCCTCGAGGTCTTAAGCCCATCCTCTGTGTGGCAAAAAGCGCCACATCGAGGTTGTTCTTAAGCTTGTCGGAGGCCCACACGATGTGGGTCATGCAGGCGTTGCCACAGGATGTGGCGGTTTTAGCCTGTACTCCTTACTCCGGCAGGGTACTTCGCTTTCCGCGGGATGCGTGGTTTTTTCGGGAGCAATTAGAAGCACGCATCAAACAACTGGATAAAAGGCAGTATAACTTCACAAAAATACCGAGCGAATTCAATCAGCTGTTTGAATTCGCTCGGATTTTGCTTTGGTGCCATACTTTTGTTCCAGCCTCTTCTATTACACAAAATATAGGTGTACACAAGAGTGTGAAAGAGCCCTTGATGGAGTCGATGAAGAGGGGGCAGAAGGGGCAAGGACGGTTGCAAAGTTTTTCACCTCTTTTGTTAAGCATTGGGCGTTTTCTATTTGGTATTTTAAAAAAGAAGAGTACACTATTAGGAGAAATGATTTAGGAGGCGATGGAAATGGCGACTGTTGATTTCAAAAAAACGGCGCTGGTAATTATCGATTTACAGAAAGGCATTGTGCAACTTGCGCCAAATAGTGCCTAAAGTGCCAAAGTTGTCGAGAATGCATCAGAGTTGGTTAAGTGCTTCAGGGAAAATGACGGATTGATTTCCTTTGTAAAGGTTGATTTTTTGGATGGGAAAGATGCCTTACAGCCGATTACTGATCAGTCTTCCCAAGCTGTTGACCGCCCCGGGGACTGGGCAGAATTCATTCCGGAACTTGGCGTTAATGCCAAGGATTACGTCGTGACCAAACGGCAATGGGGGGCTTTTTTCGGTACTGATCTTGACCTACAGCTTCGGCGCAGAGGAATAGATACGATTGTATTGTGTGGAATCGCCACGAATATTGGAGTGGAAAGCACCGCAAGGGAGGCCTTCCAGTATGGGTATAATCAAATTTTTGTGACAGATGCCATGAGCTCTTTTACAGAGGAAGAACATCAATCCAGCTGTCGTTTTATTTTCCCCAAAATTGGCAAAATCAGAAGCACTGAGCAGTTTATCACCGCCAATACACAGAAAATCGAATAAAAAAATGGAAGCCCAGCTGCGGGAGGTAGCTGGTATCTTCCATCACAAAGGGGTATTCTCTATTATCTTAACCAACCCATACTAAGAGAATATGAATTTGCCATAAAGAAATTGTAAAGTTGCAAGATATTTCCTCTCTCAGTGGATGATTATCGCGTAGAAAAGCACTGAATTTTTCATGAGAACCTATCAGAGATATCAGAATTTAATTTTTTTAGGAAAATCAAGGGTTGTTTTCCTATTTTTCTATGCTATTAACATAGAATTTATCTAGCAAAAAGGTCCCTTCTCACTATTAAACCTGTTTTTTTTTACATTTTCATGTATAAAAACCAGGATTATTGCCCCACAATTACAAATATGACAAGTCTATGATAAAGGGTTACTTTTGTAATTTACTCTTAAATAGGCTGTAACCACAACACCATTTTGTGTGTGTTACTATAAGGCTTGTCAGAAATTTTGAGGAGGGAAACACAGATGAAGAAATTCGTAGTATCTCTAACTACAGGGCTTATTATTGCAGGGACTGCTGCAACATCTGCATCCGCCGAAGACTATCAAGTGGAGTCAGGCGATACGCTTTGGGGAATCGCCAATGACTATCAAGTATCTGTTGAGACGTTAAGAGATCTCAACGGGTTGGACACAGATATTATCCATCCAGGACAAGATTTAGAAATAGATAAAGCAGAAACTTACACGGTAAAAGAAGGCGACACGTTATTCGGCATCGCGGACGAATACGACGTGAGTGTTTCAGAGTTGAAAGATTGGAACAATCTATCAACTTCTGTGATTCTGCCGGCACAAGAATTGTTGGTGGAAGAATCCAATAATCTTGACGTTATTCCGCAAGTAGAAAACGAAACAGTAGACAAAGAAACAGCAAAAGAAACCGATGCGGATAAAGCCGCAGAACAGGTTGCATCGAAACCGGCACCCGACTCTGAAAAAGAAGCAGATGGCAAAGTGGTAACCGTTGAATCTACTGCCTATACTTCCGATTGTGCCGGATGCTCGGGAATCACCGCGACTGGAGTCAACTTAAATGAAAATCCAAACGCGAAAGTTATTGCAGTTGATCCGAAAGTGATTCCGTTAGGTTCCAGAGTTTATGTAGAAGGATACGGCGAAGCGATTGCGGCTGATACCGGCGGAGCTATCCAAGGAAACCGCGTGGACCTTCATGTACCAACTAAATCAGAAGCATATGACTGGGGCAGAAGAACCGTAGAAGTCACGATTCTTGATTAAATTCCCCCTGTAAAAGAAAAGGCAGAAGCGTTGCAGCGCTTCTGCCTTTTCTTTAAGCAAAGATCCAGCTCCTATCCCCGAGACTTTGATTAAGAGCTTGTCGGAGACCCTCACGGTATGAGCCATGCTGACGTTGCCACAGCATGTGGCGAATGCAACCAACAGGCGCTTGCACTTTTCTTTATCGTAAAAGCTTTTGCCATATTAAATATCACGGCTGTAAGCAAATCTCTCTATTTTATAAAATAGCTTTTAATTGAGTAGTTGGGTTCCTTTGTCGGCTTCCATTTCTACTTTCCCGTCCGGACTTACCGTTTGGACATAACCTACTACTCCGAAGCTAATAATCAACATAAGAAACAAGATGATTAACAGTTTCTTCACTATCATTCTCCCCCTGTTGAATTCTTACTTTTATTGTAAATCAAAGACCTATCCCTTTTCCATAGTAAATTCTAACAATCTTCGATAAAATTCTTACAATATTGTAAGAAAGTTTATATCTTAGCACCGAGAGGTTAAAATAGGATTAATGATTGCCCTGCGGTTAATCGATTGCGCTGCAGGGAACACTTTCAAGTGAAACCGATTGAAGAGGTGAAGAGGTTGACGACATTTTCTTCGCTTGGCGTTTCAGCCAAGCTGACAGATATTTTAAAAGACCATGGTATTTATGAACCGACCCCCATACAGGAACAGGCGATTCCGTTACTGCATGAAGGGTGGGATGTGATTGCTCAGGCACAGACAGGAACCGGCAAGACATTGGCTTTTATACTGCCGATACTGGAACACTTACAGCCGGAAGCCGATTCTCCCCAAGCATTGATTGTAACACCGACCAGGGAACTGGCTCTGCAAATAACGAGTGAGCTGAATAAAGTGGCGGAACATTTTTCTGGAATACATACGTTGGCTGTTTATGGCGGACAGGATATTCAAAGTCAGTTGAACAAGTTGAAAAAACAGGTGAATATTGTGGTGGCGACTCCAGGCAGGCTGCTGGACCACACCAGGCGCGGTACCATCACCCTTTCCGGCGTTTCCATGCTTGTTTTGGATGAAGCGGACCAGATGCTGCAATTCGGATTTATGCCCGAGATAAAAGAAATTATCGGACAACTGCCGGAACAGCGGCAGACAATGCTATTTTCCGCTACGATGCCTGAAGAAGTGAGAACACTGGCAAAAAATTATATGACCAATCCCCGGAACGTCAAGGTAAAGGGAAGCGATACGACCCTGGAAGGCATTAAGCAAATGGTAATCGAAACGACGGATAGGGAAAAACAGGATAAACTGCGTACAGTACTGGACCAGTTCCGCCCCTTCCTGGCTGTGATTTTTTGCCGCACAAAACGGAGGGCGGCCAAGCTCAACGCCGCCTTGCAAAGCCATGGTTATTTGTCGGATGAACTGCACGGCGATCTTTCCCAGGCGAAACGGGAGAAGGCGATGAAACGGTTCCGGGAAATGAAGACACAGTTTTTAGTAGCGACGGATGTTGCTGCGAGAGGACTGGATGTAGAAGGAGTCACCCATGTGATTAACTATGATATCCCGGAAGATACCGAAAGCTATATCCACCGCATCGGCCGGACCGGCCGAGCAGGAAGTGAAGGCTTGGCAATCACCTTTGTTGCGCCCAAAGACCGGAAATATTTGCAGGCAATCGAGCGGGAGTTGAAAGGAAAAATTAAACGCAAGGAAATATAAAGGCAAAAAGGAGAAGAGGGAAGTGTTACCATTTTCCAAACGATCCATCGATTTCGCATATGCCGACCTGGGACAGCTTCATATGTCTGGTGAACAGCTTTATCCAGGAACGAAAATTGCCATGGAACCTGGGGACGTGCTTTATTCTGCCAAAGGAAGGTCCACTTTCATGGTTGGACATGTGGGAATGGTGGGGCATGACCGGCTTGTCTATCATTCCCATCCCAAAGGCGGCTTTTACGAAGGGTTGGCGGTCTATTTGTCGCGGCACAAATTCGGAACCGATCTGACGATTTTTCGGCCGATGAGGGGAGCAGAGGACGCTGCCAGGTGGGCGGGGGACCATATCTGCGAGATAAAACGGTATGTCTTCGATCCACGGTTGGATACATTGGCTACCAATTATTGTTCCAAATTCATATGGCAAGCGTTTTGGTATGCAGGATATGGTGACATGACCGGAAGAGAGCGTCACGACGGAAAGCTGGCATGGATTTATCCCATGATGATTAAACAGGCGGGTAATTTAAAGCAAATGGCTGTTGTAAGATTGGGCCGGCAAAAAGGGTGAATTCGGAAAGCAAGTTTAAGCCATGTGTATGAATTTTCGGAAAACAATAAATAATTTTCCGTTATCTTGTTGACAAAACAAAAAGACCGTACTATGATTGTAAACAATAATTCAATGAGCTTTGGCAAAGACGAAGAAGAGTAGCACATGCGAAGACGTTATAGAGAGCTGGTGGCAGCTGGAAACCAGTACGTCGGCTGTGTGAATGGACTTCCGAGCCCCAAACCGAACTTCACGGAACAGTAGGCTTTGGCGGATGGCCCAACGTTAAAAGGGCAGGTGCAGACTTCGGTTTGTGCTGTCAGAGCGGCTGTTTTCTTAAATAGCTAAAAAGGTGGTACCACGGGTTCCCTCGTCCTTTATATGGAGAGGGAACCCGTTTTTTTTATACGTTCCAGACAATTAGATAGGTGATTAAATCGTCGAGTAAGAAGAGTAAGTTTTTTGATTTCTTCAAGAGAGCCGGGGATGGTGGGATCCTGGCAGAATAAAAAAACTGAATGGCCTTACGAGAGTTTTTCTGAAAGTGGAGTAGGAAGAACCGTCATTCCCACGTTACAGGGATAGAGTATCGGATGAAGCATTTTAATCGGTCCCGTACTCGAAAAAGCGGAAGGATAATCCTTCAATAGTGGTGGCACCGCGGCAGAAACCGTCCCCTATAAACACAGTTAGTTGTGTTTATAGGGGTTTTTTATTTATCAGCTACATCATTATAAAAGGAGCGTGTGAAAATGACGGTGACGAAGAATATCCCGGTATATAAACAAATGCAAGTGAATGGAGATACATTGACCCCAATCTCCGTGTTCAAACGGTTGAAGGGAGAACGAAAATTTTTATTGGAAAGCTTGGGAAGTGAATCGGAAAAAGGACGGTACTCTTTTTTGGGTGCAGATCCATACAAGGAAATCGTAGGGGATGGCAATCAAGCATTCATCAAAGATACGCTATCCGATCAAGCTTTTACAGAAACCGGCAGGCCACTTGAGGTGGCGAAACAGCATTTGAGGGAAGAGGAACTGCCGCTTCCGTTTCCGTTTTACGGAGGTGCGGTCGGTTACGTCGGTTATGACGCAATTCGGCAATACGAAGATATTGGAGATGTGGCAAACGATGAAATAGCGATGCCAGATATGCACTTGCTGTTTTATCAGGATGTCATTGTTTTCGACCACCTCCACCATACCGTTTCCCTCGTTGCTATCGACATGACGGGGGAACGGGCAGAACAGGAACTGGAGCAGCGACTATCCGACTTGCATCGTATGGTTTCGATGGGGAAGGAGGATGATTCCTCTCTCTTGGAACCGGTCGAATTTACGCCGGAACTGGAGAAACAGGAATTTATGAAAAGAGTCGAGCAGGCGAAACAACATATCGTCGATGGAGACATCTTCCAGGTCGTCCTTTCCCAGCGTATGAAAGCAAGCTTTGATGCCGATCCTTTTACTTTTTACAGGCACCTGCGCCGGGCGAATCCTTCTCCGTATATGTTTTATCTGGATTTTGACGATTACATTGTCCTCGGTGCTTCCCCGGAAAGCTTGATTAAAACGAAAGGTGACCAAGTCATCACCAACCCTATTGCGGGAACCCGGCGGCGGGGGAGGACAACAGCAGAGGATGACAAACTGGCAGGAGAATTGATTACAGACGAAAAAGAGCTTGCCGAACATAAGATGCTGGTGGACTTAAGCAGAAATGATCTGGGAAGAGTTTGCCAGGTTGGATCGATCTCGATTCCGAAATATATGACGATTGAACGATACCAGCATGTGATGCATATTGTTTCGGAAGTACAAGGTACCCTTCTGGCGGGCTATAGCGGACTGGATGCACTGGCGGCGACACTCCCGGCAGGTACTGTGTCCGGCGCACCGAAAATAAGGGCGATGCAAATCATAAATGATCTGGAAAAAGAAAGGCGCGGAGTGTATGCCGGAGCAGTCGGTTATTTGAATATGAACGGAGATGTCGATCTGGCCCTTGCCATCCGGACGATGGTCATCAAGGACGACAAGGCTTACGTACAGGCCGGAGCCGGTATCGTTTTTGACTCCGATCCGGCAGCTGAATATCAGGAGACACTCAATAAGGCGAAATCTTTATTGGAGGTAAACCAACATGATTTTATTAATCGATAACTATGATTCCTTTACGTATAACCTGTTTCAATATATTTCCGAATTAGGCGAAACCGTGCAGGTTGTCCGCAACGATGCAATAAAAATAACGGATATTCAGAAAATGGCCCCGAAAGCAATCGTTTTATCGCCAGGACCCGGGAGTCCCAGTGAAGCCGGGATATGTGTCGAGACGGTACAGCAGTTTGCCGGAAACATACCGTTACTTGGCATTTGTCTCGGACACCAGGCAATAGGGGAAGCTTTCGGTGGTTCGATTGTCCATGCTTCAAGGGTCATGCACGGGAAAACGTCGACGATTACTCATACAGGGTCGCAGCTTTTTGCAGGCTTTCCCGATGGGCTGGAAGTGATGCGATATCATTCCCTCGTCGTGGATAAGACCTCTGTTCCGACTTGTTTGGAAGTAACAGCGTCTTCCGAAGACGACGGGGAAATCATGGCACTCCAGCACCAGGAATATCCAGTTTACGGACTGCAGTTCCATCCGGAATCGATCGGTACGGAAACAGGAAAGGCGATACTTCGCAATTTCTTTTCGACAACACGTAAGGAGGATGTATATGAAACGGTATCTCGATAAATTGATGCAACAGGAAACATTGAGCCAGCAGGAAATGGAGCAGGCAGCACAGGAAATGTTCCAGGATAAAACATCCGAGACGGAAATTGGTGCATTTTTGACCGCGTTGAAAATCAAAGGAGAACAGGCAGGAGAAATCGCAGGACTCGTCAATGTCATTCGGGAAAAATCGATTGCCGCTACCGATGGAATCGATGGGGTGATGGATAACTGTGGCACGGGAGGAGACGGTTCTCACAGCTTTAACATCAGTACTACTTCCGCATTTGTGATAGCCGGAGCCGGAATCCCTGTCGCCAAACATGGAAATCGCAGTGTTTCAAGCAAAACCGGAAGCGCTGATGTACTGGAAGAGCTCGGAGTATCGCTCGATTTGACGAAGCAGCAAATGCAGGAAGTACTGAGGGATAACGGCATCGCCTTTTTGTTTGCACCACATGTGCATCCATCTCTGAAGAAAATCATGAAGGTCCGGCAAAACTTGCGGATCCCGACCATTTTCAACCTGATCGGCCCGTTGACAAACCCGGTAACATTAGAAACCCAGTTGCTCGGCATATACAGCCGGGAGATGCTGGAAATGATGGCTGCAGCGCTGCATCGTCTGGGCCGAAAACGCGCGTTGGTTGTCAATGGCGCCGGTTATATGGATGAAGCTTCGCTGGCTGGAAAAAATCATTTGGTGTTGATGGAAAAGGGCGAATTGATTCCGTTTACGTTACATCCGGAGGAGGTCGGGCTTCCCGTTTATCCAAATGCCGACATTCGCGGTGGAGATGCCAAAGCAAATGCGGATATTTTAAATCGAGTACTGAGAGGAGAAACGGGCGCCTATAGGGATACTGTTGTTTTCAATGCCGGACTGGCGATTTTGGCTAACGGTAAAGCGTCTACCGTCCATGAAGGCGTGGCTCTGGCCAAGGAGAGCATAGATTCGGGAGCAGCATTGACCAAGCTGGAGAATTTGATTGATTACAGCAACAAAGTGAAACAGGAGGTGGTCGGCTGATGACTATCCTGGATAAAATTTTGGCAGAAAAAGCGAAAGAAGTTGCTCAACTGAAACATAGCTACCAGCCGGCATCCCGTGCATCCGTGACAGCGAAACGCTCCTTATATGACCGGTTTATCCATGCTGAAACCATCGGTATCATCGCAGAAATAAAGCGGGCTTCCCCTTCCAAGGGAGTGATAAACACTGCCGTAAATCCACCTGAACAGGCACAGGAGTATGCCGGCAACGGGGCAGGAGCGATTTCGATTTTGACCGATCAGCCATTTTTTCAAGGTACCATGCTCGATTTGGCAGCTGTCCGTCAGAAGGTCGAAGTACCGATTTTGAACAAAGACTTTATGATTGATGAAATTCAAATCGACCGGGCAAAGGATTATGGAGCAGACGTTATTTTGCTGATCGCTGCCGCTCTTCCTAAAGAGCGTTTGACCGCATTATACCAGTATGCGAAGGCAAAAGACCTCGATGTCTTGCTGGAGGTGCATAACGAGGAAGAATTGGACACGGCAAAAGGCATAGGTGCGCAAATCATCGGAATCAACAACCGGGATTTAAAAACATTTGAAGTGGATCTCGGTATTACAGAACGGCTTGCATCGCACATCAAGGATCCGGAAACATTGGTCATCAGCGAAAGTGGATTTCGGCACAGAGACGATGTAGAAAGAGTCCGGCAGCACGGTGTCAAAGGTATATTGGTCGGAGAAACCATGATGCGTTCAGGAAATTTAGCACAGACATTTAAGGATTTGCGGGTGCCGCAGTTTTAGGAGGATGTAGACATGCAAGTGAAAATTTGCGGGATAACGACACGGGAGGCAGCAGAAGCAGCGGTGAACGGGGGAGCCGACTTCATTGGCTTTGTCTTTGCCCCAAGTAAGCGTCGGGTTAGTGTGGAACAGGCCCGCTCCATTGCAGAAAAACTTCCTGCCGAAGTGAAAAAAGTCGGTGTATTTGTCAATGAGCAGGCGGAAACAGTCGAGGAAATTGCCGCACGCGTCGGACTGGATTATGCTCAGCTTCATGGAGACGAATCGCCGGAAATGGTAAAAAGCTTGAAAATCCCTGTAATCAAAGCATTTCAAATCACAAGTACAACAGACCTGAAAAAACTGGCTTTCTATCAATGTGATTACTTTTTGCTCGACAGCCCTGCCGGGAAATATCGTGGTGGGAACGGAGAAGTATTCGACTGGTCACTGACCAGTGAGCTGCCATCATTGAACGGAAAGTTGATTCTGGCGGGCGGATTACATGCCGATAATGTCAGAGAGGCGATACAAGAGGTCACCCCGTATGCGGTGGACGTATCAAGTGGGGTGGAAACGGAAGGGATGAAGGATGAAAAAAAAATCCGCACATTTATTCAAGCGGCAAAAACCACAGGAGAGGAAGGATAACATGAAAACCTACCAACAACCCGATATCCAGGGCCATTTTGGCAGTTTTGGCGGAAGATTCGTCCCTGAAACATTGATGCCGGCCGTATTGGAGCTGGAAAAGGCATATGAAGAAGCAATGGCGGATCCGGCATTTATTGATCAAGTGGATTATTACTTCAAGCAATATGTAGGCAGGGAAACCCCTTTGTACTATGCCGAAAATTTTTCCCGCCAGCTTGGTGGACCCAAAATTTATTTGAAGCGGGAGGATCTCAACCATACCGGTGCTCATAAAATCAACAATGCCATCGGGCAGGCCCTGCTCACCCAACGGATGGGCAAGAAAAAAGTAGTGGCAGAAACCGGAGCGGGACAGCATGGCGTGGCAACCGCCACTGTTTGTGCATTGCTCGGGCTGGATTGTGTGATTTTCATGGGCAAAGAGGATATACGAAGACAAAAACTGAATGTTTTCCGGATGGAACTGCTTGGCGCACGAGTCGAGAGCGTGGACCAAGGGAGCGGAACGCTTAAGGATGCTGTGAACGAAGCGCTGCGGTACTGGGTGACAAATGTGGAAGATACCCATTATATTATCGGCTCCGTCGTCGGACCCCATCCATTTCCGAAAATTGTGCGGGACTTCCAAAGCGTGATCGGGATTGAAACACGCAAACAAATTGTTGAGCAGGAAGGGAAACTTCCGGAGGCAGTCGTAGCCTGTATCGGTGGCGGGAGTAATTCGATGGGGATGTTTTATCCATTTGTCGAAGATGAACAGGTAACGCTTCATGGTGTGGAAGCAGGCGGGTCGGGCATTGACACTGGTAAGCATGCTGCTACATTGACGGACGGAAAAGCCGGTATTCTTCATGGCACCCTCAGCTACTTGCTGCAGGATGAGAACGGCCAGGTGACGGAGGCGCACTCGATTTCAGCCGGCCTTGATTACCCTGGAATCGGGCCGGAGCACAGTCATTTGAAAGAAACGGGAAGAGTCCTCTATGACTCCATCACAGATACGGAGGCATTGGAGGCATTGCAGCTTTTGACCAAGACGGAAGGAATCATGCCGGCGTTGGAAAGTGCTCATGCGGTTGCTTACAGCATGAAGCTGGCTAAAAAAATGGAGGCATCGGAAACGATTGTCGTCTGTTTATCTGGTCGCGGGGATAAGGATGTGGATACGGTGAGATCTGCGTTTGGAGGGAGTTCATATGAGTAAACAACGAATAAAACAGGCGTTTCAGGAAGTGCTTGATCAAGGCGATAAGGCGTTTGTTCCTTATATCATGGCCGGAGATGGCGGCTTGGACAGTTTAGAAGAAAAGGTTCAATTTTTGCAGGACAGCGGTGCGACCATTCTGGAGCTTGGCGTTCCGTTTTCCGATCCTGTAGCAGACGGCCCGACAATACAGGAGGCGGGTATCCGTGCTCTTGAACAAGGTGTCAGTCTTCGTGCGATATTGGATAAACTCGGCCAATTCAAGGAAAAACGTTCGATTCCGATTGTCCTTATGACCTATCTGAATCCAATTTATGCATATGGGATAGAGGCATTTGCTTCAGCTTGCCGGACTGCCGGAGTCAGCGGCTTGATTATTCCCGACCTGCCGCTCGAAGAAGAAAACCTGGTCGCAAAGGAGCTGCAGGCCAACGATATTGCCTTGATCCGCTTAGCATCCTTGACTAGTCCTCCAGAGCGTCTGAAGGAATTGGCAAGACGCACAGAAGGTTTTTTGTATGCGGTCACCGTGACCGGAACAACCGGAGCGAGGGCAGATTTCAAGGATGAATTGCAGGAACATTTGGCTTCTTTGAAAAATATTTGCCAGGAACCGGTGCTTGCCGGATTCGGGGTATCGACTCCCGAACATGTCAAAGAACTGAGCGCCAACTGTGACGGGGTGGTCGTGGGAAGCAAAATCGTCGATGCCCTTCATCAAAACAACCGTGAGGAAATCAAAACATTGATAGCTGCAGCAAGCGGCAAGGAGCAGACAACTGCTGAATAACTAGCAATGGATCCTTGTCTAGACAACGAGCTATGCATAATAGGATTTCTTTGGATTTGAATGCAGTTAGAAAGTAAAACAGAGGCCGGGATAAAAGCATGGCCAGTAAAGAAAAAACCGAACGAATTGTAAATTTATACTACATCCGTTCGGTTTTTCTTGATATATTCTCGTTTTATCCTGTTGTTTGATGTGTGCTTCAAATCGCTACGGCCAGATACGCGGAAAGTGAAGTACCTTGCCGGAGTGGAAATTTGCACTATTGTAAGGGGGAGAACGTTTGGTACTCTGTCACATGGGGGGTGTGATTTTTCTTCCCCCCTCTCTTTATCGAAAACTCATTCCAAAAATAGCTATTTTACTCAGACCGCAGAGGAAATAAACTCGCTTTCCGCGGACGAACGCCCGAGCCTCCTCGCAAAGGCCGCTGCGGGGTCTCGGCCGCCCGTTTTTCCGCAGGAGTCTCGCTTATTTCCTCTGCTACGCTATTTCGCTCTATGGAGCCTTTTTAACCACTTCCTGCCATAAAATTTTATGCTTTAATCGTCCAAAGTATTTGATCCTTAAGGAATCTCGTTTTAAAACCTTTATGTATTGTTTATTCCCTCGATATCCCCATTATTAAATGGATATATATGTACCCGTTTTGTTTTCTCTTTACAGAACGGGCACGTTTGTCGTTTTTGTCTTGTGTAGAGTTCTACCCTAAAAGCACTGTCTTCTTCCTCTACACCCCATACATCCACTTGTTTATCTTTAATCCCCAATAATTCTATGATTAAATGACATTGCACTCCTATCCCTCTCTTTTTCCTTTGGTGTCGCAACTTTAAGGTAACAAAGAGAGAGGGAATGCGTGTGTTTTTTTGCACACTGCAGGAACAGCCATTACGACAGGGGGCACCACCACATTCATTATAGAGCCGAACGTTTTGCTTTTTGCTCATCAAAAAACCGAACGAATGGTAGTATCGTTCGGTTTTATTTTGGTCACGATGCTTTTGTCCCAGGCTCCTTTTGTTGTCTAATCTGCTTTTCCTCGATTTGTTTCATTGCCTGGATACATACTTGATTGAGGTAATTCCATGGCTTGTTATAATGTGGCTGGAAGAAGAAATCTGTCAGTGCCATTTGTTCAATCGTCATCTTGTTTTGAATGGCGACACTCAATGTGTTCATTGCTTGAGTGAAATCTCCTTCAGAGATGACTTGGGCACCGACAATCCGGTGGCTGTCCATCTCGTACACGACCTTCAGTCTGAGCATAGTATTTTCCGGCATGAATTCTGGTCTGTAGGTATCTTCCAGCAACGCGCTTCCCACTCGCATGCCGGCTGTAGCGGCTGCGGTTTCTGTCAAACCAGTTGCCGATAGGTTGTGCTGATGGATCTTCAATCCAGAAGTACCCTGTGTCCCTTGATGGGGGATTCGTGGTACCAATAGATTGTAAGCAGCCAATGTACCCATCCGGACAGCGTTTGTGGCTAAAGGAATATAAGCCGGTTTTTCCGTAGGATTGTAAGCTACGGCACAACAGTCACCTGCTGCGAAAACGTCTTTTTTGCTTGTTTGCATATACTCATTCACGATGATGGCCCCATTTTCAAGCATGTCTACTTGCCCGGTAAACAATGCGGTGTTCGGACGGAAGCCGATACACATAATGACTAAATCTGCATCATAGCTCGATTGCCCGGTGATTACTTGTGTGACCTTGCCACCATCGCCCTGGAAGGAACTGACTGTCTGGTCGAGAGCCAAGGTGACTCCTTTTTCGCTAAGTGTTTTTTCAATCGGACTGGTGAATTCCTCATCCAGATAACGGTTAAGGATGCGGCTTTCACTATCGATCAACGTTACCTGCTTTCCAGCCTGCTCGAATGCTTCGACTAGCTCAATACCGATATAGCCGGCACCGACTACCACGATGTTCTCGGCGTGTTCAGAACGCTGTATGATTTCGTTGGCATGGTGAAAGTTTTTACAAAGCTGCACATTTTCCAGGTCACTTCCTGGAATAGGCGGTGTCACTGGCCAAGATCCAGAGGTGATAATCAGTTTGTCGTACTGATATTCTCTTGTTTCGTCTGTTTTCAGGTTTTTTGCTACCAAGGTTTTGTTGTTCGTATCGCATTCCGTCACGATGTGCTGCATATGCATTCGGACTCCTTGTTTTTCAAAGCCTTCAACGGATGCATAGAACAAGCCGTCTGGATCTTTTACGACTCCGCCTACATATAAGGCGATGCCACAGGATAAAAAAGAAACATTGTCATTTTTTTCAAATACATCAATTTCTGCATCAGGATACATATTCAAAATATTTGTTATTGCTGCAGTCCCTGCGTGGGTACATCCGATAACTGCTACTTTCATAGAAAATCATCCTCCAATGGATTGATAGTATATATACATGTGAATCAATTCACATATACATGTGAAATTAATCACAATTGATTACATACCAAGTATAGACCCGTCGGGAGGATAAATCAACAACTTTGTGATATATTTCACAAAATAGGTATATAGACCTAAAAACATAGAAGGGACTCTTTGATGGCCAGTGACTAGAAGCCGTGCCCACGGAAAGCGAAACTTGCCGGATTGGGAAGGCAAGCTTCCAAAGAGAAGGGGGAAGACGGTTCCTATCTTGTAATCAAAAAACCGAACGATTTGGAATCGTTCGGTTTTAGCGGGTAGAACAGACATACACTGTTGTCTCTGCCTCCACAAGTCAAACAGCGTACATTTCTTCTATTTGCTGTTGCAATTTTTTGTCTGCTACATATTCATCGTAGCTCATTTCTTTGTCGACCAAGCCTTTTGGCGTAATTTCAATCAAGCGGTTGGCAATACTGTCGACAAACTGCTGGTCATGGGAAGTGAATAGAACAGATCCCTTGAAATTGACCAAACCGTTATTTAATGAGGTGATCGATTCCAAGTCCAGATGGTTGGTAGGTTCATCCAACAATAAGACATTGGCATTGCTGAGCATCATCTTGGAAAGCATGCAGCGCACTTTTTCTCCCCCGGAAAGAACATTGGATTTCTTCAACGCTTCTTCACCAGAGAACAACATTCTTCCCAGGAATCCGCGCAGGAAGGTTTCCGTTTGGTCTTCAGGTGAATATTGACGCAGCCAGTCGACCAAGTTTAAGTCACCATTTTTGAAATACTCGGTATTATCTTTCGGGAAATACGATTGTGAAGTGGTTACTCCCCATTTGTATGTTCCTTCATCTGGTTCGATTTCACCCATCAATATCCGGAGCAAGGTGGTTTTGGCAATCTCATTTTTACCGACAAGTGCAATCTTGTCATCTTTATTCATGGTAAAGCTGACGTTATCAAGTACCTTTTCACCATCGATTGTTTTGGAAATCCCTTCAACGCGCAAAAGGTCATTCCCGATTTCACGGCCCGGTGTGAATGCCACATACGGATAACGGCGTGAGGACGGCTTGATATCATCCAGGGTAATATTATCGAGCATTTTTTTTCGGGAAGTGGCCTGTTTCGACTTCGAAGCATTCGCGCTAAATCGGGCAACGAAGTTTTGCAGTTCCTTGATTTTTTCTTCCTTTTTCTTGTTCGCTTCCTGGGCCATTTTCAAAGCAAGCTGGCTCGACTCGTACCAGAAGTCATAGTTGCCGACATAGATTTCAATTTTTCCATAATCGACGTCAGCAATATGGGTACACACCTTATTCAGGAAGTGACGGTCATGGGAAACGACGATGACGGTGTTCTCGAAGTTGATCAAGAACTCTTCCAGCCACTGAATTGCATGGATGTCCAGATGGTTGGTCGGTTCATCCAACAGTAGAATGTCCGGATTGCCGAACAAGGCTTGGGCAAGAAGCACTTTTACCTTTTCAGAACCTGTTAAGTCGGCCATTTGCTTCGTGTGGAGATCTTCACCGATTCCCAACCCCTTCAATAGAACGGCTGCATCGGACTCAGCTTCCCAACCGTTCAATTCGGCGAATTCGCCTTCAAGCTCGGCAGCCCGCATGCCGTCTTCCTCGGAAAAATCCGGCTTCATGTAAATGGCGTCTTTCTCCTGCATGATTTGGTACAGGCGTTCATGGCCCATCACGACAGTTTTCAGAACTTCATATTCTTCATACTCAAAGTGGTCCTGCTTCAACACAGCCAGCCGCTCATCGGGGCCAAGGGACACATGACCGGTTTGCGGTTCGACTTCTCCGGAAAGCACCTTTAAGAAGGTTGATTTTCCGGCGCCATTGGCACCAATCAAGCCATAGCAATTACCGGCAGTGAATTTTATATTAACGTCTTCAAACAACTTTTTATCGCCATAACGGAGACTTACATTGCTCACATTTATCATAAGTTATAACATTCCTCCAAATAGTATTCCATCCAATCAAGGATAAAGGTTTT
Source organism: Sediminibacillus sp. JSM 1682029 (assembly GCF_041366435.1). Classification (NCBI taxonomy): domain Bacteria; kingdom Bacillati; phylum Bacillota; class Bacilli; order Caryophanales; family Bacillaceae; genus Sediminibacillus; species Sediminibacillus sp. JSM 1682029. The sequence goes on from NZ_JBEWYY010000003.1 coordinate 325,794, forward strand.
GCTGCTTTTAGTCAATGTACTGCGAGGACTGCTTCTGACAAGTTGTGGATTCTATCTGACTTTTCGGGAGAGTGAAGGTGTAATTTGCCTGCAACTACAATACGCTACCGTGGGCGGCTGTGCCTGCTACAAACACCGAACCCTCAGAAAAGCACGTTCTAAAGATCAATGCAATAGGAGAATGATGTGGGCATCACAGCAATCAATCAAGATGCCACACAGCATTTCTATCAATCAACGTTCTTATAATAAGGAAAAGATTTAACAGAAAAACTACAATCTACCGATCTGGATTTCACGGCAATTGTAGTTTTCTGCGGGTGTCTGTCTATTGGGTGACAATGTCGGTACTATTAAACAATTTTTTTACGAAGATATCCGGAAATGATATCGACGATGGTTACCATGACGATAATTCCGAGAAGGATGATACCTACTCGGCTCCAATCCCTGGATTGCATAGCGAAAATCAACGGCGTACCGATACCGCCGGCTCCGATGATACCAAGCACACTGGCAGAACGGAGGTTGATTTCAAAACGATACAAGGTATAAGAGATAAAACCGGGCAAAACCTGTGGGAACACGGCAAACCACAATGTTTGAAGCGGACGGGCACCGGTCGCCTTCAAGGCTTCGGAAGGCCCGAAATCAATGTTTTCCACTTCCTCGGAGAATAATTTTCCGAGCATGCCGATGGAATGGAGTCCCAATGCCAGAACCCCGGCAAACGAACCCGGTCCGACCATTTTGATGAACAACAAGGCCATAACCAATTCCGGAAACGTACGGACAAAGCTGAGGAAGAACTTTCCGATACCGGCATTGGCTTTGAATTTACTCATATTGTTTGCTGCCCAGAAAGCGAACGGGATACAGAGAAAGGCCGAAATGAACGTCCCCAGAATGGCGATGGCCAAAGTATCCAGGAGGCCGCGCAGAAGGTCTTCCCCTTCAGGTAAATAAACATAGTCCCAATCCGGTGAAAAGATACCCGAGACGATCGCTTTCGAGATTTGTCCGGCAGTCTCTTTGAATCCCTCAATCGGAACACCGGATAAAGCCCAGATATACAACAAAGCGAGCGCTATAAAGATAACCCAGCGTCTGACGATATTCTTTTTTGGTTTAATCGGTCTAGTTGCACTGCTCATAGTAAATTCTCCCGTAATTTAGTACTGATATAATCAATTATTAACACAACCAACAATGTGAATATAATAATCGTGCTGACCTTGTCATACTCCAGGAAGCCAAGGGTCCGGTCGTAATATTCCCCGATACCGCCAGCTCCGACGAGTCCCAATATTGCAGCAGCACGGACATTGATTTCAAAAGAATAAAGTACATAGGATACATAATAAGCGGCAACCTGCGGCACCACAGAGAACATGATCCATTGTATCTTATTGGCGCCGACCGCTGTCATCGATTCAAGAGGGCCTTTGTCGATGCCTTCAATTGCTTCATATGTCAACTTGGCGATGATTCCGGTCGAAAAAATACCCAAGGCAAAGATACCAGGGAGCGGTCCTAAACCGAAAATGGCAACGAATATTGCCGCCAATAACAATTCCGGAATGGTACGGACCAGGTTTAAAAGAAACCTTACAGGGTAATACACCCAAGTGGACTTTATCATGTTACTAGCCGAGAAAATCGCAAACGGAATGGCAATGATTGCCCCGATGGTCGTTCCTAAAACGGCCATACGGATGGTGTCGAGCATGGCTTCGATAATGTTGTCGAAGTAGGCCCAATTGGGCGGAATCATTTGGTCAAGCACAGAAAACATGTTTGGAAAGCCTTCGATCAATTCGCTGAACGTGCTGTCAGTTTGGTAGGCGCTGCCCCAAAGCAGCAGCAAAATCAGGATGAACGTAAAATAATGCTTCAGTTTGCTGGGTGCTTTCGGAATCTTTTGTTCATTTACTTGATTCATTGGCAGACTCTCCTACTTCTACTTCGTCCTCTTCTCGTGTTTCAAGAGGACGGCCGTAAATTTCTGAGAACCTTTCATCGGTTGCTTCTTCGACTGGACCGTCGAATACGACTTCACCAGCTTGCAGGCCGATGATTCTGGTAGCATATTGCCTTGCGATGTCGATGAAATGCAGGTTTACCACGGTTGTGATCCCCAAATCCTGATTGATTTTTTGCAAGTCATCCATTACTTGTTTCGTCGTCAAAGGGTCAAGCGAGGCAACAGGCTCGTCTGCCAGGATGATTTTTGCTTCCTGGGCAAGTGCACGGGCAATCGATACCCTTTGTTGCTGCCCGCCGGAAAGCTGATCAGATCGGGTGTAAGCTTTCTCGACTATGTTCACCCGGTCCAATGCGTTGAGGGCAAGATTGACATCTTCTTTGGGGAACAAGCCTAGTACTGTCCGCAAGGTGGAATGATAGCCAACCCGGCCTGACAGGACATTCCGGATAACCGTCGACCTTTTCACCAGGTTGAAGTTCTGGAAAATCATCCCGATGTTACGGCGGGCGATGCGTAAATCTTTCCCTTTTGCTTTCGTGATCGATTTGCCGTCGATGGTGATTTCACCGGATGTAATTTCGTGCAATCTGTTGATCGAGCGGAGAAAAGTAGATTTACCAGCCCCGGAAAGCCCGACAATAACGACGAATTCGCCTTTTTCTATCTTGATATTGATGTTTTTCAATCCCTGAGTACCATTCGGATAAACTTTCGAAACGTTCTTGAATTCTATCACTCTTCATACCAACCTTTACAAGAATTTAATCAATCTGAGCTGCTGGATATACCTAATTGTTTACATAAAAGAAAAGCCAGTACGAGATAATATCGACTGGCTGTATGTTCATACTATTGGATAGGCTAAATCCCGAAAACGGATGAAACTATTCGGTTTTTACTTTGTCGGAGTATTCTCTTACAATATCAAACTTGCTGTCTTCTGATTCAACATATCCTTCATGTGTATAGATTTCTTTGACGATTTCATGGCCTTCTTCATCTTGGCCGATGTCGATGAAGGCTTCTTTGATTTTATCGCTCCATTCGGAATCCATGTCGGAACGGACAGCGATGGTATCGTTAGGGATCATTTCAGTAAACTCAACAATCTTCGTATCTTCAAATACGGTCGGGTAATCTCCCACTACCGTGTTACGTGCATCCTGGAAAACAACTGCCGCGTCAACATCGCCATTAAGAACCGAGATGACACCTTGGTCGTGGCCTTTGACAGTGACACCTTGTACATCTTCAAGCGGATCGATTCCAGCATCCATCAAAGCTGCTGCCGGCCATACATATCCTGCAGAAGAAGTAACGTCCTGGAAGGCGATTTTTTTGCCTTTTAAGTCTTCAATGCTTTCAATATCAGAGTCTGCTTTAACGACAAACTCGGATTTATAACCGTCCACCAGCTCGTCTGTCGGCTGTCCGGTTTCATCTTCTACACCGTAACGCTGTGCTTGCAGGATTACTTCTGCTGCACCTTTTTCTTTTGCTAACACATAAGCAGTAGGGGGTAAGAATCCTACGTCAACTTTCTTTGAATCCATAGCTTCTATGATTGTGTTGTAGTTCGTGGATACACTAACTTCAACCGGGATGTCCAGACGTTCACTAAGCAATTCTTCCAATGGCTTCGCTTTGGCTTCCAATGTATCGGCATTCTGGGAAGGGACGAATTGCACCGTCAATTTCTCTGGAACATAAGCCTCTGAACCTTCACCGCTAGCGCCTTCTGCATCATCTGAACCGCCGCATCCACTAATAATACCAGCCGTTAAAGCTAAAGTCGCTCCAACTGTTGCAAGCTTCTTAAACAACATAGGAAAACTACCTCCAATATTTTTTAAAATGTGTTACTCCGTTACTATAGCATAATTTTTGTCATATGATGTAAATAGTTTGTAAAATTTTTAAAAAATTTTCCCGATTTCGATTATAATAGATTTTGGTATTGTTATGATATTTTTAGAGAAACAGGAGATAACCATTAACAGGAGGGAAATCATGGAGAGAGAGATTCACGTACTAGTCACCAGCGATATCCATGGATACATCTATCCGACTACTTACCGGGACCATACAGACCGAGGGCTCGGGCTCGCGAAAATTTCCACCCTTGTAAATCAAAAGCGGACAGGAAGCAATGTACTGCTGCTCGACAATGGAGACTTGATCCAGGGGAGTCCTCTGACTTATTACCATGCGAAGTATAAACAGGAGGAGCCGAACCCGATTATCAAAGTGGCCAATCATATGGGCTATCAATCCTCGGTTTTTGGAAACCATGAATTCAATTATGGACTGGAATATTTGAAAAAAGTGGTGGAACAAGCGGATTTTCCCTGGCTTTCCGCGACAGTCGTCGATGGAGCTACGGGAAAACCGGCATTTGGCGACCCATACATCATAAAGGAAATCGCCGGGGTCAAAATTGCGGTGCTCGGTATAACGACTCAATTCATTCCGAATTGGGAAGAAGCGCGGAATATCGAGGGGCTGGAGTTCCCGGATGCCTTGGAGACGGCAAAAAAATGGGTGGCATTTATCCGGGAAACAGAGCGGCCGGACGTTATGATCGTCTCCTATCACGGCGGATTTGAACGGGATTTGAAAACCGGGGAACCGACCGAAAGGCTGACCGGCGAAAATGAAGGTTATCAAATGGTGGAGGAGCTTGAGGGAGTCGATGTGCTGATTACTGGTCATCAGCATCGCACGATTGCCGAAACGGTCAATAACATAGCTGTCGTCCAGCCAAGCAACAATGGACAAGTGCTTGGAGAAGTGAGATTGTCACTGGAGAAGGGCGGTGAAGGATGGCAACTGAAACAGGCGCTTCCCGCAGTAATCGAAATAGATGAACAGATTCAGGCGGACGAAGAAGTGTTGGATTTGATTGCTGAATTCGAGGAAGCCACACAGGAATGGCTGGATAGTCCGATTGGGAAAATCCAAGGGGATATGACGATAGATGATCCCATGCAAACACGGCTTCAGGACAATCCTTTGATTGAATTCATCAATAAGGTACAAATGGATGCGGCAGGTGTGGATATTGCCAATACCGCACTATTCAATAATGATTCACCAGGGTTTGGAGAAAATGTCACCATGAGGGACATTGTTTCGAATTATGTGTATCCAAACACATTGAACGTCATCCGCATCAGTGGACAGGATATCAAGGATGCCTTGGAGCAAAGCGCGAAATACTTCCAGGTCGTGGATGGAGAAATCACCGTCAATCCAGCTTTTATCGAGCCAAAACCGCAGCATTATAACTATGATATGTGGGAAGGGATCGATTATCAGCTGCAAATCTCCAATCCGGTTGGGGACCGCGTAGTCAAGCTGGACTATCACGGCAAACCGATCGATCTTGATAAGCAGTATGATGTAGTAATGAACAACTACCGCGCTGGTGGTGCCGGCGACTTCGATATGTACCAGGGCAAGCCGCTGGTCAAAGATATTCCGGTCGACATGACCGAGCTGATTGCAGACTATATTTTAAAAAGAAAAACAATTGAAGCTACTTGTGATCATAATTGGAAAGTGACTATATAAAAAGGGAAGAGGCCGGTTGTTATTTGTCCCTAGATAGACTTCTTTTTATCCTGTTGTTTGATATGTGCTTCGAATCGTTTCGGCAAGATACTACGTATCCGCGGAAGCGAAGTACCTTGCCGGAGTGGAGCGTTGCTCTTTTTAAAAGTGTAGAACAGTGTACTCCTTTCTAACCAAAAAACCGAACGAGATGGTTCGGTTTTTATATTGATCACGCTGCTTTTGTTCCCGTTCCTTTTCTTTCATCAAAAATCAAAATGGTAATCGTGGAAACGGGATTCTTCTATACCATGTCGGCATACGCTTAAGTGTTTACCCTCTTTCAAGGGAATCAATATGATATAATTGAAATTAACTAAAAATTTACATTTTGCGTACAATCAAAAACCAGAAAGGATTGGACATGTGAAGTTATATACGATATGCCGCAGCTGTCGTGGGAAAGGAAGTATCCAAAAAAAGTTCCTGTTCTTTCGCCTGGATAATAAATGTCCTGAGTGCGATGGACAAGGCAAGATAATGAAAAAAATATAATATTCCAGTTCATTGCTGGGATCCTCTTCCATTAAGGTGATTGCATGAGGGTGGAGGGGGATGCCGGATATGTTTTTATGAAAGTTTTTTTTATTTGCATATATAAGCAAATCATTATATATTAATATACGGATTGAAGGGAGAGACATATATGCTGAAAAGGGAACTCGAAATGGAGAAAGCTGCCATGATCTTGAAATTGTTGGGGGATAAAACCCGGCTGACGATGATGAAGCTGCTTGAAAACCATGATTGTTGTGTTTGTGAATTCGTCGAAATATTCCAGGCAAGTCAGCCGTCGATCAGTCAGCACCTCCGCAAACTGCGTGATGTCGGGATTGTCAAAGAAGAACGGAAAGGACAATGGATTTTTTATTCGATCAATAAGAATAGTGAATATTTTTCGTTTGTCCAGCAAGTGCTCACGCAATTGCCTGATCAGGAGGAAAAATTAAAAGAACTGGAAGCAAAAGGTACACGGATTACATGTTGTTGATCGGAGGGAATAAACGTTGTCTTTGTCAGTCATCTTAGCACTGTTGATTTTTTTGGCGACTCTCGTTCTCGTCATTTGGCAGCCGAAAGGTTTATCGATTGGATGGTCTGCCTGCGGCGGTGCTGTTCTTGCATTGTTGGCAGGAGTGGTCGGATTCAGTGATGTCTGGGAAGTAACCGAAATAGTCTGGAATGCCACGCTCGCCTTTGTCGCCATTATTATTATTTCTCTTATTCTGGATGAAATTGGTTTCTTTGAATGGGCTGCTTTACATATGGCAAGAGCCGCACGAGGCAATGGCGTGAAAATGTTTATTTACGTCAGCTTGTTGGGAGCGATTGTGGCGGCACTGTTTGCCAATGACGGAGCAGCCTTGATATTAACGCCGATCGTGTTGGCGATGGTGCGCAATTTGAACTTTCAAGAAAAAATGATCTTTCCATTCATCATGGCGAGCGGTTTTATTGCCGATACCACCTCGCTGCCCCTGGTTGTCAGCAACCTGGTGAACATTGTATCGGCCGATTTCTTCGGCATTGGTTTTCTGGAATATGCATCGCGGATGATCATCCCGAACTTGTTCTCACTGGCTGCAACCGTACTGGTACTATTTATTTACTTCAGAAAAAACATTCCCAGGCAATACGATTTGTCCCAGTTGAAAACACCGGGGGAAGCCGTAAGAGATCCAAAACTGTTCCGGATTTCCTGGTATGTGCTCGGTATTCTGCTCATCGGTTATTTTGTCAGTGAATTCATCGCCCTACCGGTTTCCATTGTAGCCGGTGTGATTGCGATATGCTTCCTGGGACTGGCACGTGGAAGCAAAGCCGTGAACACGACAGCTGTCGTAAAAGGTGCGCCTTGGGAGATTGTGTTTTTCTCGATCGGCATGTATGTCGTGGTGTATGGGTTGCGGAATGCCGGACTGACAGAGGTTCTGGCCCGGGCGATTGAAGCAAGTGCCGAACAAGGGTTGTTTGTCGGGACAGTGGCAATGGGCTTTATTGCGGCTATTTTATCCTCGATTATGAATAACATGCCGACCGTCATGATCGATGCGCTGGCGATTGCAGAAACGGATACTACTGGAGTCATGCGGGAGGCGCTCGTTTACGCCAATGTCATTGGATCTGATTTAGGGCCGAAAATTACACCGATCGGTTCCCTGGCGACATTGCTATGGCTCCATGTCCTTTCGCAAAAAGGCGTAAAAATCAGCTGGGGCACTTACTTCAAGACAGGGATCATTTTGACGATTCCCATCCTGTTCATTACGTTGATAGGATTATTTCTAACGCTATTATTACTGTAAATCAAGGAGATGGATAACATGGATAAGAAAACACTTTACTTTTTATGTACGGGTAATTCCTGCAGAAGTCAAATGGCCGAGGGCTGGGGAAAAAAGTATCTTGGAGACGAATGGGATGTCAAAAGTGCCGGAATCGAGGCTCACGGGCTGAATCCCAATGCGGTGAAGGCAATGAACGAGGTTGCTATCGATATTTCAGACCAAACTTCAGATATTATCGATTCCGACATTCTAAACACTGCGGACTTGGTAGTTACGCTATGCGGAGATGCAGCAGATAAATGTCCGATGACACCCCCTCAGGTGAAAAGGGAACACTGGGGTTTCGATGACCCGGCAAAAGCAAAAGGTACAGATGAAGAAAAATGGCAAGTGTTCCAACGTGTACGTGACCAAATCGGTGAACGCATTCGACGCTTTGCCGAAACGGGAGAATAAAAACCGATCTAAAAGAAACTGGGACAATAGCATGGCCACCAAAGTAAAAACCGAGCGAATTCTAAATGCCAATCAAATTCGTTCGGTTTTATTTGTATGTTTTCTTATTATCCTTTTGTTTAGTACTTGCCGCGCTTTTCTAATGAACAGTCGATACGAAGCACTTATTTCCACATGGTAAAAGGAATCCAGCTAAGGAGTTGATCCTTTTTATTTCCTTTCAAACACAAGGAAGATCTATTCTGCCAAAAGTCAAAATGTGTTAAAGTTAAGAAGAGCATTATCCAGAAAGGATTTGTTTTGATGAGTAAAACTGTAGTATTAGCAGAAAAACCTTCAGTAGGAAGAGATATTGCCAGGGTGCTTAATTGTCATAAACAAGGCAACGGCTTCTTTGAAGGTTCACAATATATTGTAACATGGGCACTCGGTCATCTAGTGACTTTGGCGGACCCGGAATTGTATGATGAAAAATATAAAACATGGCGGATGGAAGATCTGCCGATGCTGCCGGATCGCCTGAAGCTTGTTGTCATCAAGAAGACGGGCAAGCAGTTCAACACGGTGAAAACACAATTGAACCGTAATGATGTAAATCAAATCGTCATCGCTACCGATGCCGGACGTGAAGGAGAGCTGGTAGCGCGTTGGATCATTGAAAAAGCACGTGTCAAAAAACCGGTCAAACGGCTTTGGATTTCTTCCGTCACCGACAAAGCGATCAAAGACGGGTTTAAGCAATTGAAACCAGGTAAGCAGTATGAACACCTGTACGATGCGGCTGTAGCACGCTCGGAAGCGGACTGGTATGTCGGTTTGAACGCCACCAGAGCATTGACGACCAAATTCAATGCCCAGTTGTCGAGCGGTCGTGTACAAACACCGACCCTTGCGATGATTGCCGCAAGGGAGAAAGAAATCAAGGAATTCAAGCCACAGGAATACTATGGAGTCCAGGCAAAAACAAACAAAGGATTTACGTTGACCTGGCAGGATGAGAAGCATAACAATCGGACTTTTTCCAAGCAGAAAGCTGAGCAAATCCTTAACAGTATCAAAGGGAAGCCGGCAAAAGTGACGAAAGCCGATAAAAAGCAGAAAAAAACTTTTGCACCGCAGCTGTATGACTTGACTGAACTGCAGCGGGACGCGAACCAGATTTTCGGTTTTTCCGGAAAACAGACGTTGTCGCTCATGCAGAAACTGTATGAACAACACAAAGTTCTGACGTATCCACGAACCGATTCCCGTTATTTGTCCACTGATATCGTTCCAACCATAAAGGACAGGGTGAAAGCATGCGGAGTCGATGAATATGCCAAGCTGGCCAATAAAATCAGCCAACGGGACATCAAACTCGGAAAATCTGTCGTGGACAACAACAAAGTTTCCGACCACCATGCCATCATCCCGACCGAACAAACCGTCCTATTGGCGGAATTAAACGACAAGGAACGAAAAATTTATGACCTCGTCGTCAAACGGTTCCTTGCTGTTTTGTACCCGCCGCATGAATACGAACAGACGAAGATTACTGCAGAGATTGGCGGCCATATCTTTACTGCAAGCGGCAAGAGAATCAGTAAGCAAGGCTGGAAGGAAGTTTATGACCATCGCTATCAGGATGAAAACGATCAGGATGAAGACCAGAAGCTGCCGAATATCGAGGCCGGCGATACATTCACAGAACTGAAAATCTCGTTAACGAACGGTAAAACAAAGCCGCCGGAACGGTTTACCGAGGGGAACCTCCTGCAAGCGATGGAAAATCCAGTCCGCTATATGGCCAAGGATGACAAACACCTGGCCAAAACCATCAACCAGACAGGTGGATTAGGGACCGTCGCCACCCGCGCGGATATTATCGAAAAGCTGTTCAACAGCTTTTATATGGAGAAGAAAGGCAAGCATATTTTGATTACTTCCAAAGGCCGCCAACTACTTGACCTTGTACCAGAAGACCTTAGGTCACCCGCTTTGACTGCGGAATGGGAACAGAAGCTTGGAGAAATAGCGGATGGAAAGCGCAGTAAGGCTGCCTTCATCCAAGAAATGAAGGGATATGCGAAGCAAGTCGTACAGGAAATCAAACACAGCGATGCAACCTTCAAGCATGATAATATGACCGGTACCAAGTGTCCGGAATGCGGTAAACTGATGCTGGAAGTCAACGGGAAAAAAGGCAGGATGCTTGTCTGTCAGGATCGTTCTTGCGGGAGCAAGAAGAACATCGCCAAAAAGACCAATGCGAGATGCCCGAATTGTCACAAACGATTGGAATTGCGCGGTGAAGGAGAAGGGCAGATGTTCACCTGCAGCTGCGGTCACCGTGAAAAACTGTCGACGTTCAATGAACGGAAGAAAAAAGAGAAGCAGAGTAAAGTGTCGAAAAAAGATGTGAACAAGTATATGAAGAAACAAAATGAAGAGTTCACCAATCCGGCGCTTGCCGAAGCATTGTCAAAACTGAAAAACAAATAAGCGATAAGGTAGACCTCCGGCTGTTTTGCCGGAGGTCTTTTCTATAGCATGAACGAAGGGGTTGCCAGCAATGTAAATTTTCTGACAGGTCTATTGCTAAAAAATTTGCTTTCCCCTATATTAAAGAGTAATACGCCCTTTTAAAAAAGAGAAAGCGCGATAGTTTCGATGGGGGAATGGACATGCAAACCAAGCAGGTTTTTTTGGTTTTTTCAGATACCGGCACCGTTTTGGGCCGGGTTATCAATCTTTGGACGAAGTCGAGCATGAACCATGTGTCGATTGCCTTTGATTATGATTTGAGGGAGCTCTATAGTTTTGGAAGAAAGAATCCGCGCAACCCGTTTATCGGCGGCTTTGTCAAAGAAGATATCCGGACTGCTTTTTTTCACAACAGCAAAGGAGCGGTTTACCGCTTATCTGTCAGCAATGACGAATATCAGCAAATGAAGGAACGGATAAGAGCCATGGAAGAAGACAAAGCAAACTATCGATACAATTTTATCGGTTTGTTCCTTGTGCCGTTGAAACGGGAATTGCAGCGAAAAAATGCCTTCTTTTGTTCACAGTTCGTAGCAACACTGCTTTCCGAGTGCGGATGCTATCTGCATGAAAAACCGCCATGTCTCACCAAACCGCAGGATATCCGCTCATGGCATGAACTTCAGTTAATCTTCAGAGGGAAATTAACCGATTACCCTTTCTATATCGAGGAAACGAAGCAGAAACAGATGGGGACGAAAAAGAGTACTGCATAAAAAAACTGTCCCTACTAATTTTTTGAAGCATAGAACGTCTTCAAAGCATGACACATCTGAAAACCGGACGAAGGTTCGTTGCCAAGGCAGTCGAACCTGCTCGGTTTTTTTGCATGTAAACGGGATTGACGGATGATAAACCGTTCTGCCCTTTTCATAAAAAGGTAGAAAAACACCACCCCGGAAAGACAGCACGCTTTCCATTCAGCAAAGAAGCGAAGTATATTGCTGTAACGATGAGGAGCACTCCTTTATCTGGCCGATGGAGCTTAAAATGATTCAGGCGAACTGCAGAGGTTCAGCAGGGAGAGCACATTATTTAAAGATAGGAAGGAATTTCGCTGCATATCCTGAATTATAAGAGTGGAACCCATTTATTGGATGGAAAAGGAGAAATAACATGAATGACCGTGCTTATCAACTTGAAGAAAAAGTCCGTCGTATCGAGGCGGAGTTAGTGGAAGTGAAAAAAGAATTAAGGAGTTTGAAACAAGGAGAAGTCGATACAGGCCTAATCGAAAAGCAACCCGCCATGGCAGAGAAGCACCCGTCAGTCACGGAAAAAGAGCCGAAAACCTTGGAGCAAATCATCAGTGATTGGCTGCCGCGTGTATTCATTTTGGTATTCGTTCTCGGCATCATCTGGGCTTTCATTGCTGCAATGGACAGAGGAATTCTCAGCCCGCCGATCCGGGTATTGGCTGGATTTGTTGTCTCTGGATTGCTGTATGGATCGGGACACATGCAGTTTCGCAAAAACCCAAGCGCACTCAGTATCGTCCTGCTTGGCGGCAGTATCGTTGTGTACATTGCTTCGGTGTTTGCCGGGAATGTTTTGTACCAGCTCATTCCTTACGCAATCACCTTGATTCTATTGACAGCAGGAATGATGGCAGGGGTTTGGATGTCGAGGAAATTTGCTTCTCAAAGTCTGCTTGCCATCATCGGTCTGGGTGCTTACCTTTATCCCTTTTTATTTGCTGGCGACAGGGGAACAGAAACGGTGTTTTACTTGTATGAGACGGTGATTTTTGCCGGCTTGGTATTGGAATCGATTTATAAGCAATATAAGGTAACTTGGAACATTGCCAACTATGCATTTTTGTTTGCCGTGGTGTTTTTTGCTTTTGCCGGGATGGGGACGACAACCATTGTCACTTTTTCTGCACTGGTTGTCCAGCAACTGTTGATCATTTATCTGACCTTCCGGATTCATCACACAGCAAGCAAGGAAATGTATATTCCGGCGATTTCTGCAGGAGCTTTAATCCTTTACTTGATAGGGTGGGATGTGTTCGGACAACATGACTATCAGCTATACAGCTTTTATATCGTTACGGCGGTCCTATACGGTGGATTGAGCGTCATGAAAAGTGAATCCCACGCTGTATTGAAAAATACGTTCTTCGTCTTCTCGATGTTCTATCTGTTTTTGATCATCGACAAAGCCTTGGGAGAAACCGTGTATGTGCAGATACTTGTTTATATCATCCAGGCAGCTATAGTCTATTATCTTTCTCAAAAGAGGGATAGCTTATTGGGAACTCTCGCAAGCTTATTCCTTTTATTTCCGGTGCTCAGCCAATTGACTTTTTACCCGGGAAGGGACCTGTCGACAACCGAAGTTCTTTGCTGGCTGCTGCTGATCGGCTTTTTCCTCGTGATTTATTGCTTCAAGGAGAAAGCGGTCGTGTTAAAGCCGTCATTGGTGGGCATAGCGGCGCCATACGTCATTGCTGGTTTGCTTCTCTACTTTTTTGGTGAAATAGCCGATTTGCTGACATTCCGCAAGGCGCTGGATTTTGATATTGCACTGTCGATTTCCTGGATGATATTCGTTGCGCTGATGTATGGCGCATACAGTTTTTTTAAGGAAAAGCACTGGCAGTATCTGGGGTTAACGTTCCTGCTGGTTACCCTGGCGAAAATCATCCTCTATGACCTAACGACGATCGATATCGTTTGGCGGGCGGTTTTATTCATCACGCTCGGTGTCATTGGTTTGTTTATATCGAAGATTTTTTACAATAATCAAGAAAAACGCAAATGAACGGGATTTTCCATAGAAAGTTAAGTAACAGGCAAGAGGTAGCAAATGCTGTTCCAAAGAGGTGTTTGTTACCTTTTATCTGTTATTATGCTTTTGATTCATCTCCTATTGGTACACTTGGATGAAAAGCCCCTCTTTTTTATTCCATTCAGCAAAATAAATATCGTTTAATTGATACCCCTTCTTTTTGATTTCGCTCAAAATCCAATCTTTCTCTTTACCCATTTTCTTTAGATTGTCTTCCTTGATTTCTTTTTCCTCGATCAACAAATAAGAAGGAGCGTTTTCTGTATAGTCCTCGAGTAACTCTTTTTTTGTAACTGGTTCATTTTTTGCTTGCTCTATTACACTAATCATGCCGCTGGTTTCCAAAATGGCAAATTGAACTTGATTAATAGAAAAGATACCTTTCATACGCAATAAGGTGCGGATTTCTTCAATTTCTAATTTGTTTTCTTTGATTGTTTTTACATTCACTTTTCCATCTTCAATGAGTACAACATTTTTTCCTTTCATGATCGTACGCAGGGTTTCGAATTTTTGCGTTATTTTTTCAACTCCCCATATTAAGAATCCCCAAAGGAATAAAGCAAATAGCACGTGATAAAATTTAGTGTTTTGATCATAAATTGCTTCCTCGATGATTCCGCCTAAAATCAAAACATATACAAAATCTAGTGGGGTAACTTGCGACAATTCCTTTTTCCCTAAAAATCTGGTGATTGCTACAATGCCAATCAAACCGATCAACAGTTTAAAAATAATTGATAAAAACATTAGACTCCCCCCTTTCTATTCTTTAGATATCCATTGGCCAGTCCCTAGGTTAGAAAACGCTTACAGCATTCTTGTTATTATTACCGTAATTGTTTCCTTTTTCCCTCATACTTTTATTTCAAACTTTGTTAGCCTTCTTTTACAGGAAACGAGGAACGGAAAAAAAACAAACGGAAAACAGCGGGTTAGCTGGTATGAAAGGAACTACTATAGGGTCGGTTGGATAAGCCATGAAGAAAAGGAGAATTCTTTTTAAATGGACTTCCTTTCATTTCTTCTCATTTTGGCTGCGTTTGCAACCGCTGCGGCAAGGGGCTTCGCTTTTCCCGGGCAAGTTGAATCCCATGTCCGTGAAAAGCGCAATTTCTTGCCGTGGCATGCGAAGCACTCGACAACAGCATAAAAGGAAGTCTTTCCTAAGAATTTAAAAGTGATTTTGTGCCATATCCTGGATTATTCGTTTTCTTTTTCAGATGTTCTGGACCAGCTCGGAACCTGGTCGTCTTCATCAAATTCGATAATTACGTCTGTGACCCCTTTTTGGGACATGATATTTTTTTCGAGACGATCCCGCATGTCATCAGCTTCGGCTATGGTCACTTTGGGGTCTACTTCAATTTTCAACTCGACGTGGCGCTGGTCGCCTTCTTTGATGACATGAAGGCGTTTGATGTCTTTGACCATCGCTTCCTTTATAGCCAGGTTGCCAATCGCGTTTTCCATTTCAGGTACAGTGATTCCCAGCGCCCCTGCGGCGTTATCGAGGAAAATCCTTCCGACCACGATAAACAATAACAGGCCGATAATGACAGAAGCATAGCCAGTGGCACTGTGAAAAGGCGTATAGCTGGAAAGAGCGATGGCAATCATGGCAATCAGTGCACCCAGTGTCGCAACCAGGTCCTCTAAAAATACAAGTTTTGTCGCTGGGTTTGCCTCCTTGGCATGTTTAAAGCTTTGCGTAACTAGCTTCAACCCTTTCTTTTCCTCATCGGCAACATGCTCGGTTATTTCCTTCATTGCTTTCGTCAGGACAAATCCTTCCAGAAGAAATGATACTCCCAGTACACCTATGTTGAGCCAAAACCAGCCTTCATGTCCTTCCGGTTGAAAAATATGATGGATCCCCTCTTTTATCGTCTCATAAGCGAGAATCCCGACAATCAAAACGGCTCCGAGAAGGACTAGGTTCACCAGACGACCGAATCCATTCGGAAACCGTTCTGTCGGCGATTTTTTACTTAATGCCGAACCGGTGAATACGAACAATTGGTTGGCCGCATCTGCATAACTGTGCATCATTTCCGCAAACATGGCTACGTTCCCTGTGATGAAGTAGGCGATAGTTTTGATAATTCCGACGACAATGTTGATTGTCGCCGCCCACAAAGAAGATTTCGTTCCTTGTTTGAGCAGACTCCACAATTCTTTCATTTGTTATCCTTCCTTCCCGTAGCTTGCAGGTAATTATATAGCATCGATAAATAAGTACGCTTTTTTATATTGCCTCTGTTTGGTGGAAACGAAACGCCTTGTTCACGATTTTTTAAATCAATTGCCTGGGATAAGCCTTCAGGCTTAGTGAAAGTTATAGCTCCAGGTCGTTATATTCACTCATGATTCCCTTTAAGATAGAGACAAGAAAGGAGGATATCGACATGAAAACATTCCTGTTGCTATTACTTGGTGTGACAGCAGTCATCCTCGTCCTGGCCAATCTTGGACCGATGATTTTACTGGCTGTCAGTCTGGTTGTTTCTTACTATGCAGTGAAAAAGTTCGTTCTTGCGGATACAATCGGCCAGAAGGCGCTTTGGGCAATCGCCATTCTGATCGGTCTTTCGATTTCCTTGACAAACCTCCCTGCATTGATTGGAGTAGCTGCTTTCGTCGTTTTGTACTATACCTATAAGGTGTGGAAAAAAGACAGACACGAAACCAGTTCTCTGGATGATGGTCTCTTTAACGAAAACGCAAAAGGATCCTGGTAGAACAAAACATAGAAGAGGAGTTGGATGAAAAATGAGTAATTTATTTACGAGAATTAAGGACACGATTTCAGCCGATTTTAATGAGATGCTTGATCAAAAGGAGCGAAAAAATCCGATCGCACAAATCAATCAATATGTACGCCGCTGTGAACAGGAAGTGAAGAAAATCAGGGGCCTCATGGAAAAGCAATATGCCCTCAAGCAGGAGTTCACCAGAGAATTCCATCAGGCCGCCGCTATGGCGGACAAGCGTAAGCGACAGGCTGAAATTGCCTTGAAGGCAAATGAACAGGAACTGCATGAACAAGCCCATAAGGATCAGGTGTATTTTGAGGAACGGGCGGATAAGCTGGAATCCATCAAACGAAACGCCATCAAGGAACTGGAATCCCTGGAAAGCAAATATGTAGAGATGAAGCATAAGCTGAAGGATCTCTATGTAAAAAGGATGGAGTTGAAGGGACGGGAGAACGCAGCGCAAGCTCACAAAGGGATGAATAATGTGCTCCACACTGATCGTTTTGCCGATCAAAGCAATGCAACCTTTGCTGAAATGGAAGATTACATCGAGCGTCTGGAAAACCAGGTGAACGCTGAATACCGAAGCTATACACTGGACGCCCGCATCGCTGAATTAGAAAAAAGAGCGGAATAATTAGCGCTTCTCCTCGCATATGAGTTCTGGTAATCTAGAAGGGAACGTACTAGCTGATAAAAACTGGATGGCGTACTAGTCGTACGCCTTCATGTTTTGGGAATTGGCTGTATGATCGAAGTGCCCCATCGTTTAGCTGATGAAGGAAATACATGGCGTTTTTAATGAATTTCCAAAAGCTGCGCAAACAAGTTGTATGCGCAGCTTTTGGAGATAGCAGTCAGCGAATGAGCGAGGAGCATCTCCGTAACGGGATCGCCGTCTATTGGGACAGCTAATTAGAAAAAGAGGAGCAGCCTTATGTTTAATCGTAAAAATACAGACCTCATCGATATGATCTTGCTAATTACGGTCGTCATTTTTGTGTTTGAATTGCTTTTTGATGGACCTTGGCTTCTCTTCTTTATTTTCCTTTACAGTGCGGCCATTTACTATGGTCGGAAGCGGATTGACAAATCTTGGGGAAGACTCGTGTTTTGGGCAGGCTTGGTCGGACTGATCATCATGATTCTCAACACGGTCGCCTTCAAATTCTTACTATTAACCATCGTCGCTTATTTTGTGCTCAAATGGTATCATTCCAAAAAACAACCGGTGTACTATCAGCCGCAATTTGGGGAGAATGGCACGAATGGAGAGACTGTCCAGCGTCCGGCGATGTTCACCAATAAATGGTTCGGCCGCCAAAAAACCAGCACAGGGGCATACGAATGGCAGGATATCAATATTCAGACAGGTATCGGCGATTCGATTATCGATATGAATAATACGGTGCTGCCAAAAGGGGAGTCGGTCGTTTTAATCCGCAATCTCTTCGGCAACATCGAGATACTTGTCCCTTATGAAATAGAAATAAGCATCAGCCATTCCACCTTGTTGGGAACCGCCGAGATTCTTGATTACGCAGAAGATCACATGTGGAACAAGGTTATCCATCTCGAAACCGAAAATTACCACCAGGCGAAACAAAAGGTGAAAATCGTCACTTCGATGCTGGCCGGCAAAATAGAGGTGAAGCGCATATGAAAAACGTCGTGCAACGCTCGCTTGTCGTCGGTTTGTTGACGGCTTTGGTTTTGCTGGTGGTATTCTCGGTCGTATTCTGGATTGGTTTTCCGTTCGATGACTGGGGGGCTCTTTGGCAACGAAAAGTATGGGAATTGCCGTTTGCCGTATTTATCATCGTGATAACATTGGCGGCAGGGGGCAGCTTCGGAATTGCGGAAGGACTTTTTTGGAAAAAACAATTAAGCTTATTGGAAACGGTGCTGGATAGAAACCAGGACTATAAGCGAACTCTTGAGGAATCTGCTTCGTTGGCTGAAGTGCGTGCCATACAGGAGAAAGCTGCAAAACTCCAAACCTATATTTACGACCAGACAAAACTTGCTCAAAAAATGGCAACCGAGCGGGTGGAGAGCCAAGAGAAGGAAATCGAGCGTGTCATATCGGAGGAAAGAAACCGATTGGCCAGAGAGCTGCACGATTCCGTCAGTCAGGAGCTGTTTGCTGCTTCGATGTTGATTTCTGCGCTCAATGAACTGAATAACGATGAAGCAGTCTCTTTGCAGTTGGAACAAATCGAAGCGATGGTTCAGCAGTCCCAGCTGGAAATGCGGGCGCTGCTCTTGCACTTGCGGCCTGCCGCATTGAAAGGGAAATCTCTTCAGGAAGGAATCGAACAGCTGCTGGGAGAGCTGAAACAAAAGGTCCCGATAGATATTTCCTGGAAAATGGACGACGTACAACTTGAAAGAGGGATTGAAGATCATCTTTTTCGCATCTTGCAGGAGTCAGTGTCCAATACATTGCGCCATGCTAAAGCCCACGCACTGGATATTCTGCTCATTGAAAACGGAGACCAGGTCATTTTACGGGTGATCGATGATGGGGTGGGGTTCCATGTGGAAAAAAGCCAGTCCGGATCTTATGGGTTGCAGAATATGAAAGAACGGGCGGCCGAAGTGGGGGCTGCCATCAAAATCATTAGTTTGCCGGATAGAGGGACAAGATTGGAAGTAAGAGTGCCGGTAATAAAGTCAGAGGGTGATGGACATGATTAAGGTATTGTTTGTCGACGATCATGAAATGGTCCGGATCGGGGTAAGTGCTTATTTGACTACCCAGCCGGATATCGAAGTGATCGCCGAAGCCGATAATGGAAAAAAAGCGATTGAATTGGCGCTGGAGCTGCGTCCGGATATTATTCTGATGGATCTGGTCATGGAGGGGATGGATGGAATCGAAGCGACAGAAAAGATTGTCCAAGCCTGGCCGGAAGCGAAAATCATTGTCGTGACCAGTTTCATTGACGATGAAAAAGTGTATCCTGCTCTAGAAGCGGGTGCTTCCAGTTACTTGTTAAAAACATCTAAAGCCAGTGAAATAGCACAGGCAATCCGTTCCACATACCAAGGAGAAGCGGTATTCGAGCCAGAAGTCACCAATAAGGTGATGGCAAAAATGAGAAACAGAAGGACGACTCTTCCGCATGAAAGCTTGACGGCTCGGGAGATGGAGGTGCTGTTACTGGTCGCACAAGGAAAGACCAATCAGGAAATTGCTGA
This sequence comes from Sediminibacillus sp. JSM 1682029, assembly GCF_041366435.1. NCBI lineage: Bacteria > Bacillati > Bacillota > Bacilli > Caryophanales > Bacillaceae > Sediminibacillus > Sediminibacillus sp. JSM 1682029. The sequence continues at coordinate 345,416 of NZ_JBEWYY010000003.1, forward strand.
CGAATTGTTCATCGCCCTGAAAACAGCAAAAGTGCACGTCAGTAACATTTTAAGCAAGCTGGAGGTACAGGATCGCACTCAGGCTGCGGTGTATGCCTATCGCCAGGGACTTGTTCCCGAATAAAAAGCGGCCAACCTTACAAGGTTGCCACAGGCGGCATCAAAGCCCCAGCGTTTCATTAGGCACCTTGATGCGGAAGGAAATATCATCATTCTCCAAATCGAATTTTTCCGCTTTGACTTTGAAGTTACTCTTCATTTCCATTTGGGTGATGGCAATGTAAATCGTTTCCTCTTCTGGATTGACGACCACCCAATCAGGGGTCGGATAGCTTTTATTCAGATATTCCAGCACTTTTCTTTTGGGCAAATACAGCAATCCCAGGGAAATGTCTTTTTGTTTGAGGACGAGGTCCCCGTTTTCCTGGACAATCGGCTCCAACCGGATGGAAAAAGGGATTTCTGCACTGAAGGCTTTGAGTGACCCGGTAAACTCCACATCATCTTCCATGGATACCTCATATTTTCCGGTAGTATCGTTGAACATTTGATCAACATAGGCGTTGACCAGCTCACTTAAGTTTTGCTTGCTGGAAGTGACTGTGAATTCAGCTCCCGGTGTTTGTTCCAGCTCTTCCCAATCAAGTGACGGGTTTGACCAGGAAGGGATGAATATCAGAAACAGAAGGAGCAGGATAACAGCTATATTTATTCCTGCAAGTACAAGAAACCAACGTTTCCAGTTCCTCTGTTTCTGCGATTTTTCTTCACTCATTGTTCTATTCCCCTCTTGTTAAAGCTTATTCTGAACGTTCTATTTCCGGCCTGATATATTCAAGAACCCGTTCAGCTATTAATTTATATCCGGTGTTATTTGGATGGAAATTATCTTCGTAAAGCAAATCTTGATCTGTATTTGCAAACAAATCCTTGGTTGGAATATAGTTGACTTGTTCATATTCCAGAGCCACTGTACTTCCTGTACCGTTCCAATCGTCGATAATCTGCCCTAATTGTTCGACATCGCTGAAGTAGTTTTCGAATGGATTATAAAATCCGATTAAATAGATGGTGGCATCAGGATTTAATTCCAACATCTTATCAAATATTTTTCGAAGCCGCACCATGTAATTTGCCTGTTCTTTCACAAATGGTTCGTATTCCAGGTTGGTGAAGTTGTTTTTCACTACTTTCATGATATCATTCGCACCGATGGTGACGAGTACGATATCGGCTTCTTCGATGGAATTCTTTATTTCAGTCTGGTCCAACCGTTTCAACAGCTGGTCGGAACGGTTTCCCCGTTTACCGTAATTGACGATGTCCACTTTTTGTTGGCCGTCATCGTTCAAGGTGTTCCCCAGAATTCCAACATAACCGCCATTATGAGAAGTATCACCTACCCCTTGTGTAAGCGAATCCCCGATTGCGACAATGTCCAGATCCTTTTTGACAAATAACCCGAGGGCGCTCTCGATCACCTGGCTGACCTTATCTTTGATATCTTCTGCCAAGGGCTGTTCTTCTTCTTCTGTCTCTTCGGCTTTTTGCAGTTTTGTATCATCTGGTATTTCTTCAGTCACTTCCAGATCTTTTTCCTGTGTTTCAGGACTGAAATTTTTTTCGGCATTGTCGCTTTCAGATGTCTGGATTGCCTGAAAGGTGACAATAGCCAGTAGCAAAATCAATAAAACGGCACCGATGATAGTCTTGGAGTATTTATTACGCAACGTCATCACACCTAATAGAAATTGATAGAAAATCCGTATGAAAAGAAATGGGTCTAATATCCGGTGAAATGGATACTTGAAATTTATTCGTTGGCTTGCTTTTCCGCTTCGCACGTATCGATTGTGTACGTTCCGATGCACAAGTCCACGCGGCCTTGAACTTCTAGGTCCTTCTCACCTTCCATTGTGAACACGCACTAAAAGAATATTCCCTTTAGCTTGATTTCAAAAACTTGGGCAGAGGGATTCCGGCCTTCCATCTGTCACCGGAAAAACCACGGCATAGGCCGATGTATCGTTAGTATTAGTATACAATATGATAACATGTCTTGCGTTACCAGCGATAATTATTTTCATGGGGAATCATTGGAAAACGAGGGAGGGAGAAAGCATAAACCGGACCACAAGCTGGTGTCCGGTTTATGTAAAAGTGAACGGTCTGGCAGGCGCGTTTCAAGCCCACCACATGTTCCCTACAGGTTCTTTCAGCATGATGGGCCGAAGGTTCTCGATGGCTTTGCTGAACCCTTCATCAATGGACATCAGTCCGTCTTCATGTTCGATACTGACCGCGTAATCATAGCCGACGAGCCGCAGGGTGCTGACAATATCGGACCAGACTTTACGTCCATGCCCATAGCCGACCGTGCGAAAATACCAGGCTCTGCTCCGCAATTCTGAATAAGGAGTCATGTCGGTCAAACCATGCATGTTCGTATTCTGCTGATCAATGATGGTATCTTTCGCATGAAAGTGATGCAGGGCCCCAGCATCTCCGAGTATTTTGATGGCTTCCACAGGATCTATCCCCTGCCACCACATATGACTTGGATCTAAATTTGCTCCGATTGCTGGACCGCAGGCTTCACGCAGCCTCAACATGGTGGCGGGCGTATGTACGGAGAACCCGCCATGCAATTCCAATCCGATTTTCACGCCATAGGCGGCTGCATAATCGTTTATTTCTTTCCAGTAAGGAATCAGTTTATCATGCCATTGCCATTCCAATACTTCTTGATAGTCGTGCGGCCATGCTGCCACCGGCCAATTAGGGTAAAGTGCACCCTCGTGATCTCCGGGACAGCCGGAAAATGTGTTCACAACCTGCACACCTAACTGTGAGGCTAATTTAATGGTTTTCCGCAGTAATATGTCAGCGGGAACCGAAACTTTTTCTTGTGGATGCAGGGGGTTGGAGTGACAGCTTAATGCACTGATCATTATCCCTTTGTCGGTCAATTTTTTCAGCATTTCCTGTTGGGCTGATTGCTGATCGATCAATTCCTCGATAGGACAATGATCATTTCCGGGGTACCCTCCGGTTCCTAGCTCAATTGCTTCCAGCCCCTTGGAAGAAACATAGTCGAGCATGTCATCAAATGGTTTGTCAGCGCATAAAACAGTAAAAACACCTAACTTCATCATCTTTCCCTCCTCTATCATTATTAGAAAATACAGATTGTAATCCATTACATCCATAATATAAACCATAGGGATATTTACCAAGAAACGGTTGACAGCAATGAAATCGTACAGTACTATTTGTATTGTAAACGATTACAAAAAATTACGCAATGCAGAAAGAAGGACTCGGAAAGATGGCAACAATCCACCAAGTGGCCAAACAAGCGGGAGTCTCGGTCGCGACTGTTTCCAGAGTTTTAAATGGACAAAATTCTGTCACGGCAAAGACGAGAATAAAAGTAGAAGATGCAATCAAAAAATTAAACTATGAACCCAGCCTTCTCGGCCGGAATTTGAGAAATTCAGAAAGCAGGCTGCTGCTTGTCCTGATCCCGAATATCTCGAATCCTTTTTACTCGGAAATCATCAACGGCATTGAAAACACGGCGATTGAGTTAGGTTATAATATCCTTTTGTGTGAAACCGATACAAATGTGGAACGGGAGAACATCTATTTTGACCTGGTCCGAAAAAAAATGGCCGATGGCATCATCTCCATGGACCCTGCCGTTAACATCGACACTCTTATCCAGCTCGCCGAAAATCATGCGATCATCCAGTGCAGCGAGTATGCTGTCGACAGTGGCATCCCATATGTGACCATAGACAATGCAGAGGCAGCCTATCGTGCGGTGAAACATTTGATAAGAATCGGACATCAGCGCATCGCTTTGATAAATTCGGACGAAAAATACCTTTATGCCCGCCAGCGTCAGCTTGGTTACCAGAAAGCATTAGAAGAAAACAAGATGGAACTAGAGGACAGTTTGATTGTCCATACACAAGGGTTGGACTTTTCTTATGGCCAGCAGGCAATGAAAAAAATCCTTGCGCAGGAGGAACGTCCGACAGCGATTTTTGCTGTATCTGATTTACTTGCAATCGGTGCGTTGAAGGAAATCCACAACCAAGGGCTGAAAGTACCCGAGGACATCGCTATCATTGGGTTCGACAAGATTGCTTTTTCCAATATGACCTATCCTGCCTTGACAACGATTTCGCAGCCGATGTATGCAATGGGGAAAGCTGCTGCGGATATGCTGGTCAAGAAAATCCAGGGAAAAGAAGTGGAAAGTCTCATTTTGGATCATGAATTAGTCATTCGGGAGTCTACGCTAGGTTAATCAGCAACTAAGACCGGCACTGTGGTATCAAATCCATTTTGATAGCAGAGTGCTGGCCTTATATGTAAACGATTACATTAAAGCGAGCTTCCAATAACAAAAAAGGGGTGGAGAAGTGAGAAAACTACTTGTTTTGTTTTTGTCTATGTTGGTTTTAGGCGGACTTGCAGCATGTGGAAGCGGTGAGGAAAGCGGTGGAGAAGCTTCGGGAGAAGATGGCGATCTTACAATTGGTATATCCTTGCCATCGGCAACACACGGCTGGATGGGAGCATTGATCGACAACGCGGAAAAACAAGCACAGGAAATAAAGGAAGCAGAAGGAATCGACTACGTAATGACCAATGCAGCGGATCCCAACAAACAGGCGAATGATGTAGAAGATTTGATTTCCCAGGAAGTGGACGTCATTGTCATGCTGCCGATTGAATCTGCAGCACTATCACCTGTCGGTCAAAAAGTGAAGGATGCAGGCATTCCGTTGGTAATCGTTGACAGGGAGCTTGAAAATGATGCTGCGACTGTCGTGGTGAAAGGCGACAATGAAGGAATAGGGGTCAATGCAGGAAAATACTTTATAGAACAATTGGACGGGAATGGAAAAGTGGTCGAAATTACCGGTCCTCCGAGTTCTGTCACAAATCAACGAGGCAGCGGATTCCAGGAAGCGATGGATGGGGAAGACGGCATAGAGGTGATCGCTTCGCAAAATGGAGACTTTTCGAAAGAAGCGTCATTGGAAGTCATGCAGAATATTTTGCAAGCGCATTCACAAATAGATGCTGTATTTACCCAGGACGATGAAATGGCGTTAGGTGTTCTCCAGGCGATCAAGGAAGCGGGCCGGGACGATATCCAATTTATCACAGGAGCCGGCGGCAATAAAACCGTATTCGAGAATATGCAGGAGGATGGATTGATAAAGGCGACCTTCCTCTATTCGCCGACCATGGTCCGGGATGCTGTGTCCATTGCAGCAGACCTTGCAAAAGGGGAAGAGCCGGAAGAAGAAATGGTGGTCAAGGAGGCAACCCAGGTAACCAAAGAGAATGTGGATCAATTCTATAATGAAGACTCCAAATATTGAGCTGACAGAAGGGTAAGGAAAGGCGCGGAAAAAGGGAATACAATCGATAAATATTGTATCCCTTTTTCTGATAGGGAGTGATGTAAAGTGAGCGGTAATTATGTATTGGAAATGGAAAATATCGATAAATCGTTTAATCGCGTTCCTGTACTCAAACAGGCCAGTCTCTGTTTGGAAGAAGGAGAAATACATGCTTTGCTGGGGGAAAACGGAGCTGGGAAATCTACATTGATGAATATTTTGGGTGGCATTTTTCCTGCCGACAAAGGAACAATCAAGGTGAATGGTAAGCAAGTGGAAATGACCGACCCGCGCACCTCTCAGCAGCTCGGCATCAGTTTCATTCACCAGGAATTAAACGTCGTCGCAGATTTGAAGGTTTATGAAAACATGTTTTTAGGGAGGGAACGAAGAAACCGGTTAGGACTGCTGAAAGTAGAAGAAATGTGCCGGAAGACGAGCGAGGTAATTGCCGGACTAGGAGTGGAAATCGACCCCAAAGCTTATGTGCGCCAGTTGGATGCCTCCTACAAGCAATTGATCGAGATTGCCAAGGCACTGCTTCAGGATTCCAAAATCATCATCATGGATGAACCGACTACAGCTCTGACAGAGCATGAAGTGCACCGGTTGTTTACCTTGATGAAAAATTTAAAAGCGGCCAATGTTTCGATTATTTATATTTCCCATAAGCTGAAAGAAATCCAGGAAATTTGTGATCGTTATACCGTCCTGCGGGATGGAAAAATAGTCGGCTCAGGCCGGGTGGCTGATCAAAACGTGACGGCCATTACAAAAATGATGGTCGGCAAATCTGTATCGGAAGAACGTTTTGTTCACAACCATGCAGCTGGAAGGGAAATGCTCCATGTAACCGGATTGACAAGCGCTGGTCGTTTCCGGGACATAAACTTTACGCTGCATGCCGGAGAGATTCTCGGTTTTACCGGGTTGGCCGGTGATGGTCGTACAGAATTGTTTGAAAGCATATTTGGATTTAACAAGACGTCTTCCGGCAGTATCGAGGTAGAGGGGCGTTCTGTCCCAATCAACCATCCTAAACAGGCGTTGCAGGCTGGTATAGGTTTTGTCCCAAAAGACCGAAAAGAGAATGCAATCATCAAAGACTTAAGTGTCTACCACAACATGAGTATTTCTGCTCTTTCCCACTTTGAACGGATGGGTTTTCTTCAACCGAATCAAGAAAAATCCCGGTTTCATCATTTTAAAGAAGCTTTGAATATAAAGGTGCACGATCCAAAGGTGACGATCGATAAGCTTTCCGGAGGCAATCAGCAAAAAGTCGTCCTGGCAAAATGGCTGGAGGTCGATACCCCCATTCTCGTTTTTGACAACCCGACCCAGGGGATCGATATCGGCGCCAAAAGGGAGATCTATCAATTGATCGTCCAGTTGGCCGAACAGGGTAAAGCGATCATCATTCTTTCTTCCGAGGTGCCGGAAATTCTCAAAGTCTGCCACACTATTCATGTGATGTATCAAGGGGAGATAACGGCAAAATTGAAACGGGACCAAGCTAACGAGGATGAAATCATGAAATATGCCACTGGCTCAAAAAGGGAGGTGGAACACATTGGCTAGTCCAGCAATCAAACAAGAAAGTACACAACCCCCGGACAAAAACAGGCACCTGTCCTGGCTCTGGTCCGAATATAGTGTAATCATTGCTTTTGTGGTCATATTTGTCTTGGCATCCTTGTTAAATCCCCGATTTTTGGACGTCAATAATCAATTGAATATTTTGATGCAGGTCTCGATCATCGGTATTGTCGCCCTGGGAATGACTATCGTCATGCTTTCGGGCGGAATCGATTTGTCAGTCGGCTCTGTCCTGGCACTTGTCGGCGTTGTCTCGATTTTGTCCCTGAATGCGACTGGAAGTATCCTGTTGGCGATATTGACAGCATTTTCTGTCGGAGCGTTTGCCGGACTGTTGAATGGACTGATGGTTGCAAAGGGGAGAATTGCGTCCTTCATTGCCACATTGGGAATGATGGCGGGAGCAAGGTCGATTGCCCTCTACATTGCTGACGGAGGCAGTATCTCTGGGGAGGTAACCAGCTTCACAGCGATAGCAAACAGTGAATTGTGGATCATCGATTATCCCATTATCATTTTTTTAGTAATGACAAGTCTTGTTTATGTATTGATGCAAAAAACACGATTCGGCAGGTATGTCTACGCGATTGGAAGCAATGAGAAGGCGGCTTTGTTATCCACTATACGTGTCGACCGTGTCAAAATAGGTGTCTACAGCCTGGCGGGCCTCTTGGTAAGTGTTGCCGCAATCATTGAAACCTCGAGACTGAACTCGATATCTTCCTCTAGCTCCGGCCAGGCCTACGAGCTGGATGCAATCGCCGCGGTCATCATTGGCGGGACGAGGATGACTGGTGGGAGAGGAAAGGTCCTCGGAACGTTTTTCGGCGTTCTGATACTCGGCATTTTGAACAACATGATGAACTTGATGAATGTTTCGCCCCATTTACAAGGGTTTGTAAAGGGCTTGATCATCATCGTGGCAGTAGTTTTCCAGAAGCGGGAATAGGAGGATGTTTATGAAGTTGAAGGCAGGTATTATCGGCTGTGGATCGATTGCCAAGTTTCGCCATGCACCCGAATACAAAGCAAATCCGAATATCGAAGAAATCGTTTTTTATGACCGAAATCCCGAAAGAGCGGAAATACTGGCCGACCAATTTGCTGGATCGGTTTCAGCATCTCTGGACGATTTAATAACAGATCCGACGATTGATATCATCAGCGATTGCTCCTCGAACGAATTTCATCCCATCAATTCTGTAAAAGCGTTACTAGCCGGGAAGCATGTACTTTGTGAAAAGCCGATCGCATTGACCATCGAAGGTGCAGAACAAATTGTCCAGGCCCAGAAAACCTCAAGCAAGAAACTGATGATCGATCATAACCAGCGTTTTACTAGGGCCCATCAAAAAGCAAGACAGTTAATAGAGAATAAAGAACTCGGAGAAGTCCTCACCTTTAAAACAAGCTTCGGCCATGCAGGTCCTGAACGATGGGGGATAAATAAAACGAAATGCACCTGGTTTTTCTCCAAGGAGCGATCCGGGTTGGGAGTCGCCGGTGATTTAGGGATTCACAAAATCGATTTGCTGCATTATCTGTTGAATGATGAAATAAACCAGGTAAGTGCCTTTCAAGGATCTTTAGATAAAACCGGCATTACCGGGGAACCGATAGAAGTGTGCGACAATCTTGTATGCACCTTGAAAACAGCCGGCGGGCGCATTGGGACGGCTTCCTTTTCCTGGACTTATTATGGTGAAGAGGATAACAGCACGATTATTTATCTGACGGGTGGAATCATAAAAATATATCATGACAAGGACTATCCTCTGCTTGTCATAGAAAAGGATGGTTCCATAGCCAAGTATCAATTGGAAACCATCCAGACCAATGATGACCAAACGAACAGCGGTGTAATCGATTCATTTGTGGATAGTGTCCTTCATAATAAGAAGCCGGCTGTGACAGGGGAAGATGCGCTTGTGTCGTTAAAAGTCCTCCTGGGTATCGTGAAAGCGGCAGAAACAGCTACGGTTGTTCAGGTCAACCAAAGCACTGCAAAATTAGAAACCAAGAACGTATAGGTGCTGCGGCTCAGATAGTATAGGTTTGGTTCGCAAAGCAGTCGGGAATTGTTTTGTACACAAAGAATAAAGCAATTTCTGAAAGGGAGCGATAGACATGAAAGAATATAGCGTAACACCAAACAAAAATGCAGAAGGCTGGTATGTAAAAATCGAAGACGTAGCTCCGACTGATTTATACAGCAAAAAAGACGATGCAATCGCAGAAGCTGAAAAGTTGGCATCCAACGATACACCAAGTCGCTTGATGATCTTAGACGAAAACCACGAAATCGTCGAAGAGAAAAAATACTAAGACAAAAGCATATAACACCAAAAAGCCAGCTCACCACGAGCTGGCTTTTTTTAAGGTAAGGGGTCAGTCCCTCTCCGGCTCATGATGGTGCAAAATCCCCTTGGAGGGGTCAGTCCCCAAAATTGCAGAAATCCTTGGCAGATAAGGATTCCTGCGAAAAATCAACCTGAATCAATGAAAGAATCGGCTTGATGGGGACTGACCCCAAGAGCATGACCCCAAGAGCAAAATTCGGAAGGAGGGACTGACCCCCGTCTTGGCCTATTTATGATACGCTGGTAAAAACATATAAAAAAGACTGGGAATAGGGAGGAGACAGAGATGGATACGACAAAGCAAAATAGTAATGCCTGGGATCAGAAAGTGGAAGAAGGCTCTCGTTATACAAAATCGGTCAGCAGCGAAACGATTGAAAAAGGTAAAGCAGGCAAATGGAATATCACTGTCACTACTGAAAAGCCGGTACCGCGCAGCTGGTTCCCGCGCCAATTAGAAGGATTGAAGGTCCTTTGCCTTGCGTCAGGTGGAGGGCAGCAGGCTCCTGTTCTGGCAGCTGCCGGTGCCCAGGTAACCGTCACCGACATATCACGAAAGCAGTTGGAAAAAGACAGGTTGGTTGCAGAACGGGACGGGCTGTCGTTGCACACTGTGCAAGGGGATATGCGTGATTTAAGTGTCTTTGAAGACGAAACTTTCGATATGATCATCCACCCTGTTTCCAATTTGTTCGTGGATAACATCCGCCCGGTGTGGAAAGAAGCGGCAAGGGTGTTAAAAAAGAAAGGAACATTGATAGCCGGATTTACGAACCCGCTGTTGTTTATTTTTGATGACCAGCAGGAACAAAAAGGGATTCTTGATGTGAAGCATCCCATTCCCTCTTCGACTTTGGATCAGTTGCCTGAAGAAGAAGTGGAGGATCACATTCGCTCCAACCAAACCATTGAATATGCCCATACCATGGAAGACCAAATACAGGGACAAATCGACGCTGGTTTTGCAATAACGGGCTTTTATGAAGATGATTTCGGAGGAACCCGGATTTTAGATCAATACATCAAAACGTTTATCGCGACAAAGGCAGTAAAAGTGGTTTTGTGACCCTATAAAAAGCGAAAGTCAGCTCATCCTTATATGAGCTGACTTATTTCATGCCGTAATCACTTCTTTGCCAACCAGTGCTGCTGATAACGTGACGTTTTGGCGTGTTGATAATTATTCACTAAACACCCTATGGAGGTGTAAGCCGGAAATGCGTAGAGAAAAATACCTTCGAAGGGGAACCTGTCATGGGCACTCCGTTAATATGTTAAAATGAACCCAAAACATCAAGAGGCAACCAATTCAGATAAAAATTCAGATTGGGGTTTTGACGATGAAAAAGGTTATCCTCGCAGGGGGAACAGGATTTATCGGGAATTATTTCAAACGGAGGTTCGAAGAGAAGGGATATAATGTAGGAATCATATCGAGACAGCCCTCTTACCTATCATGGGACGACAGGGATGGCATCAAGGAAGCTTTGGAAGGGGCGGATTTGCTCGTCAACCTTGCTGGCAAGTCGGTAAATTGCCGTTACCATTGACAAAAACAAGCGGGAAATCCTGCATTCAAGAATCGAAACGACGACTATTCTCGGCGAAGTTATCAAGACATGTGATAGCCCGCCGCCGATTTGGCTTAACTCCAGCACCGCCACGATCTATCGACATGCCGAAGATCGGCCGATGACGGAAATAAACGGAGAAATAGGAACGGGATTTTCTGTGGACGTGTCAGAAAAATGGGAAGAAGCATTCTTTTCTTTTGATTTATCAGAAACAAGACAAGCTGCTCTGCGAACCGCTATCGTTTTAGGCCCGGAAGGAGGGGTGATGACCCCTTATTTAAACTTAGTGAAATTCGGTCTCGGCGGGGCACAGGGATCCGGAAAGCAAATGTTCAGCTGGATTCATGTTGAAGACCTGTTTCAAATCGTGCTGTTTTTACAGGAGAGGGATGATTTGAGCGGTGTCTTTAATTGTGCAGCACCCACCCCTGTACATAACCGGGAATTGATGAAGATTTTAAGAACAGAGCTAAACATGCCTGTTGGCCTGCCTGCACCGAAATGGATGCTGGAAATGGGTTCGATATTGATCCGGACAGAGACGGAACTTGTGCTAAAAAGCCGCTGGGTGATTCCGGATCGGCTTGAACAGGAGGGCTTCCAATTCAGGTTCAATACGCTTGATAAGACAATTAAAGATATTCTTCAGCAGAACAAGAGTGCTGGCGTATTTGGATAAAAAATCAGAAGACACTAGCAAAATTACCAGTGACACAGGAGGGATAACGGTGGCGGAAATAGGTTTATTGTTTGTCATGGCAATCGCCGGTGGAATCGTAGCTGTGTTCGGCTTCTTTGGCATGATCAACAAAAGAGTGTCTGAGCCGAAAAGGGAACTTCAGAAAAGGGTGGAACAGCTGGAGGAAGAGGTGCGGGAGCTGAAAAACAAATAATTGCAAATTGGTCAGATCAGCCGAGAGATGTCAGACGCTTTGCCTTTCGTTTATGTAAAAAAGTGATGATCGTGGTTTTTAATGATGCATAAGAACCGATGGCGGCATAGCCATAAAACCATCCCATAAAAATCCCGGCAATCAAACTGCCGCGGTGACTAATGAAAACAGATATTGCCAACCCAATCACAAGTGCCAGTGTCGGCACGAATTTTTTTGGAACGCGGAACAATACTTTTATCAATTGAGTGACAATCATGACGGCTGGTACTGCTATTACAGCGTCCCAAAAGTTTGTATGTATCGTCGGAAAATCCATCCATGTCTCCTCCTTTTCAAAGATAGTATGAAAGGATTTAACGAATTTATGCAAGTCTTTGTACATACAAAAGCCGCTTGGTACTTTTCAAGCGGCTTTTGTTGAGGGAAATATTCTATTTTCATACCGATTCTTGCCTGCTTAGGCGTGGACCGGCTGCTTTCTTGTATCTCCGCTTCTCAGTCTCACCGCTTCTTGGTATGGGCAGAGACTTTCGACAACGGTAATCCCTTGCACGCGCGCCTGATCGGTGACATCCAGGCTAGTACTCTGGGAATCGAGCCACAGTATTTTTGTTTCAACCTGGCCGTCATTTGCCAGTAAAGCCTCTGCAGCGAGTGTGTCCTGTGTATAAACGACATCGATTTCTTCCTCTATTGCTGCCACATTCGCCACTGGCGTCTCACCTAGAATTGGCTCATTTCCATTGTGGACCGGAATGACTTTAAATCCGAGATTTTGCAACTTCGCAGCTGTTCGATACACCGGCAAATTTTCATCCGGCTCTAATCCAAGAACGGCTATCGTTTTTTGCCGGAGCCCGTTTGTCCGGTCGAATGGTGAGTGAAGCGCCCATTGTACTGCCTTTTCATTTGTGGCAGTAATGGTGGGCTTTGTACCGGTAGCTTGTGCGATTGCCTGATCGAGATCCTGAATCAAGTCCTCTGCGGTTTCAATACCGATCGAAAGACGAATCAATTCTTCCGTAACACCACTTTCCTTCAATCCATCTGCATCAAGCTGCTGGTGGGTGGTGGAAGCGGGATGGATGATCAGTGATTTGGCATCCCCGACATTGGCTACATGCGACCAAAGGGTGATGTTGTCGATCAACTGCCGTCCTGCATCGCGTCCGCCTTTGATACCGAAAGTAATAATGGAACCTGCCTTTCCGTTCAAGTATTTTTCTGCAAGTTGGTGGGAAGGATGGTTTTCCAATCCTGGATATGCAACCCATTCCACTGCTGGATGGTCGCTTAGGTAACCGGCGACCTGCTGGGCGTTTTGGTTATGCTTTTCTACACGCAGATGCAATGTTTCCAGACCCTGCAACAGCAAAAATGCGTTCTGCGGGCTCAGGCAGGCGCCGATGTCGCGCAACAGCTGTACGCGTAGCTTCGTAGCAAAGGCTGCCGGTGCAGTGTCGATGGCATACCTGATGCCGTGATAGCTTTCATCAGGCTGGATGAATTCAGGGAATTTTTCATTGTTCCAATCAAAACGTCCGCCATCGACGACTACCCCTCCGATTGTCGTACCGTGCCCGCCGATCCACTTGGTAGCAGAGTGGACAACGATGTCCGCTCCCCAGGTAATCGGTTTGGTTACATACGGAGTGGCAAATGTATTATCGATAATCAACGGGATATCGTGTTCATGTGCAATCGCAGCGATTGTTTCCACGTCAAACACATTCAGGCTTGGATTGGTGATGATTTCGCCAAAGACCGCTTTGGTTTTGTCGGTGATAGCTGCACGGACGTTTTCCGGATCCGAAGCATCCACAAAGGTGACATTGATTCCGTAGCGAGGCAGTGTTTTGACAAACAGGTTATAAGTGCCGCCGTAAAGATTGCTGTCGGCTACGATTTCATCGCCGCTCCCTGCCAAGTTCAGAATCGACAGAGTAATGGCAGCCATGCCGGAAGAGGTGGCAACTGCCGCTACGCCGTCTTCCAACAGAGCGATCCGTTGTTCAAAAGCATCCACAGTCGGATTCATGATGCGCGAATAAATATTGCCAGGTTCAGCCAGGGCAAAAAGATTCTGGGCGTGCTCGGTATCACGGAATACATAGGATGTCGTTTGATAAATCGGGACTGCCCTGGAACCTGTCGCCGGATCTGGTGTCTGTCCTCCGTGAAGAAGTTGTGTTTCGGTGCCTAGCAAATGGAATGGGTTTGTCATGTTAATTCCTCCTAAGCGGGATAATTCTAGGGAAAAATAGTACCTAAGGCCGTGAAAAGCAGGTAACAAGATTGTTGTGTTGGAAGAGGGGGAATAGAAAAGCCCTCTTCCTAAGAAGAGGGCGTGTAGTCGGAGTCCTCCTCTTATCTTTCAGATCATGGACCTGTAGGAATTGGCACCTTTTCAAGCATTGTCGCTTGAAGGTTGCCGGGCATCATCGGGCCTAGTCCCTCCGCCGCTCTGGATAAGAGTCTTGTTATTCAATATGTTTGAAATTTCAATCTTTGAAAGAATTATAAATCACTCTGTCAATCCAGTCAACCCTTAAAGAAAAAATTTGAAAAAAGAAGGGGACAGTCCCCGCCGGAGGGACTGTCCCCCATTGCTCTACCAGGATAAAGAATTTACTTGGTATACAGTTGATTGACTTCTTCGATTTCGAGTTGGTGGGTGCCTTTTCCGAATGTATCTGTTTGGTCACTGGATTCTTCTTGCCAAATGTTTTCAGTATGTAGTTGGACATCGGCCTTATCCGGATTGGTCAGATACACCTCATCCACCTCGGTTAACGACCAATTACTTTTGATAGCTGCCAGGTTCAGGCGCGCTTCATCCAGCCAGGAGCGGACCTCGGTTTCCATGTTTCCCGGAATCGACACCGTTGCAGTAAACCGGCTGTCATCATATCCGAATTGGCTCGTGGGTGCTTCAAGCATTTCCACATACAAGGTGTCACCGACCTGGTGAAAAGAGGCGACTTCCTCTGGCTTGATGTCTTTTTTACTTGCCGTACTAGAGTGGAAGGTGCCGAATATATGAATAGCGCCTGTGTTGTTTGTCTCCAGCCTTGTTCCCTCCGCGGACTCCAAGACAATTTTTTTCACCTTGTCACCGATATTTTTTTCGATTGGCGGCAAGGTTGCTTCCACCTCCTCAGCTTGGACAGTGGTTTTAATCTTATCCAGCAATCCAGTAGTGGCCCCGATAAAAAGGATGAGCGCAACACCCCCTAAGAAAGTGATGAATACGATGGATAAAATGTCATATTTCACCACAGGTTGTTCTTGCCGGGACATGTAGACGTAAAGGATGATTTCCACTCCTAAAACAATCAGGATCAATGGAAACCAGGCCAATAAAACCGTTGTTGCATCCCAATCGAAAAATTGAGAGAGCATGATGACCGTACCTAGTAAAATGAGGGCTGCCCCCATGGAGACAGATCCTACCCGCCATTTCTTCATTGATTGTTTCCTCCTTTATCCGGTTTCGCCCCGATGATCAAACGAATTCCCCCAGCTATCAAAAGCAAACAGACAAGCGATACTTGAAAATACTGGCGGTAATAATACCAAAGATCGATTTGAAACGCTGCACGCACTTGTTCAGCTATGACTGGAAGCAAAATGGAATCGGCAATATAGAAAATCCCAAGCAGTAAAAGGGCGATGCCCAGCCATTTTTGATGGTTTGCCAAATACTTTACAATCGGCACGTCCTGAACTTCTCCCTGTTCGGCCTTGCTGGAATGCTGCAAGGCGTCGAAAAAGCTGAAAAACCAGATGATCGGAATCAAAAACAAGAAGATGGAAAGGTGCAGAACGTCCAGCACATAGATGGCTAGCAGAAAGGCAGCCATTAATTGCAGCCCTCTTCGCTGCAACCCTAAATACATATGCCCCGCACCGGGAAAAATGGCCAAGATGGTGGCAAGCATCTTGCTCTTTTTCCCCTCTTCCCGGTAACGATCCAAATCCTCGATGATTGTCCGGTCCTCAAGGGTTTCTCCGTTTTGTTTCTTGTTCAATAGTTGAATCGCATCAAAAAAGCTGTAAATCCAGATGATCGGCATGGCCAGCAGAAAAATAAGAAAGCCGCCTTGATTGCTGACAAAAGCAACAAAGAAAATCATGGAAGCCACTCCGAAAAAGCCGGCCAAAAACGTCAATCCTCTCTGGTTCAGACCGAGCTGGAAGTGGCCGACACCCGGAACGAATGATAACAAGATCGTCGTGAACCGTTCATTGTAATGGGTTTGTGGGGAATTGGTCGCATCCCCGGCAGCAAGTTTCGCTTCGGCAGACTGTTCGATGGGTTGTATCTTGCTGGCGCCTATCAGCAAGGTGACAATCATGTCGATTACATTGACCGCCCAAATCAGAAATGCCATAAGCAATGTTAAGGGGATCAACTCACTAGGTGCAGAGATGATGTAAGCAAACGTTCCAAAGCTTATTGTGCCAAAGAAAAGCAACGGATAGAGCACCCCTTTGCGTTTTTGACCAAGGTACATATGGCCAAAACCGGGGATGAGCGCTAAAAAGAAAGCCAGTATGGATGATTTATTCATTGATCTTCCCCCTTTATTAGTTGCGTCAGCCAGCTGTCTGTTTTTTGCATCAGGCTATCTGCCATGGACGGCCGGCTGTGTATATTCGTTTTATCGGTTACGTGAAGGACGCCCTGGAAGATACCACTTGCCATTAATAAAATGGTTAGTCCTGCAGCCAGTAAATAGTGGCTGATCGTTTTGACCTCCCTGGATATGGAGGAGGATGTTTTCTGTCCGTCTTTTTGCGGCAAGACTTGTTGGACGTTAAGTTTGTCGATGGTTGCTTCGGTAAAGGAGTCAGCGAGATGCCCAGGTGCCTCCCATTGGTCAAGTAATGCAAGATAACGGTCGAAACATTGCGCGCAGGTCTCCAAATGGGCTTCGATTTGCTGCTGTTTCTGGTCATCCACCGTTTCCTCTATGTAGGGCCACAACTCCTCTTCAATATGTATCATTTAAAAATCATCCTCCTTCCAATGTGCTTTCATCCATTTTCGTGCCCGGTACAGCCGTACTTCAATGGTCTTTTCGGCTAAACCGAGCCGGTCTGCGATTTCGGCATAGGACATGCCTTCTAAGTAATAGCAGCGTACTGTAAACTGCAGTTTATCTGGAAGCTGATCGATTTGCTCACGGATACGTTGTCTTCTTTCCCGCAGCATCGCCTGCTCCTCCGCGCTGTCAACTTGGCCCTTGTGATATTCCTGTCCGTCGCTGCTGAAATCTTCTCTCATTCGCTGCCGTTTCCGGCGGGCGTCGATTGCTTTATGGAAAGCGATTCTACTAAGCCAGGTTTTAAACCCTTGATGCTGGTAAGAGGGAAGAGCATCTACCATTTTGATAAACGTCTCCTGAGCCGCATCTTCAGCTGCCTTTTCATCATGCAGGACGCTCATCGTCACTTTGAAGACCTGCTGCTTATGACGCTCGATCAACAGCCGAAGGGCTTGCTGGTTGCCCGATTTTATTTTTTTGATTAGCAGTTCATCTTGAATGGACGCTCCCCCTCTCTCTGACCATTTCACTTTATAGACGAACCATCCACCCCCAAACCCTACAAAAAAATAAATTTTTTTGGGGTCAGTCCCCGGTATCGTCACCGGGGACTGACCCCAATCGCGCAAAAAGGCTGGCCCATAAGCCGTTTTCCGGCGAATGGGACAGCCCCTGTCCATAAATCTACTTGTCTATTATTTTCCGATAAATTGTTGTGTCCATACGTTTCCATTTTCGACATAGCCGACACCGATATGGGTGAAGTTGCCGTTAAGAATGTTTTTGCGGTGGCCTTCACTGTTCATCCAGGCGTTGACTACTTCTTCCGGAGTACGCTGTCCTTTGGCAATGTTTTCCCCTGCAGTGTTGTAGGAGATGCCGAATTGTTTCATCATATCGAACGGAGAACCGTAAGTCGGGCTGTTATGGTCGAAGTAACCGTTACGAGCCATATCCGCTGATTTTTCACGTGCGACTTTGCTTAGTTCTGTATCGATTTCCAAAGGATCAAGACCTTGCTTTGCTCTCTCCTGGTTGGTCAATTCCACTACTTCTTGTTCAAATTCGTTTAGCTCTTGTCCTGCATTTTCAGTCTGTTCTTGCTTGGACTCCTCTGCAGTTGCTTCATTGTTGTTTTGTTGAGGCGCTTGGGCCTGTTCAGCTTGCTCGTTACTTGGAGCTTCTGTTTGCTGCTTCTGTTCTGCAGATTCCTGTTCTTTTTGTTCTGCAGGCTGTTCATTTGTCTGCTCTTGCTGTTTGTTCTCTTCTGCTTTTTGTGGCTGCTCCTGAGCCTGTTTTTGTTCTGCTGGAGCCTTCCAGTTCCACTTGTGATTGCTGAAGTATTTATCTATAACACTTTGAATATCCTCTTGTGAAAGGTTACCTTTGTAGCTATTCACAGAGTAATAGACTTGGTATGACTTTCCTTGTTGGTCGTTTGCGTTATTTGCCTGCGCATCTACCGAAGAAGAAAAAGCTCCTCCGAAAAGTAGTGCCGCTGAAATTCCTGTTACAATGCTTGCTTTCTTGAACATTTCTTTACACTCTCCTCTTCGCTGTGTTTTGTTTTACTGTTACATCATAGCATGGCTTTTTTGTAATATTTGAGGTGCTATTTACCATTTACAATCGAACGGGTGCTTGTTCTTTCGCTATGTAATTCTCGCCATTATCCTCCTTCCCTGTTCTATTACTAGATCCTCCGGCCCCTTAGGTGAAGTGAGAATGCTATGCTCTTTATTGCGTTGCATGCAAAAAAGGCGTCAAACTGGTTAATTTTACATAAAAAACCGTGTTGACAGCCTTCAAAAGCGCCCTCTTATATTACAAATCAAGCCATGCTTGTAAATGTATTGTTATCTTGTAAACGAAGCGAGATAAAAAAGGGGGGACAGTCCCTTCCCTCGTCAAACGATGGGAAGGGCTGCCCCCCCCCGCCGAAATGCTTATTCGAAGTTTTGGTTGTGAAGCGGCGGCGGAACGAGCCAGCCTTTTTCTTTATTCAACCGCAGCAGCCTGGCGCCGAATTGTGCCTTGCTCATATGGATTTGCCCATACATCATGGCGATATCTTCCCTGATGCATTGAGCGATGATTTGGCTGCAAGCTACAAGTCCCTGCCCGATGTCCCGGGAAATAGCGGCGCTTATTTCCGGATCGTTGAATTTGGCTCCGGAAGGGATTTGTTCCAAAGCAGCTTTCGCCCGTTCCGGTGGCGATGGAGGAAGAGCTATTCCATTGTTTTTCAAAAGCTCTTCAATTTCTTCGTTTTCTTGTTTCATTGTCCGGATCATGTCTTCAATCAATTTTTTCAGGTCGCGGTCGCCGGTATGGTTCGCCATGGTTTGATAACCGGCAATCATGCCCTTGCTGCCGGCAAGACTGCTCCAAATTCCAAAGACTTCGCCATAATGCATCGGCTGGTTTTTTGGATTTCCACTTAGAATACCCATCTTTTCACTCCTTGCTATATAATCATGCAAGGATATATTTTGCGAATGGCAGGAAAACTATACTGGCCAATTCCACTTTTGGCAGACCGGCTATCCGCTCCTACTAGAAAAAAGGGTAAAAGGAACCAGTTTAGGGAAAGCCTGATAAGGAGTCCTAATAACTTCGCGAGAATCTGGACTCCAAATGATGAAACCATTTGGTCCGGGAGACAGTATATATAGCAAGGGCTGCCCAGATACATGTGAAAGAGACCAGGTGTGCATGGGTAAAGGTTTCCCCGTATAGAAATACACCGATAAACAGCATCAGCGTCGGAGCGAAGTATTGCAGGAAACCAACCATGGAAAGGGGAATCCGCTGCGCGCCACTAGCGAACAACAACAATGGCACAGCTGTCGCTACGCCGCTTAATATAAGCAGTCCAGTGGTGGAAGTGAAAATTTCCGGGGCGGCTCCGCCATCAGTTTGTCGGCTGAGCAAATAAATCAGAGCGATCGGTGTGACGATCAGTGTCTCGATCGCCAGTCCGAACATCGCACTGATAGCGACGGTTTTTTTCAACAAACCATACAATCCGAAGGACAGAGCCAGCAGGATGGAAACCCACGGAAAAACACCAAAGCTGATCGTCAAGTTCACGACACCCGCCGCTGCCAGTAAAAAGGAAATCAGCTGCCACTTCGTCAGTTTTTCTTTGAGCACAACCATCCCGAGAATAATGCTTATCAACGGATTAATATAGTACCCGAGACTTGCCTGTACAACATGGTCACTGTTGACGGCCCAGATGAACACCAGCCAATTGATGCTGATGACAATAGAGGCTAGCGTAATTCCGATCAGCCTTTGCTTATCCCGGATTATTTGTCTGCATTCCCGGATGAACGGTCTCCATTTTTTTAATAAGGATAATAACAAGGCCATGAAGACAAAGGACCAAACAATCCGGTGGGCAAGAATTTCGCCGGCAGGGACATTTTGCACGAGTTTCCAGTATATCGGCAGGAAGCCCCATAAGATATAAGCAGCGGCCGTAAAAAGGACGCCTGCTTTGAATTCGTTATTTTCCATTGCGTCAACCTCTTTTTCTTTAAATTTCTGTTGATTCCTTTCTTGTTTTACTCAGCTATAGGGAATCAGAAGCAAAGTGAATAGAGTAAGTTTAGAATCCTTGAGTCAAAAAATCAATTATTTTAGATTGATCAAAGTTCTGTGCAGTGGGGACCTGGCTTTTTAAAAAATAGTTTTTGGAAAAATACGGAGAGAAGAGTATAATTACACTGCTGATGCCCTTATCGACTGGCGAATCGTTCTTTCACACCGGGCTTTCTACATAATGGCGGAGGGGGGGAGAAACATGATGATCGATATCATGATCGTGTTTCCTTATATCATTGGATCGATTTTGGTTTTCAACATACTGCTCGCACTGGCTATTGTCTTTTTAGAACGAAGGGATGCTTCTTCTACCTGGGCATGGCTGATGGTGCTGTTGTTTATACCGATTGCCGGTTTCATTCTTTATTTAATCTTTGGCCGCAAGCTTAGCAATAAGAAAATCTTCACTTGGGATACCAAAAGCAGACTTGGTGTCAAAACGGCCGTCCAGGCACAAATGCGAGCGTTGGAAGAGGGGAGCTTTCAATTTAAGGATGAGAGTCTTATCCCTTATAAGGACTTATTTTACTTACATTTACGCAATGATGATGCCATCCTTACTCAGGATAACCGTGTCGAGATTTTTACGGACGGCCAGAAAAAATTCCACTCCCTGCTTCAGGACATCGAAGAAGCAGAGGACCATATTCATCTGTTGTATTATATCCTCCGGGCAGACCGGCTTGGAGAATTGTTGGCCGATGCATTGATCAAAAAGGCCAAACAAGGCGTCCAGGTGCGGATTCTTTATGATGACATGGGCTCAAGGGAATTAAGCAGGAAATATATCCGCAAAATACAGGCAGCAGGAGCAGAGGTCGAAGCCTTTTTCCCGCCGCTGATTCCCAAGGTCAATTTGAAAATCAATTATCGAAACCATCGTAAGCTTGCCATCATAGACGGAAAAATCGGATATATTGGCGGATTCAACATTGGTGACGAGTATTTGGGATATAACAAAAAATTCGGCTATTGGCGCGATACCCATCTCAAAATCGTCGGCGACGCGGTCCGGAACATGCAGACCCGCTTTATCCTCGACTGGAATCAAGCCTCCAGGCACGATATTTTGTATGAAGAGCGGTATTATGCGGCCGAGCCGACCGGAGAAGTAGGAATCCAAATTGTTTCCAGTGGCCCGGATTCGGAGTGGGAACAAATTAAAAACGGCTATATCAAAATGATCATGTCTGCCAAGGAATATATCTATATCCAAACCCCCTATTTCATTCCCGACGACAGCCTGGCAGATGCCTTGAAAATCGCGGTGCTTTCCGGGGTCGATGTGCGGATCATGATACCGAACAAACCGGATCACCCGTTTGTTTATTGGGCTACTTATTCCAATATCGGTGACCTGTTAAAAGCAGGTGCCGACGTCTATATTTATCAGAATGGCTTTCTTCATGCCAAAACGATTGTGGTGGATGAAAAGATAGCCTCAATTGGTACAGCCAACATTGATGTACGCAGTTTTAAATTGAACTTTGAAGTAAATGCGTTCCTGTATGACCGGCAAGTTGCCGGTGAGTTGGCACAAAAGTTCCAGGAGGATATTTTGCATTCCAGTCAGTTGTCCTATAAGCTTTATTTACAGCGGTCCATATGGATTCGAATCAAAGAGGCGATTGCCCGACTGCTTTCGCCAATCCTATAAATTAAACAGAAAAGTGAGGAATTACAATGGAAGCAAAACCTTGTATCGCTTCATTGACAGTGAAAAATTCGCATGTATTACCACCAGATACCAACAGCCATGGTACATTGTTTGGCGGCAGGCTGATGGCCCATATCGATGATGTGGCAGCTATTGCTGCAAGGAGGCATGCCCGTAAGCCGGTTGTGACCGCATCAACCGACTCGGTAGACTTTCTGGCGCCGGTAAAAGAAGGAGATACGATTTGTTTGGAAGCCTTCGTCACCTGGACGCACAAAACCTCGATGGAAGTATTTATCAAAGCTGTGACAGAGGACTTGAATACCGGCGAACGGAAAGTATGCACGACAGCATTTGTCACCATGGTGGCAATTGGGCCTGATAACCGTCCAGTTACGGTGCCGCCGGTTTACCCGGAATCAGAAGAAGAGAAATTTTTACATGAAGGAGCCCCGAAACGGGCCGAGCTCCGTAAACAAAGGAGAAGCAATTCCAAAGAAATGGCCCGTACATTCGGTACTCGTTTTCCTTGGAATGAAAATACGAGACATGAAAAATAAGCGCTGATGTACAGCTGCTGCCAACCTTTGCTCAGGTTTGCGGCAGCTTTTTTTACATTGCATGGAAACCGGACATGAACAGCATTGCCCTCATAAAAAGAGGCTTATTCCCGGAATAAGCCCCCTATAGACGGAAATCCAATTCAAACCATTGTCCAAATCGATACTATTTCACCAATGCATCTTCAATTGCTTTAGTGATATCAAAAGGGTCAGATTCTATATTGGAAGGTATTGCGACCTTCAAGTCAGAATCTGGATATACGGAGGATCTGAAACGGACTCCCGGATCGAACCCCATTACGTGATATTTGTAGACTTGATCATTCTTTTGGTTCAGCCAAATACCGTATCCATAATGTATTTCCCCGTTCACTTTAATGTGGGGACTGAGCAATACCTTTGTCGTTTCTTCTTTTAGGAGGGTAGAGTCCAACAATGACTCCCATAATTTAATCATATCGGGAGCTGTAACAAATGCGCCTCCATCCGAGCCTCCTTTTTTGGGAATAGAGTAAATATTGGTTCTCCAAGTGTTATCCTCGTCACTGTCGATGTACCCTGCTGCAGTATTTTCGGGGAGCTGGTCCAATGCAAAATATCCGGAGTCGATCATATTGGACCTGTGAAAAACTTCTGATTCTATGTATTCTGTAAATGGCATTCCTGTTTGTTCTTCAATGATAAGGCCTAAAAGAATGTAGCCTGCATTGTTATAATGGAATCTGTGTCCAGGTTCAAACTTCATTTTTTCAGATTGAAAGAGAGGCAAAAAGTCTTTAAGAGATTGGATTTGATAAACAGGGTAGTTCTTCCACAATTCTTCATAATCATTCATTTTCTCTTCATCAAAGTAGTCAGGAATGCCTGAAGTGTGGGTTAAGAGCTGGTGGATGGTAATCTCTTTATCAAAATGTGGGAAATCGATATTCAAGCAGTCGACTAAACGAGTATCGAAACTCAACAAACCTTTTTCAACTAGTTGGCAAATTCCGATAGCAGTAAATAGCTTGCAGCCAGATGCTGTTCCAAAGCGGGTGTCCGAAGTGTTTCGGCGTTTTTCGGCTCTGTCGGCATAGCCGAAGGACGAGTCCGATAATATATGCTCGTTTTGTTTTACATACACAACCCCTGAAAAGTCCATCTTATTACAGGTTTCGGCAATGAGGTCGTTTAATTCAGTATCTCTTTTCATATTTCTTTTCCCTCCATAATGCTTTGCTGATTTTAACTGGTAAAGCTTCCTTTCCATTGTATGTGGTAAAGCGTTGCCTTAAAAGACTATTAGGTAAGAAACGGAACGAATTCGGTTGGCAGTTCGAATTCGTTCCGTTTTGCTTTGGTGGCCATGTTTTTTCGGCCACTTTCCAGCCGGGAAAAGGATGGAAGAGAGAGGAAGAAGTCTTGTGGATGTTCAAGGTTTTTGCAAAATCCTTTCGAAAATCTCTTCCAGCTCTTGTATCTCCTTTTGAGGCATACTTTCTGGATTTTGCAGCTGCTCCGTCTGTATCCTTTGGTAAATCGCTTGGATTTGGGCGGCCTCAGCTTCCGTAATTACATCAAGGTCAACGGCCATGGCCTGATTGATATCATTCGGTTCCAGCTTTTTCAACCCCTTCCCGTACTGACGCTGGCATTCCTCCAGTATGTCCTGTGAAATTCCGGTCATGAAATAAGCCATCAACAAATCCAGTTTTCCCCGATAGTCCGGATGCATATATAAACCATGGAAGCAGGTCAAACTCCTGACACCGGTTTCGTTGCGGATAAATTTTACTTTATTCCGGCTGAAGGTGGATATGAAAATATCCGGGGGCAGCCTTGTTTCATTCTTGTGCCATGGACGCCGGCGTTTTGTTAGATATCTTTTGCTGCTTCCGGAAGCCTCACCATGTGCCAAATAGGCACGGGCTTGCTTGCTTGAAGGTTCGCTTTCCTGGATATTCAACAAGAGTACCGGAGCACCGGAACCGACAAGTGCTTCATAGTCTTCCGGAAAAAAGAAGTTTCCTGTCACTTGGTTGGCTTTGGAAAGGCACGGAAGGAAGTGTTCTTTTTCCAGCTGCCATTCCCGGCGGGTTGTTTCTGATACACAAAAAAATTTGTTATCACCTGTCGCAATACCTCGGGTCACCCTGGCAAATTCAGCAATCGGTTTCACATGGCGGTACTGCCTTTTACTAGAGGGCTGATAGTACGTGCGCCATTTTACTTGGGAATCCAACTCTTTATATTTACATATACGGCCGACGGGCGGCCGTTCACCAAAAGCGGTTATGTATTCATTCAGCTGCGCCAGTCCTTCCTGGTCGTCGAGTTGAATGAATTCGAGAGTCGAAGTCTGCCTTCTGTTATCGAAAAAGAAGAGAGCGGACGTCGTGGCCGCTTGGTCGAACCAGTTCTGCTTAAAGTTAGTGACAGCGACAACATGAAGGTTTTGCTGTTGAAGCAAGTATTGTTTGATCGGCGGGCCATAGTCTGCATTTAAAAAATCAGATGGGATGATGAAGGCGGCACGGCCATCTTGGGCTAATTGATGGATGGCTTTCAGCAAAAACAATGCATATATATTGGTGAAACCGGACAACTTTAAGCCGAGTTTTTCTTTGAATAATTGCAAATAGCCTTGTTTTTCGGAATAGTGTTTAAAACGGATATATGGCGGATTACATATAATACCTTGATAGGTTTCATTCCAGTCCCGTTTTAAAAAGTCCTGCTCCAAAAGAGCAGCATCCACTTTAGCCGCCTGCAGACGCTGGCGGGCAAAGGTAAGAACCTGCTGGTCGATATCATATCCTATGACAGCCAGCTTTTCGGGCAGACCGGTGACCAGCTCTCCGAGACCTACCGCAGGATCTACAACTTGTTTGCAGTCCGGGTTGCCGAGGACCCACGCTTTCATGACATCGGCAATACTGCTCGGCGTAAAATACTGACCGAATTTTTTTCGGGTCTCGGCATCTATCTGCCGACAATATTGGTTAGTAATTTCTTGACTGTGATCGCTCACGTCTGTTCCCCCATCTTTAGAGTGTATAAAATTAAGAAAAAGCGCATTGCGCCGGAACAAATATACGGAGAAAAAAGCCGCTCCTAAGGAAGCGGCTGAATGGCATCTATTATAATGTTTCGTTGACTTCGTCTGCAGCCACCCAGTTTTCGGACCAGGTTTTAATTTCCTTTATGACCGGCTCCATGGCTTTTCCTTTTTCCGTAAGCCTGTATTCAATCCTGACAGGAAATTCCGAGTACACATTGCGTTCCACGATTTGTTCCTGTTCCAGCATTTTTAAACGGTCGGATAGCAGTCTGCCACTGATTGGCAGTTCCGCTTCCATTTCGGAAAAGCGTTTTTCCCCATCGAGAAGCTCAAACAAGATGAGTCCCACCCAGCGTTTGCCGAACAGCTGCATGGCCTTTTCGAAACGAGGACATAACTCTTGCATCGATATCACCCCTGCCTTACTTACTAATATATCTTATTATTCACCAGTAGAAAAGGGAGTATAAGAAGTCTGAAAATAAACGGATCACCGTTCATGGAGCCCCCTGCCCATACAAGTGCCAAGGGATGCTTAGTCCTGCACTTTTTCGCGGGTGGCTGGTAATCCTTCTTTAGCTCCGCTCTGCGGGGTTTCATCCTTTAAAAAAAGATTGACGGGAACATATTACTAATATACACTTACTTACTAAAAGTAACTGTATTAAGAATAACATAAAAAGAAGGTATAGTAAATATGAACCAGGATAATTTGCAATCCTTTCAATGGGAAGAAGTTGAATTGACGGTAAACAGTCTAGTCCGTTCTCTCGAATTCTATCAGCACGCACTAGGTTTTGCCGTTCTTGAAACAAACGGAAACACCGCTGTTCTCGGAACACCGGATAGCACGGTTTTACTGCGTTTACATGCAGACAGTAATGCGGCCAAGCCGTCGAAGAACATGGCCGGACTATATCATTTTGCTATTCTTGTCCCCGATCGCAGCTCCCTGGCCTCCTTTTTACAGCACATAGTAGAGAAGCGCTACCCACTTGTCGGTGCCTCGGATCACGGGTTTAGCGAGGCAATCTATTTGGAGGACCCTGACGGAATCGGTATTGAAGTATATGCCGATCGGGACAAGCGTGAATGGCGTGGTCTGGGCGGCGAACTTCCTGTCGCAGCTGATCCGCTAAAAGTCCAGAACCTGCTCCATTCCGCAGAAAAATGGCACGGGCTTCCGAAGGGGACCACAATCGGCCATTTGCACTTCCATGTCTCCTCTATACCAAAAGCGCATCAGTTTTATGTGGGGCAGCTGGGGTTTTCTCCAACTATCTCGCTTGGTACGCAAGTGTTGTTTATTGCTGCTGAAGGTTATCATCATCACATTGGCTTAAATACTTGGCATGGAGAAGGGGCGGCTCTTCCAGAGTATGGAATGATCGGCTTACGTTCAGTAAGAGCAAAAGTGGCACAGAATGATTTTGACCGCTTCCTCCGCCAGGGTTCGATCGGGACAGACGGAAGCGTTATTGATCCATTTGGTGTGCTTTATCGCTTCCGAACTTAATCCTTTGGCTGTCGCGAATCGTAAAGCGACAGCTTATTTTGTCCGGGAAACTATAAAACGAAATAGCCGTGTATCGTTATCGGCAGGAACAGCTTCGTCCATTTCCACCGCCTGCCCTTGGGGTGTTAAGTCGATCTTTCTCTTGGCAAAGAACGTAACCCTAAACCTCTCGATCTGAATACGGTGATTGCCCCTTTTTTTCTTTTACAATCATTTTTGGCTTCTTGCTCTTCATGAGTACCCGATGTTTAACATTGTGTGGAAGATGGAATAGCACAAGTGAATAAGCCTTATCGAAGGAGGCGTCAAACATGGGTAAAAAAGTATTGATGGTGGTAACCTCTTCCCAACAGATGGGAGATCACCAAACTGGACTTTGGTTGTCCGAGTATGGAGAGCCATATAGCATTTTTGAAAAGAATGGATTCGACATTACGGTTGCTAGTCCAAGTGGCGGCAATGTTCCACTCGATCCGAACAGCTATGATGAGGAAGCACCGGATGAATGGGAAAAACCGGTCAAATTACTAGAGAACACAGAAAACCTTGCTGCTCAAAATCCGGATGACTTTGATGGGATTTTTCTTCCCGGAGGTCATGGCACAATGGAAGATTTTCCGAATAACAGTGCCCTGCAAGAAATAATAAGTGACTTTGCCGCGAAAAATAAAGTAATCGGAGCTGTGTGCCACGGGCCTGCTGGTTTGGTCAATGTAACGCTTGACAATGGGCGTAAGCTGGCGGATGGCCGTCGAATGACAGCTTTCACCAATGAAGAGGAACAGCAGATGAAATTGATGGATAAGCTTCCATTCAAACTTGAGAGCAGCTTGAGAAATGAAGGAGCGGCGTTTACACAGGGACAACCATTTTCCGATTATACGGTTGTTGACGACAATCTTGTAACAGGACAAAACCCTCAATCGAGTGTGTCGACCGCCAACGCATTCGTCGATTTGCTAAAATAACCTATCTCAGATAGGATAATATAGAGGCAAATTGCACGAGCGGGAATATTCCCGCTCGTGTTTCTCATAAGAATGAATGAGCCCGCATGCTGGTTTTCCAGGCTGGCAGGACGGGTAATAAATGAATGTTGTCGGGTTGTTTTACATAGGATGACAGATGAAGAGAAGGAGTGGGAGGAACGGTATGTTTGCTGATATATTATCCACGCTGAATGACTTTCTGTGGGGTTATGTGTTGATTGCGGTCCTGATCGGACTGGGCGTGTTTTTCACCATTCGCACGAAATTCGTGCAGTTCAGGCTGTTTCCTGAAATGTTCCGGGTATTGTTTGATAAGCGGACGATAAGTGCGGAAGGAAAAAAAGGCACATCGGCTTTTCAGGCGTTTACAATCAGTACTGCTTCACGGGTCGGAACCGGAAACTTGGCAGGAGTTGCCTCTGCAATTGCCGCAGGCGGACCTGGCGCTGTATTCTGGATGTGGCTCATCGCCTTGATCGGCGGCGCCACTAGCTTTGTGGAAAGTACCTTGGCACAAGTGTACAAAGTGCCTGACAAGAACCAATACCGCGGCGGCCCCGCATATTACATGGAAAAAGGATTGAATAAGCGCTGGCTCGGAATTGTATTCGCCATCATCATTACGTTTACATATGGACTTGTATTTAATTCCGTTCAATCCAATACAATCCGGCTTGCTTTTGAGGAATCGTTTGGAATCAGTCCGGAGTGGATGGCGGCCATCTTGGTTATCCTGACAGCGGTTGTCATATTTGGCGGGCTGCGCAGTATCGCCAGAGTGACCCAGTTCATCATTCCGTTCATGGCTATCATGTATGTATTGCTTGCCATATATATTCTTTTGGCGAATGTGACCGCCATTCCGGAAATGTTCCAGCTGATATTCGCCAATGCTTTCGGTATCAGGGAAATTGCCGGTGGCGGCTTTGGAGCGGCCATCATGATGGGGATCAAGCGTGGCTTGTTTTCCAACGAAGCAGGTATGGGTAGTGCGCCGAACGCAGCTGCAACAGCAGAGGTGACCCATCCAGTCAAACAGGGTCTCATCCAAACATTGGGTGTTTTTCTCGATACCTTGGTCATTTGCAGTGCGACAGCATTGATCATTTTAACAACAGAAGGCTATGCCGGAAGTACGCTTCAGGGCATCCAGATCACCCAGAGTGCTTTTGAATCACAGTTGGGTTCTTGGGCGGCAGTGTTTGTAGCCATCGCTATTTTCCTGTTCGCTTATTCCTCCATCCTTGGTAACTACTATTATGGAGAAACGAATATCGAATTTATCAAGACAAGCAAGACAGCTCTGACTGTTTACCGGGTGGCTGTATTGCTCATGGTTACGTTCGGCGCCCTGCAGGAATTCGATCTTGTTTGGAGCATGGCCGATCTCTCGATGGCAATCATGGCCTTGATCAACTTGTATGCGATCGCCATGCTTTCGAAAGTTGCTTACCGGACACTGACGGACTACCTAAGCCAGAGGAAGCAGGGCAAGGACCCAGTCTTTTATCGGGAAACACTCGATGGTGTTTCCGGGATGGAATACTGGGGGAAAGACCAGACTTCAGAGAACGAAAAATAATCGCCAAAATGGCGGGTGTATGTTAAATCAGGCTGCTGGAAACAAATCCGGCGGCCTTTTTCTTTATCGGTTTCCATTCGAGCTTCAACACGAGGATGATAAGGGAACTGCCGTATTGTTAACTTTTTTGAATATCCTTTATAATTGAAAGGATATAGTTTAAATAATCAAAAGGATGAGTAAACGAATGAGTATCCTATCTGTGGAACAGTTGTATAAATCTTTCGGTGACAAGGTATTGTTCGACCATATCGGATTTACCATCGAACCAAAGGAACGTATCGGTTTGATCGGCGTGAACGGGACCGGCAAATCGACATTGCTGAAGGTGATAGCCGGAATCGAGCCCAATGAGGGAGGGACAATCAAACATGCCAATGATTTTCGTATCGAATATCTGAATCAGGAGCCTGATTTAGATGGTGGTTTGACCGTCCTGGAACAGGTTTATCAGGGCGAATCGGCAATCATGCGTACCATGAGGCAGTACGAGGAGACACTTCAACAGCTCGAAGAACAGCCACAAAATACGTCGCTTCAGGAGAAGCTGTTGAAGGCACAGCAATCCATGGATGAACAGGAAGCATGGGACGCCAATACAGCAGCGAAAACAATCCTGACAAAATTGGGGATTACAGATTATGCGAAAAAAACCGCTGACCTGTCGGGCGGGCAAAAAAAGCGGACGGCCATTGCCCGTGCATTGATCCAGCCGGCAGACTTGTTGATTCTCGACGAGCCTACCAACCATCTGGATAATGAAACAATCGAATGGCTGGAAGGGTACTTGCCGCAATATGAAGGCGCCTTGATTCTCGTGACGCATGACCGGTACTTTCTTAACCGGATCACCAACCGGATTTATGAATTGGATAAAGGGAACCTCTATACGTACGAGGGCAATTACGAAACGTTTTTGGAAAAGAAAGCAGAACGGGAATCATTGGAGCAGCAGAATGAACAGAAGCATAAAAACACCTTACGCCGTGAGCTGGAATGGCTGCGCCGCGGAGCCAAGGCGCGCTCTACCAAGCAGAAGGCCAGAAAGCAGCGTGCCGAGGAAATGAAGCAAGTCACGTTCGATACAGGCGGTAAGGAACTGGATTTTCAGGTCGGCTCTCAACGCCTCGGCAAAAAAGTGATTGAGCTAGAGCGCATTGGAAAATCTTTTGCAGATACCCCCTATATTGCCGAGCTGGACTACCTCGTGATTCCGGGAGACCGAATCGGCATTATCGGACCGAACGGAAGTGGAAAAACAACGCTTTTGAACATCATGGCTGGAAGAATGGAACCTGATTCTGGAAAGGTGGAGACAGGTCCTACTGTGAAAATCGGTTATTACACGCAGGATCATACAGAAATGGATGATTCCCTGCGTGTTGTCGAATATATCAAGGAGACTGCCGAAGTCGTCCACACTGCAGACGGTGAAGTGATAACTGCGGAACAAATGCTGGAACGGTTCCTGTTCCCCCGCTCACAGCAGTGGACCCATGTCAGCCGGCTGTCAGGCGGGGAGCGGCGACGGTTGTATTTGCTTCGGGTTCTGATGGGTGAACCGAATGTCCTGTTACTCGACGAACCGACCAATGATCTTGATACAGAGACACTCGGCGTGCTCGAAGATTATTTGGATCAATTTCCCGGTGTTGTGATAACCGTATCCCACGACCGTTACTTCCTGGACAGGGTTGTCCATCGTTTGATCGCTTTTGAAGGGCGGAATGACATCCATTTCTTTTACGGAAATTATAGTGATTACTTGGAGGATGCAAAATCACGCCGGCAGCCAAAAGAAGAAATTGCCAAACAAACGGCTTCCCCGCGTAAAAAGAAGAAGAAACTCTCTTATCATGAACAAAGGGAATGGGAAGGGATAGAAGACAAAATCACCGGACTGGAAGAAGAACTGGAGAAAGTGAAACAGGAAATCGAACAGGCAGGAAGCGATCTCGGCAAAGTTCAGGACTTCTATAATCAGCAGGAGCAGTTGGAAGCTGACTTGGAACAGGCAATGGAACGCTGGGAGGAACTTTCGCTGCTTGTCGAGGAAATGGATAATCAATAAAAAATCAGAGGGTTTGCCCTTTCCACAGATATAGTAGATAGAAAATGCGCAGTAACTGTAATGTCCTATTCAAAAAGCGTGCTAACCACCGCTTCGGTAGCATACTTCGCTTTCCGCGGGCACGGCCTCAGCTAACTAGGTAAAGAAAACCGCTTTACCTAGTGGATCTTCAGCTCGCGCTGTTCCCGCTGGAGTCTACGCATGCTACCTACGCTAAGAAGCATGGTGTTATCGCAAACCTAGAGACTTTTTCTTTGAGTCCCAACAAGCCATCTTAAAAGCTTTGTCAGGAAATGTGTACTTCTTTTCCTAAATAGATAGTTGAAGTTCCATTTATTATCCTGTTCTTGGACTTTCTGCTTGTTTTCTCGGCAATCTTTTGATGATACGATGCTTGGAGTACCATGAATGAAAAATGTCTAGTACACGCATTTTTAAACAGAAAGCTGTTCCTAGCGAAGAAAATACCCGGAGACTCCCGCGGGAGGAAAGGCCTCGGTGAGATCCCGCAGAGCGTTAGCTCGAGGAAGCTCACCAGCCGCCCGCGGAAAGCGCAGGGTATTTTCGCAGCGTCGAATTCCAACTCAACAAAAGTAAGAAGTCAGGAAGACGCATCCAAACTATGTCGCAGTTTATATTTTTCACGAAATTAGGAGAACAGTTTTTATAATATAGATTCACTTTATTTGAAGTGGAGGTTTCTCTTTGGTGAAAGGTGGTGGGGGAACCTCATGCTCCTCCAAGAATTCGTTTGGAGACTATCAGGAGGAGAATATTGTGGTGAGGTTCAGGAAGGTTCATTTGCACCCACGCCAAACGTCATGTAGACCGCTATCCCACCGCGACGCTATTTCGCTGAATGAATTGCAACGTGAATAATAAGAAAATTTTGTTAGTTTCCGTTTTTTGTGAAATAATAGAGAGGTAAAGAAAACAGACTGACAGGTCGATTTTTTGGAGGGAAAAACAATGGCAGAATTAAAACAATTAGAAAAATATGCAGAGTTGGCCCTGAAAACCGGTGTCAACCTGCAAAAAGACCAAACATTGATGATCAATGCGCCGATCGAGGGTGCCGATTTTACCCGGATCGTCGTCCGGAAAGCCTATGAACTAGGAGCCAGGAACGTACATATCAATTGGGCGGATGACGAAATTTCATTGCTTAAATACGAGAATGCACCGGAAGAAGTATTGACGGATGTCCCTCAGTGGCACGTGGACAAGCTTGTATCCTTCGCAAAAGAAGGCGCGGCCGTCTTATCCATCCGTTCCACAAACCCTGATTTACTGAAGGAC
Source organism: Sediminibacillus sp. JSM 1682029 (assembly GCF_041366435.1). Lineage (NCBI taxonomy): Bacteria > Bacillati > Bacillota > Bacilli > Caryophanales > Bacillaceae > Sediminibacillus > Sediminibacillus sp. JSM 1682029. Next base: position 378,651 of record NZ_JBEWYY010000003.1, read on the forward strand.
ATCGATGCCGGCAAAGTGGCGAGGGCTTCCAAAGCCAATGCAGAAGCGATGAAAGAGTTTCGCCAGTACACGATGAACGACAGGATTCCTTGGTCGATCATTTCGATTCCAACTGGCGATTGGGCACAAAAAATCTTTCCGGATCAATCGAAAGAGGAAGCAATGGAAAGCTTGTGGCAGCAAATCTTCAAAATCGTCCGCGTCGACAAAGAAAATCCTGTCGCTGCTTGGAATGAACACAATGCGACCTTGCGGAAAGCACGCGAATTTTTGAATAGAAAACAATACAAGAAATTGGTTTATAAAGCACCAGGTACCGATTTTGAGCTTGAGCTTCCGGAAGGGCACATTTGGAAAGGCGGTTCCGCTAAGACGGAAAAAGGTACAGATTTCAATCCGAATATGCCGACAGAGGAAGTCTTCACATTGCCGGATAAGTATGGGGTGAACGGAACGGTTTCCAGTACCAAGCCATTGAACTATGGAGGTAACTTGATTGATGGTTTCAGCTTGACCTTTGAAAAAGGAAAGGTTGTCGATTTTCAAGCGGAACAGGGCTATGAAACATTGAAGCATTTGCTGGATACAGATGAGGGAGCACGTCGTCTCGGTGAAATTGCGCTTGTTCCGCATGAATCTCCGATTTCCCAATCAGGTCTCATCTTTTATAATACGCTCTATGACGAAAACGCATCTTGTCATATTGCTTTGGGCAAGGCCTATCCGACCAGTCTGGAAGGCGGTTCACAAATGGATGATGAGCAGCTTGACAAGCATGGGGTCAATGACAGTTTGACACATGTGGATTTCATGATTGGCTCGGCTGAACTTGACATCGACGGAGTGACTGCAGATGGCAGCACAGAACCAGTATTCCGCAAAGGGAGCTGGGCATTGGACTTCGACGCTTAAGCAGTTAGGGTTTGATAGTCGTCATACCGGGGTAATATCTAGTTAAGATTCGGTGTTTTTCTATAACAGCCGAAAGGAGAGTACCCCATGGTAAGACGAAATGAAGGCGAGATGGCCGGCTTTCAGTCGAACGCTAATGAGTTCCATAAGTGCTCGAGCTGCGGAAAGCTCTTGTCGACAAGACAAGAGGAGAAAATCAAGCTTTGCAAGGATTGCCAGGAACGGCATAACCAAGATACAACAACAGGGATTTGAAAATACTTCATGATGAAAAAGCACGCGGAAGTGCTGCTTCTCCGCGTGTTTTTTCTATTTGGTTTGCACTTCGAGGTTTTGTTTAAGCTTGTAGGAGATCCACACGATGTGACGAACTTAGCCTCTCTTAACAGGCGTGTGCGCTTATCCTTCACAAAAAGACATGGCTAGCGATTCAGCATAATGCCATGTTTGATTAACACCGCCTTGATTGCCGTGTAGCTTATATCTGCCTCTATCCTTTCTTTGATCGGCTTCAGTTTCGGTTCATCCAGCTCCTGACGGACGGCAAGCACTTCCTCTTCCTCCGACTTTGTAAACAGCCTGTCCCAGTCTAGCGGATAAGCCTCGCCATAGGCTTTGAATAAATGATTGGCGGCCGTCTGCTCGGTAATTCCCCGGGTGGCCGCAATCTCTGCAAGGGAAGAGCCGTCCACAAATGACTGATAGCTTATAAGGTGACTAGGTCTGTCATCATCTTTATCCCGTTTTTCCAGCATCCCCTTGCTCGAAACAACAGATGTTCTCTTTGTTTGTTTTTTCTCCACTTTATCGGCCCATGGCAAAATTGCTTGAAGAAAGGGTTCGCCATACTGTTCGAATTTTTTCTCCCCCACCCCTTTTATACGGAGCATCTCTTCTTTTGTTTGAGGGAAATGACGGGCCATCTCCTTTAACGTCGCGTCAGAAAACAACACATAAGGTGGCACTTTCTCTTCTATCGCTGTCTGCTTGCGCAACTGTCGGAGCTCCTCGAACAAAGCTTCATGATAATCGGCTGCGGAAGTGCTTCTGGCAAAACCAGTTTGAACCCATACCTGCTTACGGCCTTGCAGTACTTCTTTTGCCTGTTTGGTCAGTTTAAGTATCGGATAACGGTCGTCCCCTGTCGTAAGAATATTTTCCGCCACAAGGAAGTGAATGAAATTGGTCAATTCCTTTTCGGTATATTGGGACATCAGTCCGTAGGTAGACAGCTGATCAAACTGAAAGTCTTTTACTTTTTTATCCCTTGATCCTTTCAGCACTTTGGCCGTTAAACCGGCACCGAACCTTTCGTCCATACGCTTGATGCAGGACAGGACCATTTGGGCTTCTCTTGTCATATCTTCCCGATTGTCACTGTTGAGACAGTTGCTGCATTTACAGCAGTCTTCCATCGCAGAATAATCATTGAAATAATGCAGGATATAGGTCTGCAGACAACTGTGGGTGTGGCAGTAATTGACCATTGCCTGCAGCTTTTTATATTCTTTCGATTTTTTTTCTTCGTCCATCAAGGACTGCTCGATTAGAAACTTTTGCAATTGGATATCCTGCCCGGAAAAGAGCAGAATGCAATCGCTAGGCTCTCCATCCCTGCCGGCTCTGCCTGCTTCCTGATAGTAGGATTCGATATTCATCGGCAGAGCATAGTGGATCACATAACGTACGTTCGATTTGTCGATTCCCATGCCAAAAGCATTGGTGGCTACAATGATCGTTTTCTCATCTTGAATGAATGCATTCTGTGCCTGCTTCCGGTCCTGCTCGGAAAGACCGGCGTGATATTTAGCAGCCGCATATCCTTTGCTCTCGAGCAGCTGGTGGACCGTATCGGTTTGTTTTCTTGTTGAGGTGTAGATAATCCCTGACTCTGTCTGGCGTTCCTTCAGATAATCAAGCAGAAAATCGCGTTTATTGCTTCCTTTGACGATATGAAAAGAAAGGTTGTCTCTGGCAAAGCCCGTATTGATGACATGATCGTCTTCAATGTCAAGAAGCCTGCGGATATCGTAGTTCACTTCATCGGTAGCGGTGGCCGTCAAGGCAACGGTTACCGGAAGGTTGGGCAGTTTGGCTAATGTGGGCACGATTGATCGGTAGCTGGGGCGGAAGTCGTGTCCCCATTGAGAAATACAGTGGGCTTCATCGAACGCAATCAAGGACAGGTTGATTGATCTGATTGACTCGATAAATGTTGGCGATTCAAATCGTTCAGGTGCTGCATAAACGAATTTGTAGCTGCCGGCCCGCAGCTGCTGCATCCGTTCCTGGAATTCTTCCGTGCTTAACGTGCTGTTTATATAGGTGGCGGGAATGCCGAGTGAGGACAAGGCGTCCACCTGGTCTTTCATCAGTGAAATCAATGGTGAAACGACAATGGCGGTTCCTTCAAGGGCAAGCCCGGGAATTTGATAACAAAGTGATTTTCCGCCGCCTGTCGGCATGATGGCCAGAGCGTTTTTTTGACTGGTCACGTATTCGATCACAGCTTGCTGGCCAGGCCGGAAGCTTGGAAAACCAAAGTATTCTTCAAGTATGTGTTGGGCTTTTTCCATTATCATGGTGTTCATCCTTTTCTTTAAGTTCCAAATTGAAAAAATCAATACTACTATCCTATCATGATTCTGTACAGACGAGAATTGCCTATCTTTAAATATTTCGTATCCAGGATGTTTAATATTGCCATTATCAGGGGAGAAGTTATCAACATGCTTAGAAAAATGAGCATTTATTGACAAGTTTCCAAAAAACTTCAACATACAGGATAAGTGGATGATGACCTCCTGCTGTATGAGCGGCAAAAGGAGAGAGGGTCTTTTCTGGAACGGCCGGGAAAGCGTGACAACGAAAACAGGGCTGCCCTGCAGCGGGCAGCCCTGTTCGATATTTCAAGCTATGTTTAAGCACACAATATATCTCAACGATGATCGAGAAAACCGCCGATGGATGCGCCAATTACGGCGGGGAGAAGCCAGCCGAGACCCACGGAGAAAAGCGGGAGCTGTTCGATCCACGGTTGTACGGCGCTCATTTCCAAACCGAATTCGGTCAGCCCCTGGTAGATACTGACTATAGCAGTCAGCAGGATTGCACCTCGATAAACGGACGTCGATCCTTCAAACCACTTGTCCAGAAAAGTGAGCAGGACTAAAACGATGGCAATTGGATAAATGGCGACAAGTACTGGTACAGAGATGGCGATAATTTGATTTAGGCCGAGGTTGGCAATCAAAAAACTGGCGATGCTGACAATCGCTGCTATTTGCTTGTAGGAAAACCGGGTAGTTCTTGCAAAATACTGAGCGCAGGCAACTGTCAATCCGATGGAAGTCGTGAAACAAGCCAACGCGACAATAAGCCCGAGCAGCAATAGGCCGAAATTGCCATAAACCAGCTGGGTGGCGCTGGACAGGATCTGGCCGCCATTATCGAAACTGCCTTGTGCAGCCATTTTGGCACCTATCCATCCAAGCGAACCGTAGACAAGTGTCAGGGCGGCCCCCGATATTATTCCTGCTTTTAAAGTGGAGGTCACCAATGTTTTTTTGTCCTGTACCCCGCTGTCCTTATAGGCTGTTACGACAATAATCCCAAATGCAAGGGCGGCAATGGCATCCATGGTTAAATATCCTTCCACAAACCCGCTGAAAAAAGGGGCTGTATGATATTTTTCGCCTGGTATGCTGGAAGGAGAACGCAGCATGAAAAAACTGCCGATACAAAGCGCTGCCACGGCCATCAACAAGGCAGGAGTCAACCATTGACCAATCCGATCGACCAGTTTGGAAGGATTGAGACTGAACCAATAGACCAAACTAAAAAAAACAACCGTGAACAGGACCAATATCGAGGTATGACTTACACCGGCCTGGACAGATGGAAGTACACCCATCTCGAAAGCTACATTGGCAGCTCTTGGGATGCCGAAAAACGGCCCGATGGCCAAATAAATGATCGATGTAAACAACAGGCCGAAAGACGGATGGACCTTGCTTCCCAATTCTGATGTTCGATCACTGATAAGGGCTATAGCAACAATTGCAAGGATAGGCAGCCCGACCCCGGTTAAGATAAAACCAACCATGGCCGGCCAAAAGGAAGTACCTGCCTCCAACCCTAAGGTGGGGGGATAAATTAAGTTTCCTGCCCCGAAAAATAGGGCAAATAGCATAAAACCGATTAAAAATGTCTGTTTTACCAAGCTGCATTCCTCCGTACGCAGGCTCTTACCAAATGAACGAGCTGTATCATCAATAAAAACGTTGCATTTTTTTGAAATATGAAAAAGCAGAACTATACTACCAACGAGATAGCCATTTGTCAATGATACCTGAATGAACAAAGAAGAGGGATGTGGCCGTAAGCGATTTTCATGCAAAAATCCTGCTGCCGTGAAACAAACCGTTTTACATGGAAATCCAGCCGCATTACACTATGGTATATCTTTTTCCATCGTACGATTTAAATGCAGAAAGGGGTGGAAGTTACATGAGCGATTCCCTTTTATTAGAAATAATGTTGATAGGTGCGCTGGGTGTCGGTTCTCAATGGTTGTCCTGGCGCTACCGTCTTCCCGCCATTGTGGTCATGTCGGTAGCCGGATTATTAGTGGGGCCTGCGCTAGGTATCATCAATCCGAACGAGGATTTTGGAGACCTTTACCGGCCGATTATATCTGTGGCTGTGGCAATCATCCTTTTTGAAGGCAGTCTGAATCTCCGCCTACAAGATATTAAGGGATTGGGAAGGCCTGTTTTCCGGATTGTCACCTTTGGGGCATTCTTATCCTGGATACTGGGTTCCTTGACAGCGCATTATGTTGGCGGGTTATCCTGGGCTGTATCGTTTGTGATCGGCGGAGTGTTCATCGTGACGGGTCCCACCGTGATTTTGCCGTTATTGCGACAGTCGAAGCTGAAACCAAGACCCGCCAAAATCTTGAAATGGGAAGGAATCATTGTCGATCCGATCGGTCCGCTCCTTGCGATTTTTGCTCTGGAAATCATTCTGGTTCTCACCAATACCGGCCACAGCTTGTTGTCTTTGCTGTTTTTCCTCCTGGCATCGCTGTTTGCCGTCATATTCGGCTGGGCGTTTGGCAGAGGAATCGGATGGATGTTCGAAACCGGTCATGTTCCGGAGTATTTAAAATCTCCACTCGTTTTTGCAGCGGTAATCGCTTGTTTTACGATAGCCGATGAGATCACACATGAAACAGGTTTGCTGGCAGTGACTGCCATGGGGATGACCCTGGCCAACATCCGCATCTCGTCCATTCAGGATATGCGGCACTTCAAAGAAAATATTTCGATTTTGCTGATTTCAACGATTTTTATCATGCTGACAGCATCCCTGACGAGAGGAACGCTTCTCCAGATATTCAGGCCGGAAATCATCGGGTATGTACTGTTGATGTTGTTCATTGTCCGGCCGTTGTCGATTTTCCTGTCGACGATTCGGACCGACTTGTCCAAGTCAGAAAAGCTGCTTGTCGGCTGGATTGCACCGAGGGGGATTGTAGCGCTGACTGTTTCGGGCTACTTTGCGTCCATTTTATATGATGAGGGTTATGAAGATGCGGCGCTGGTGACCTCGATCACTTTTGCGTTAGTGTTTTTCACAGTGGTCGCCCATGGGTTTTCTATCAGCTGGCTGGCCGGAAAGCTGAACCTTTCTGCAGAAGGTCGCCCTGGGACCATGATTATAGGAAGCAACAGCTTTACTGTGGCGTTGGCCAAAATCCTGAAGGATATGGACATCCCGGCCATTGTGTCTGATTCCTCCTGGCAGCGCCTTTCCAAAGCACGCAATGCCGGAGTCAACTTTCATCACGGGGAGATATTGTCGGAGCAGACGGATTACCGTGTTGATATGACACCATATGATTATTTGATTTCGGCTACTGAATTCGATTCTTACAATGCTTTGGTTGCCACGGCATTTGTCCCGGCGTTCGGCCGCAACAATGTGTTCAAACTGAGCATTCAAACCGAAAGGGGAGACCAGGTGGAGGACTTGGACCCAACGATCGCAGGCCGGGTCTTGTTTTCCGAGGAAATTTCATTGGAGGGGCTATGTGGCAAGATCGATGACGGTTATGTAATGAGAAAGACGAACATTACCGATCAGTACACATATCCAGATTATCTTGATGACCGGGCCCACGGTACCATATTATTGTTTGTCCTGCGCGTCTCCGGAAATGTCGAGTATTATACCGATGAAATTAAATTAAAGGCAGAGCCCGGAGATGTAGTGGTCAGTCTGACACCGCCCAGCAAAGAAGTGAATAAAATAAAAGCAAAACTCGATCAACAACATCAAGAACAAGGCAATCAATAAATGAAATCTTAAAGTATTACACACTGACCATACATCAAGCAGCAGTCCAATCGGGCTGCTGCTTTTCATGGCGAGAGGCTCTGTTTTAATGGAAGAACGGTATACTAAATTTGCGAGACTTGAAAGAAACCCTCGGGAATTTCGTTCGTTTATCGTCAGTGAATCTCGCTTTGTTCACCCTAAAGTTGTTTTACCCATGGGTTGAGTTTTGCGCCCGGTTCTTTACAACCCCTCACTGATCCAATTCATCGAGTTGCTTGTTCAAACTTGCCAGTTCTTGTTCCATATCACCCAGTTGTCTCTCTGCATTGGCAGTATTTCCTCCGACCGAGTCAAGTTTCTCCAAGTCGGCTTGAATACGCATATAATCAGATTTTAATTCACTGATCCGGTTTTCGATTTCTTTTTTTGTCATGATTACCACTCCTTTAATAAAACTGTATGTCAGCAGGTGGTCTCCGTCAACCAACAGGATTTCTAAAAAGTAGTGGGCAGAGCCTGGAAGATAGGTTAAACTACTAGAAAGAATGAGAGGGGGAACAGGGATGGAAGTCTTGCAAGTGGATGATATTACCACTTTTCTTGAACAGGCAGAGCCCTTGTTGTTGGCTAGAGAAGCCTGCAACAATCTGGGATTGGGGATTCTGAACAGGCTGAAGGAAAACGAAAGCGCACAAAGCCCAGCCCCATATTTTGGGATGGTTAAAGAGTCAGATGAACCGGTATATGTTTTTCTTCAAACACCGCCGCACAATTTGATACTTCCCGATATGGAAGCGGTCCATCCAGAAATGTTCACGCTCATTGCCGGCCTACTTCATCAACAGGGCATTGACATTCCCGGTGTAGTGGGACCTGCTGAAGCAGTCCGGCCGTTTGTGAATGAATGGGGGCAGCTAACAGGGAAAAAAGCAGAAATGGAAATGGAACAGCTTATTTACAGACTGGATGAGGTGAATTCGATAGAAAAAGGAAGCGGGCGCCTCCAGTCTGCAGATGAAAAAGATGTTGGGTTGATTAAAGCCTGGTTGATCGGGTTTGGGACAGAGGCAAACGTATCAATGGATGAGGAACGGGCAGAAGAGATGGCCAAGGATTTTATTGCATCCCGTTCCGTCTATCTATGGGTGGTGGACGGCCAGCCCGTATCGATGGCCAATCAATCAAGAAAATCGAAAAACGGCGTGACGATCAACGCTGTTTATACACCAGACACTTACAAGCGGAATGGTTATGCCACGGCACTTGTCGCAGCCCTTTCTCAAAAACTGCTTCATGAAGGAAATCATTTTTGCAGTTTGTACACAGATCAGGCGAACCCTACCTCCAATGGCATCTATCAAAAAATCGGCTACCAAGCTGTCGGCGAGTCGGTCATGTACAGTTTCCGATAAACGGGATTGCACTGTATCAGAATGAGTAGCAGCGCAGGTTACTGAAGCGGAAAGCAGGTCGTCCCTCCAAAAGGAGAACCTGGAATAAAAGCAACGTGACCAAAATAAAACCGAACGATTTTACAATTGTTCGGTTTTTCAATTGAAAAAAAGCAAACCGTTCTACTCTTCTCTTGTGAATCGTGCAACGCTCCTATCCGGCAAAGTACTTCGCGTTCCGCATGTACCTTCACTCAAAAGCAGTATTCCTTTTCCCGTTGAGTGCATGGCCGGAGTCCTGGTGAAACGGATAAAATCCTGTTTTTTTTGGTTTAGTTGCCCCTGTTCGTAACCGGATTCAATTTTCTGTTTAATTAGAATTTTAAAGCATTTACTATCTTATCCAAGCAAATATAAACATCTTGGAGCTATAACAGAATCAGCTGGTTATATGCTGTATGACTCGATTTAATCAGAATATTCATAGATTGATGAATGTAAATATTAGGTATAAAGTTATATATATGCCTATAGGCACTCCAAGCATTTCTCCGAATTGTGCTTCATTTCTTTTATCCGTGGTGGAGGTGTTTCTGCTCGCGTGACATTCAGCTGAAGGTTAAATCCATACGGATAACAAGTTTTTTACTTACTTAATAAGCGTCTGCTCAAGTGCACAGCAAATGCTTTTTTACTTAAGAAACTCAGGGAGGTTTAATTAGTTAATGAAAAAATACTTATCAGGTTTAGTACTCGGTTTAGTGTTGATTTTTGCACTGGCGGCATGTGGCTCTGACGACAGCAGTGGCGGTGAAGCCAGTGGAGAAGGGGAAGGCGGCAAGCTGGCCGAACTTCAGGATGCAGGTAAAGTGACCATCGGTTTTGCCAACGAAAAGCCTTACGCTTATGAGGAAGATGGAGAATTGAAAGGGGAAGCTGTAGCAATCGCTAAAGAGGTATTTAAAAACCTCGGTATCGATGAAGTGGAAGGACAGCTTGCCGATTTCAGCCAGTTGATTCCAGGCTTGCAGGCAGGTAAGTTCGATGTAGCTACAGCAGGTATGGCCATCACCCCGGAACGTTGTGAAAATGCAGACTTCGGCGAACCTGAAATTAAATATGGGGAAGGCCTCATCGTGGAAAAAGGCAATCCGCACAATATTACCAGTTACTCGGACATAGCTGAAAACGAGGATATCACTGTTTCGGTTATGTCAGGTGCAACGGAGATCGATTTTCTTCAGCAGGAAGGTGTAAGCGAGGATCAAATTTCCGAAGCTCCGGATATCCCGGCTACATTCTCCGCTGTTGAATCCGGACGTGCCCAGGCAACAACGGGTACAGAAATGACAATCAAAATGGCACTGGAATCTGCCGACACAGATGCACTGGAATTCGTAGAAGGCTTTGAACAGCCGGATATCGAAGGGGTGCCAAGCTATGGAGCAGCAGTATTCCATCCCGATAATGATGATTTAAGAGAAGCTTACAACGAAGAATTACAAAAATTAAAAGATAACGGCGAAATTGCCGGTTTGATTGAACCATTCGGTTTTTCTGAAGAAAGCAATGTCATTACCGAAGACATTACGACAGAAGAGCTTTGTCAAGGATAATAGGGGAGAAAAAATAATGTGAAGCAGGCCCCCTCGTGTCAGGGGGCCTGCTTTTCCCGGTAAAGAAAGGGTGAATCCTTATCAGTGATCTTACTGAAATCTTCTCCAAGTTAATGCAAGGGATCAACATAACCGTTACGGTACTGATCGCTTCGGCGGTTCTATCATACTTAATTGCCTTTATCGCAGGGTTCGGCAGGCTATCGAATAATATTTTCATAAGGAAATTCACCGGTTTTTACGTAGAAGTGTTCCGGGGAACATCCTTGATTGTCCAGTTATTCTGGTTTTATTATGCACTTCCGGGACTCTTCGATATCCATTTGGCCACCGATTTCTGGGCTGCTGTAATCGCTATAGCAATGAACTATGGCGCTTATATGTCCGAGATTGTCCGCGGTTCGATTCTTTCCGTTGCCAAAGGGCAGAGAGAAGCTGCTACAGCCCTGAATATGTCACGGTTCCAACGAATGCGGCTAGTCATTTTGCCGCAGGCGGTCCGGATGATGCTTCCGGAATTCGGTAACTACCTGATTCAGATGCTGAAAGCTACATCTCTGGTTTCCCTGGTGGGACTGACAGATATCCTTTATCATGGCGATGTCTTCAGAAGTACGCACCTGTCACTGGCGCCGACTGTGTATATTCTGATTCTGATTTTTTACTTTATTTTAGCGCTTCCGTTGATTTGGCTTACTCGTTGGGCAGAAAAACAATCATCGAAGGGAGTGGCTAGTGAATGACTTGGAATTGGAATTATGTAGTTGAATCGTTACCCGCTATTTTTCAAGGGATGTGGATTACTCTAGGACTCACCATAGCCTGTTATCTGTTTGCCATGTTGTTCGGTTTTGTCTGGACATTTGTCCGCCGGATTCCTTGGAGGCCCTTGCAAATGATTATTGCGTTCATCATGGAGTTCATCCGTTCGACACCTCCATTGGTTCAATTGTTTTTTCTTTATTACGCATGGCCGATGGTTCCGTATGTCGGTTTGACGTTGGATCCAATCACGGTGGCAATCATCGGTCTCGGTGTCCACTTTAGTACGTATATAGCTGAAATTTATCGCTCAGGCATTGAGTCGATCGATAAAGGGCAATGGGAAGCGGCTACTGCATTAAACCTTTCGTTAAAAGATAAATGGACAAAAATCATTTTGCCGCAAGCAATCCCGCCGACAATCCCGATGCTCGGCAACTATTTGATCATCATGTTCAAGGAAGTGCCGTTGACTTCCACGATCGGTGTTGCCGGAATGCTTCATATGGCAAACAACTTTGGTTCGAAAAACTTTGCCTATTTAGAGCCATTGACGCTAGTGGCAGTATTCTTCCTTGTGATGAGTTATCCGACAGCCGTACTTTTCCGCAAACTTGAACAAAGAATGAATCGCCGGTTCGACAAAAATAACCCGACAGGCAAAATAGATAAAGGAGTTGTCACGTGATGGCAAAACCAATTGCAGTATATAATGATGTCCACAAATCATTTGGTGAGGTGGAAGTGTTAAAAGGAATTGATTTGGAAATCGCTCCGGCAGAAAAAGTCGCGTTAATCGGACCAAGTGGATCCGGAAAAACCACCATCATCCGCATGCTGATGACCTTGGAGCAGCCGACCTCCGGCACCATCGTCGTCGATGGCCAATACTTATGGCACATGGAAAAGAACGGGGAGCTCGTCCCTGCCAATGAAAAGCATTTGCGGCAGGTCCGCGGTGATATCGGTATGGTATTTCAGCATTTCAATCTGTTTCCGCACATGAGTATCCTGGAAAACTGCATGGTCGCTCCGATAAATGTAAAAGGGGTGCCCAAAAAGGAAGCCAGGCAGCGATCTGTGGAAATGTTGGAAAAGGTAGGGCTGGGAGATAAGCTTGACGATTATCCGAGCCAGCTTTCCGGCGGTCAGAAACAGCGGGTGGCCATGGCAAGAGCGTTGGTAATGCGTCCGAAAATCATGTTGTTCGACGAGGTGACTTCTGCTCTCGATCCGGAGCTGGTCGGTGAAGTATTGGAAGTCATTCGTGATATCGCCAGAGAAGGCGAAATGGCCATGGTGCTTGTTACGCATGAGATGGACTTTGCACGTGATATTGCCGACCGGGTCGTATTCCTCGACGAGGGCAGGATTGCTGAGCAGGGTACTCCAGAGCAAGTACTAGAAAACTCGGAGAGCGAACGATTGAATTCATTTCTCAGTCGTTTCCGTTCCTGATAAAAACGGCATGGTTCCTGTCAAGCACCGGAACCATGCCGTTTTTTGTTTTGCAGTTCTTTTTGCCACCTTTGCGAACTTATAGGCGGAACATCGGATTGACGCCTGTTTGTCCTGGCAGTTTAGTAGTTAAAAAGAATGCTTACTTATAAATCAAACCCCGATTAAAAGATTTTTTGGTCATCCTGCGGTTGTTTTTTCTGCCACTCATGATAGAAATGGGAGATGATTGTCTTTACCACCGCATATGCAGGAATGATGAACAACAGTCCGATAAAGCCCGCGATGCTGCCGGCAGCCAAAATCAATGTAATAATCGTCAGGGGGTGAAGCGACAAAACTTTTCCCATGACGTTCGGTGAAATCAAGTTGCTTTCAATTTGCTGGGCAATCACCATCACCAGTATCGCCCAGACAGCCATCATCGGGTCCTGGAAGAAGGCGACCAATACAGCGGGGATGGCCGATAAAAAGGGACCGACGAACGGGATGAAATTCATGATCAATCCAAACAACGCCAAGGTGAGTGAATATGGAAGATGGATGATCAAATAACCGATATAAAGCATGAAGCCGACACACACACTGACAATGAACTGTCCTTGGATGAAAGAAGCAAGTGTATGGTTGATACTGTCGGCCAAACGCCTGAAGCTGTCTGCTTTCTTTGTGCTTAAGAATTGGGAAATGAATGGTACAAACTTGTGCCCATCTTTCAGCATGAAAAACAGGAAGAACGGTATCAGTACAAAGGCGAACAAGAACCCGAACAACTGTCCGAGAAAATCAATCAAAAAACCGACGAAATTTTGTGCATAATCATTTAAATTGTTGGTGATGTTTTCGATCGTGGAGTCTATTTGACTCGGAATCATATCTTGATTGTCCCGCCAGTTATCTATCAATTTTTCGCCGCTCTCCACCATTTTCGGTATGTTGTCAGTAAGTCTGGTAAATTGCTCTTGCACAATCGGCGCAATAAAGTTGGATGTTAAGTAAATGACGCCGATGATGAGCAGGAATACGATGATGATTGCCAGAATTCTATGTATTCGCATTTGCTCCAGTCTGCGTACCACAGGCATTGTAATGTAATAAAGTAGTCCAGCTCCGATAATCGGGACAGCAATGGAAAGTAGATAAGCCCCTACGGGCGCAAAGATGAACTTGGTAATCGAAATCAAGTAAACAAGCATGAAGATCAGGATAGCTACAATCAAACCCTGAACCCATTTTTTCTGGAAAATTGACAAGTGGGACCACAACCTTATAAATAGTGTTTTTTTCCATTATATAATAAATTGTAGAAAGAAAAGAGAGAACTGAATAAAATTTACTAGATTTGTTCAGAATCATTACAATCCGTAAAAATAGAAAATTGATTTTCTCATGACAGTCTCTTGTCCTATCTTTCAGGATGTCCCGAAAAAGAATGAATAAACCTTTCGGATACCGGGTATGTTCTTTATGGATAAATAGAGGAAATCTATATTTTATGGTAAGCTTTTTTTAGTAATGGGTATTTATCTGAAGGAGGATATTTATGTCTTGGAGAACTACATATAATAAATGGTCGACTTTTCCCGAACTCGACCCCGCTTTAAAAAAACAATTAGAAGAAATACAGGGTTCAGAGAAAGAGCTGGAGGATGCTTTTTATAAAGAGCTGACTTTCGGCACCGGCGGCATGCGCGGCATGCTGGGTCCAGGTACAAACCGGATGAATATTTATACGATTCGCAAGGCGGTGGAAGGTCTTGCCAACTATATAAAAGAAAATGTCGCGGACTATGCTGATCGCGGAGTGGCTATTGCCTATGACTCACGGTATAAGTCCCAGGAATTTGCTGTCGAATCTGCCAGAGTTCTCGGAGCGCACGGCATTAAAGCATACGTGTATGAATCGCTCCGTCCGACACCGGTGCTATCTTTTGCCGTACGGCATTTACAGGCGGCTGCCGGTATCATGATAACGGCCAGTCACAACCCGCCGGAATACAATGGCTTTAAAGTATATAACGAAGATGGCGGCCAGATGCCTCCTGCCGAAGCGGCAGAAGTGATTGCCAATGTTCAGAATGTCGACAATGAACTCGAAATCCCGGTAGCCGGCCAGCAGGAAATAGAGGAGCAAGGATTGCTTAACTGGATCGGGAAGGAAGTAGATGCTGCCTATTTAGAGCAACTGAAAACTATCTCCCGTATGAGTCCGGAGGAACAGGATAACGACAATTCTCTGCAAATTGTGTTTACACCGCTGCACGGCACCGCACATGATATGGTGCTGAATGGACTGCAGCAACTAGGCTTTGAACACGTCCACGTCGTGGAAGAGCAAGCGAAACCAGATCCTGAATTTTCCACCGTCGATTCTCCAAATCCGGAAGAGCATCAAGCGTTCACGCTGGCAATTCAGCAGGGAAAGCAGCGGGATGCCGATATCCTTGTCGGAACCGACCCCGATGCAGACAGGCTGGGTGTGGCCGTCAAAGATGGCAGCGGTTCTTATCAAGTGCTGACTGGAAATCAACTCGGTACATTGATGCTCGATTACTTGCTTTCGCATACAAGCGAAGCTGACAGACAGAATGGCAAAATGATCAAAACGATTGTCACCACGGAGTTAGGCAGGACAGTAGCCAGTCATTATGGTGTGGAAACAATCGATACATTGACAGGCTTCAAATATATTGGTGAAAAAATCAAAGGATTTGAATCGACAGATGAATCGTTTTTATTTGGCTATGAAGAAAGTTATGGCTACTTGATCGGCGATTTCGTCCGGGACAAAGATGCGGTTCAATCCACTATGATCGCTTGCGAAATGGCCAGCTATTGGAAGCAGAAAGGCAAAACATTGCTGGAGGCATTGGAAGGGCTCTATGAGCAGCACGGTTTCTATTTCGAGGATATGTCCTCCCTGACATTGAAAGGGAAAGATGGAGCCGAGCAAATCGCCGCCATTATGGAGGACATCAGAGAAAACCCTCTTACAGAAATCGGAGGTCTGGGAGTCATTGCAACCGAAGACTATCAAACATCGGAACGCCGGTATATACAAACGGGTAAGACAGAGCAAATCGATCTTCCGGCAGAGAATGTCGTGAAGTACCTGCTGGATAAAGACGGCTGGGTATGTCTCCGTCCTTCTGGTACAGAGCCGAAAATCAAGTGCTACTTTGGTGTGTCCAGTTCAAGCAGGCAAGATAGCCAGCAGCTATTGGAACAGCTGAAACAGCAAATGAAAGAACGAATCGACGCGGTGATCCAAGCGTAAAGTCATGTATAAGGCAGACTATTCCAGGCAACGATAAAATTGTGTCCTGGAGGGCATTCCCGCCAAAGTTGGCCAGTTTCTGATAAATTTGTTGACTTTGCTGATGGGAATGTTATGATATAACCATCTAAAGGGGAGTAGCTGTACAATTTAAGTCGTCATTTCGAGAGTCAATCTCCGGCTTAATTGGCAACCATCGTTGTTAGCGAGACCTTTACCACCAGGGTAAAGGTCTCTTTTTATGGTCTTTACCGGGTCACGGTGGAGGCCGTTTTTATTTGGGCCAAAAAAGCAAACACAGGAGGAGTTGTTTTAACATTGGATCTTCAATTACTGATTGAATATGGTTGGGTACTTATTGTTTTAGTAGGACTGGAAGGTATTTTGGCTGCAGATAATGCGCTCGTACTGGCAATCATGGTCAAGCATTTACCAGACGAAAAACGAAAAAAAGCATTGTTCTATGGTTTGGCAGGTGCATTCGTCCTTCGTTTTGGTTCGTTGTTCATCATTTCGTTTCTGGTCGACGTATGGCAAGTACAAGCAATTGGGGCTGCCTACTTATTGTTCATAGCTATCAAGCACTTATATGATAAGCTTTCAAAACGTGGAAACGAAGAGGAGGAAGTTGCAGCAGAGGCAAAAGGAAGTGGATTCTGGACGACGGTCCTTAAAGTGGAAATTGCCGACCTCGCTTTCGCTGTGGACTCGATTCTTGCCGCAGTAGCACTAGCGGTGGCACTGCCTCCTACCGATCTCCCGAATGTCGGAAGTCTGGATGGTGCTCAGTTCGGTGTCGTATTCGCTGGTGGTATGATTGGATTGATTATCATGCGGTTTGCCGCAAATTTGTTTGTGAAACTGTTGCATGATCGTCCTGGTTTGGAGATTGCCGCCTTTATCATTGTCGGCTGGGTAGGCGTCAAGCTTCTGATTACTGTACTTGCTCATGATGCCATTCATGTGTTGCCGCATGACTTTGCCCACTCTACCATCTGGAAATTGATTTTCTACGGTGTACTTGTTGCCATTGCTGCCGCCGGCTGGTTTTTATCCAGCAACAAGGAAACCGAAAAACAAGCATAAACGTCAGATAAAGCTTGGACAAAAGCATAGGGCTCAATGCAAAAACCGAGCGATGATTCGATTACCATAAACATTCGGACTCGTTCGGTTTTTCTTTTCCGGATTTTTCTATCGAATTAAACTGGGTAAATCATAAACCGTCCTTGCCTATCCCAACGATGGGGCTAGTATCGAATTCGGTAAAGCCCTTCGCTTTAAGCGGGCATGGCTTCGAAAGCACAGTATCTTGCCGCAGTGATAAGAGCACTCATACACAATAGGATGAAAGGAAATCTACCTAATAAGAAAGAGTCACTTTCACTCGCTGTCCTTTCGGCAATGAATGAAATATGCTTCTAGTCTGTTGTTGTTCGGTTTATCAGTAGAATGATAAGTTGCTCAATGTCTTTTAGAAGAGCGAATAGGCATTTTATTTCCACATGATGTAGGAGGCGCCTTACAATAAGGACAGACTCCGCAATAGAAAGGAAGTTTGTGATGGCAACGCACTCTTTTCATTTGAAGGCAGACTGGCCGGGGGGAAGGAACACGGTCGGCCGCATAGAAGCAGGCAACCTGAAAACCGAGATATCCATTCCCCCGGAAATGGATGGTCCGGGGGTGGGGACCAATCCGGACGAGATGTTATTGGGAGCTGCAGCGACTTGTTATATCATTACACTCGGCGCTATGATTGAGCGAGCAGGTCTTCCCCTTGAGCATATGGATCTAAACTCAGAGGGTATTGTGGATGTGACGAAAGGGGTTTTCACTTATAAGAAAATCATCCATCGTCCGTCCGTTGTTCTGAAACAAGGAAGCTCGGAAACGGAATTATCCAAAACCAAACAACTAGTCGAGAAGGCGGAGCAGTCTTGTATGATTTCCCGGGCAGTAATGGGAAATGTAGAATTACAGTTGGAACCGGATGTGTCCATTGCTCCTTGACGCAAGAAAAGTGAAAACAGTGTTTCCGTGGAATGCTCAGGCAGCTTTTGCCTGGGCTTTTTTCCTGGACAGAACGGATTCCTTTTAAGCAGGTGCGCAAATAAATCTACAACGAAAAGCTTTTACATGCTTCCCCGGGAGCGGTTTGGTTGTTTCATGAACAACCATCAAATAAAAAACAATCATAAAACGAAACCATTACTATTTACAAAGCGTAATCATTACGATATAATTCTTTAGGTGCTATACTCAATTTATATGATCGGGGAGGAAGATGATGATTAAAAAGATACTATTCGGTATGCTGTTTTTCATTCTGCTTCTGGCTGGATGTGGAACATCATCCGTCCAACAGAAAGATGATGGAAAGGAAAAGTTGACAATATACACAACCGTGTTTCCTTTACAAGACTTCGCTGAGAAAATCGGCGGGGATTATGTGGAAGTAGAATCGATTCTTCCTGCAGGAGCAGATGCCCATACTTTTGAACCGACCTCGAACACGTTGGTCGACATTGCCGAGTCCGATGCTTTCATTTACATAGGCGCCGGAATGGAATCCTATGCGGACACGATTTCCGAAGCGGTTGAATCGGAGGATGTCTCTTTGGTTGAAGCCACTGACGGTGTTTCTTTGCTTGCTTCTACTCATGAACATGACCATGGAGAGGAGGCAGGCCATGACCATGACGGGGAAGAAACACACGACCATGAGCACGAGGGAGAAGAAGCCGGGGAACAGGAGGGAGAAACCGCAGAAGCTGGGGAAACGGAGCACGACCACGGGGATTATGATCCCCATGTATGGCTTGATCCTGTCCGTTCAATAGACCTGGCTGAAAACATTAAAGACAGTCTGGTTGACTTGATGCCGGATCACCGACAAGCATTCGAAGACAACTATGCAGATTTGGAAAAGAAACTCCGCGAGTTAGACCAATCTTTCCATCAGACGGTGGAAAAAGGGAAGAAACGGGAGATTCTCGTTTCACATGCCGCTTTTGGATACTGGGAAGATGCTTATGGTCTTGAGCAAATTGCTGTATCTGGTTTATCGACTGCGCAGGAGCCGTCCCAAAAACAATTGGAATCGATTATCGAAGAGTCTGAGGAGCATGATTTGCAATATATTCTCTTTGAGCAGAATGTGACCCCGCGAGTCGCAGAGGTAGTGCAAAAAGAAATTGGTGCTGAAACACTCCGTGTTCATAATTTGGCCGTGCTCACCGAAGAAGACGTTGAAAATCAAGAAGACTATTTCAGTTTGATGGAAAAAAATCTGGACACGATAAAAACGGCGATCCAATAAATACCACGAAGATTCCATTCGCTCCATCGGTCTTCGGCTCGCGTTGTTCCCGCAGGCGTCGCCACCGATCGCTCATCGCGGGAGCAACAGAGATCAACCCCAAAAGAGTGATTTTCTTGAGTAAATCAATGAAAATCACTCTTTTTTTGTACAAGGAAATGAATCGATGAAACGGAGGGGCTCGATGCTAGTCCGTCCATTATCCATGAATGTAAGTCAGTACGAAGGGCTATACGATAGGGTGGTCCCTGAGGGCAATCTTTTACGGAAACCAATGAGCTGGTAGACTTTTCCTCGGTTTATGACGAACTTGCTTGAAGAGACGATTATGGAGGGCACTGTAACATGACGATTGTAAGATATGCCCTTGGAAAGCAAGGGAGAAGATTCGCCAGCAGCCCGCAAAAAGCGTAGAATTTTTTGTGGTTGCTTATAAGTTATCTTTTAAAGAGGTGAAAAAAACGATCGAATTTTTCAAATTGTCTACTATCTTTGCTTCGAGATTTGTGGAATAATGGAAGAAAAAGTGAAGGGAAGTTTTAGGATGGGTAATCATGCAGATGCATTGAAAAAGTATGCCAGATTGGCGATTCAGACGGGCGTCAATCTGCAGAAAGGACAAGGACTGATCATCAATGCTCCTGTGGAAGCTGCCGAATTCACAAGAATGGTAGTAAAAGAAGCATACCAGGCAGGGGCTAAAAATGTCCATTTGGAATGGAACGATGAAACACTTACTTATTTAAAAATGAAAAACGCTCCGATGGAAGTTTTAGAAAATTATCCGAAATGGAAAGCTCGAGGTTTGGAGGAAATGGTCAAGGATGGTTACGCGCTACTTACCATTTATGGAGAAAACCCCGACTTACTGAAAGATATCGACGGCAAGCGAATCGCGGCAGCCAATAAGGCGGGCGGTGAAGCACTGAGCGAATATCGCGACTATATCATGAATGACAAGGTGTGCTGGTCGATTGTCGGGTATCCGACGGCCGCATGGTCGAAGAAAGTGTTTCCGGATCTTCCTATAGAAGAGGCCCAGGAGAAGTTATGGGAAAAAATCTTCAGTATCACCCGCGTAGATCAGGAAGATCCTGTAAAAGCCTGGGCGGACCACAACGAAACGCTGCGCAAAGCACGTGAGTATTTGAATGAAAAACAATACAAGCAGCTCATCTATCGGGCAGAAGGTACGGATTTGACCATCGATCTTCCGGAAAACCACATTTGGCATGGCGGATCGGCTGAATCGGAGGGAGGGGTCGAGTTCAATCCCAATATGCCTACGGAGGAAGTGTTCACCATGCCGCACAAGTACGGGGTGAACGGAACAGTGAAGAGCACCAAGCCTTTGAGCTACGGCGGAAATTTGATTGAAAACTTTTCGTTGACCTTTGAGGAGGGAAAAGTTGTCTCGTTTTCCGCGGAAAAAGGAGAAGAAACGTTGCAGCACCTGCTTGATACGGATGAAGGCTCACGCCGATTGGGAGAAGTCGCCTTGGTTCCTGACGAATCGCCGATATCCCAATCCAAAATCATCTTTTTCAATACCTTGTTTGATGAGAATGCATCCTGCCATTTGGCGTTAGGTAAAGCATATCCTACCAATATTGAGAATGGTCCTGGAATGGACAAGCAACAAATGGACGAGCACGGAGTCAATGACAGTCTGAACCACGAAGATTTCATGATGGGTTCTGCTCAGCTGGACATTGACGGTGTAGCGAAGGATGGTACCAAAGAACCGGTATTCCGTAACGGGAGCTGGGCTATTTCTTTCTCCTGAACTTAACTGCTGTCGCTGATGAATTGTTTTAAGTGTGTTAAATCCTGGCTGTCTCTTGTCTGGTTATAACCGACAAAGGGACAGCCTTTTTCTTGTACCCGACGGACGGCATTTTCCAGTGTGAATTGCTCAGGGGACAATCGTTCGTTGACTTCTTCCCAAAATAAAGGGGCGGACACAGTGGCGTTTTCGTTTCTTCTCGGTGAATAAGGAGCGATCAAGGTTTTGTCTCTTCCGTGCTGTACATAGTCGACATAAAGTTTGTTTCCCCGATTTTTCTTCAGCCGTTCGATTGTGAATAAATCATCATGCTGCTTGACTAAAAGCATGGCCAATGCCTGCGTGAAAGTGGCAGTCTCGTTGTAAGTAAGACTTTTTGCAGGAATGGGGATGTAAACTTGCATCCCTTTATTTCCCGATGTTTTTACAAAGGATTGCAGCAAAAGCTGATCAAGCATTTTTTTCAACAACTGTGCAGCATAAACAGCAAGGCGGAATTCTCCAATCGATGGCGGATCTAAGTCAAAGACAATTTCAATGGGGTCAGTCCCTCCCATATATTGAAAGGGGACGTGATACTCCATGGCGCCATGATTGCCAAGCCAGACTAGCGATTCTGCTGTACCGCAATGAAGCAGGGTCTCTTCACCGCTTTTGTCTCCTGCCAGAAATGCCGGCGCATAATCTGGTAAATGCTTTTGAAAGAAGGATTCCCCATCGACTCCTTCGGGGCAGCGGATGACGGTCAGTGCTTTGTTTTTCAAGAATGGCAGCATATATGGGGAAATTTCCCGTAGATACTGAACCAAATCCCCTTTTACAAGCTTTTTCTTCGGATAAAAGGTCTTTTCCTGATTGCTCAAGTCGATTGAAGCAGGTAGCATGGCCAGTCCTTGTCTTGCCTGCTGCCATGTACATTGTTCGGGCTGCAGATCAAGACGGAACCGGCGAAAAACCGGTTCGCGCAGTTCTCCGTCCTGAATATCAAGACAGTTGATATCCACACAAATCGCAGGGGGCAGTTTGATCACATCAACTGTCTTTTCTCCTTTGGAATTGGCCAATTTTTTCAGCATCGCCAGAGATTCCCCCTCCAGTCCATGCTTGAATTTCCCGATTGAGACAAGGGCATCCTCATGATATACAGCGGCGTCAAAATATCCATTGGAAGGAGTGTAGCCGGTAATGATACAGCTAATGACCCGCCAATTTTTCACCTTCAGCCAGTCACGGTGATTTTTTCCGGAAACATATCGGCTTTCACGCCGTTTCACCACCATGCCTTCACCACGGTGTTCTTTAACTTTTTCCCACAGGACTTCCCAGTCATCGAAACTTTCTATGTATCCTAGCCGTTTGACCCAATCAACCGGCCGACTTATTTGCAGCTGGTTAAGTAAATCGGCTAGTTTTCCTTTTCGTTCCTGATACTGGAGCGGGCTTAAATCCTTGTCAGCCAGTGTCAGTAAATCAAAACAAAGGAAATGGGCAGGACGTGCTTTGGCCGCTTTTTCGATGGTTTCTTTTGTTTTAAAGCGTCCCCGCTGCTGGATCAGCGGAAAATTCGCCTGGTAGGGAGTGTTGAGTATGACAATTTCTCCATCCAGCTTCAACGGCAGAAATGCAGCCACCCGCGACTGCTCCTCTCGGCAAAATGCAAGAATTTCCGGGAAGTTGCTGCTTAAATTCTTTCCATTGCGGCTGATCACATCGATGCTGTCTTTTTTCCAATCAAGCACCGCTCTGAATCCATCGTATTTCGTTTCAAACACCCATTCTTTCCCTTTTGGTATCGCTTCATTGGCAATTGGCTGCATGAGCTTCATCATTTTAACTTCCTTTATGCAGTGATCGTTATGGTAAATAGTCTTTTCCTTTTCCATGGGTGCTAGTCATAAAACGTGTTTTTTTCGACAAAATAAGCTTAAGTCTTATAGCTCAAGAAGTAGGAGCAAGAAAGGAGGATAAACATGCATACGATGTGGAAAGGGACAATCAGCTTCGGACTGGTCAACATTCCGGTGAAGCTGCATGCCGCAACAGAAAACAAAGACGTTAAATTGCGTCAACTGCATAAAGAATGTCAGTCACCGATCAAGTATCAAAAGGTTTGTCCAGTTTGCGAAAGGGAAGTGGAGTCGGAGGAAATTGTCAAAGCTTTCGAATATGCAAAAAACAAATTCGTCGTGCTGACTGACGAGGAGATGGCAGAATTGCAGGAGGAGCACACGGATAAAGCAGTAGAGATCGTCGATTTTGTACAGCTGGAAGAAATCGATCCGATTTACTTTGAAAAAAGCTATTATTTATCGCCGAATGAAGGTGGGGGAAAAGCGTACACCCTTCTAAGACAAGCCTTGGCGGACAGCGGGAAAATAGGTGTGGCCAAGATGGTGATCCGCTCGAAAGAACAGTTGGCAGCCATCAGAGTATACGAAAATACACTGGTCGTGGAAACCATTCATTACCCGGACGAAGTAAGAGACGTGAAAGAAGTACCGAATGTCCCTGAAGATGCCAAAGCAGATCCGAAAGAACTGGATACGGCAAAAATGTTGATTGATCAGCTGACCAGTGAATTCGATCCGGAAAAGTACAAAGACAATTACCGGACGGCTCTACTTGATTTAATCGAAGAGAAGAAGAACGCCGACGAAACAGCGACCGCTCAAGATAAGCCAGTTCCTGACAATGTGCATAACTTGATGGAAGCGCTCGAAGCTTCATTGGATAGAGCGAAAAACGATAAACCAGAAAAACCGGCCGCAAAGAAAAAAACGACCAGCCCGAAAAAACCAAAAAAGAAAATGAAAAGAAATGCATAGGAGGGTCAGTCCCACTAGCGTTGCATTAATGGGTTATCTTTACTTTAATGAAAGAATATGTAATCTGTTTACAAAAATAAAAATTGCTCCTATTGTAGAAGAAGACCTAACTAGTTCCCAAATCTTCTACAAAGGAG